>NZ_JAVRCP020000015.1:0-178468 GCF_034530675.2 Nostoc sp. DedVER02
AGCCGTGTACACGGAAACGGGTACGCACGGATCTAACTGAGAGGTGCGGGAGATAATACTCCCCATCGACTCAACCATTAACGCCAACAGACTCAACGAGGGTGATGCCCGTAGCCAATCTCTATCAGAAGCACGGGCAGCAATTCAAGACGCGATCGCTCAGTGGTAATTTGATACGGGGCATGGGGCATAGGGCATTGGACATTGTAAAAGAGGAGGCAGGAGACAGAAGTTCTTTAATTTTGAATTTTGAATTTTGAATTTTGAATTGATTTCTCCCCTGCTCCCTGCTCCCTTCAAGGTGATAACCGCTCAATTTTCCAAGTGCCATTATCTAAACGGCTATAGAGTAAGCGATCGTGTAAGCGGCTAGAGCGTCCTTGCCAAAACTCAATTTCTGTGGGGATCACTCGTAAGCCTCCCCAATGAGGCGGTCGGGGGATCTCTTGATTTTCATATTTACTGTAGAACTCCTGCAAACGTCGCTCCAAGACTTCTCGACTTTCTATCACCTCACTTTGATTAGATACCCATGCACCCAAGCGACTATTAGGAGGGCGAGTATCAAAATACTGGTCGGATTCAGTTTCGGAAACTTTTTCCACATAGCCACAAATCCGAACTTGACGTTCTAGTTCTGCCCACCAAAAGACTAAAGCCGCTAGAGGATTTTCTGCGAGTTCTTGTCCTTTGCGGCTGTTGTAGTTGGTGAAGAAGGCAAAGCCTCGTTCATCAAAATCTTTCAGTAGCACCATTCTGGCTGAGGGCTTACCGTCTGGTGTAACGGTAGCAAGGGTCATGGCATTGGGTTCGAGGAGTTGCCCTGCTAGAGCCTGATCGAACCATTTTTTAAATTGAATAAAAGGATTGAGGTCTACTTCGAGTTCGCTCAAAGCTTCCAAGGTGTAGTCTTTGCGTAGATCAGCTACGGTTTTGTCCATTTTTATTTACTTCCTGTTATCAGATACGCTTATACATATCTTTGTTAAAAATCTCTATGATGATAATGCCATCAAGAATTTTATAAATTCTCTCAGGAATATTTAAAATAGGTTGCATAATATGCGCCGTTCAGCCTCCCTTCAACGACTGTTAATTTATGGTCTGAGCGGTCCAATTATCGCTCTTAATATCTGGCTACTGTCCGTGCTTTTTCGCTATTTCCAGCATCCCATTACCGTCTTGAGCATTGCGGCAATTTTAGCTTTTTTACTAAATTATCCGGTTAAGTTCTTTGAACGTGCCCGAATCACGCGCACTCAGGCGGTAATTATAGTTTTACTAGCAACGCTTACCCTATTGGGGATTCTAGGCATTACCTTAGTGCCGTTGATCATTGACCAAACAATCCAACTGTTAAATAAGATCCCTGATTGGTTAGGCGCTAGTCAAGCAAACTTAGAGCAATTTGAGATGCTGGCAAAACAACGACGTTTGCCCATTGATCTAAGAGTTGTAACCAGTCAAATCAATGTCAACATTCAGAATCTAGTGCAACAGCTAGCTTCTGGGGCAGTGGGATTTGCTGGAACACTACTATCAGGCTTACTTGACATAGTGTTAGTGATTGTGCTTGCATTTTATATGCTTTTATATGGCGATCGCGTTTGGTATGGTCTAGTCAATCTTTTACCCTCTAATATTGCAGATCCTCTTACCGCATCCTTACGCCTAAATTTTCAGAACTTCTTTCTTAGCCAGTTGTTGCTAGGACTATTCATGATGCTAACCCTCACACCAATTTTCTTGGTAATGAAGGTACCCTTTGCCCTGTTGTTTGCCATATTAATTGGGATTTCAGAACTCATTCCCTTTATCGGGGCATCTCTTGGCATTGGCCTAGTGACAATTTTAGTACTGTTGCAAAATTGGTGGTTAGCAGTTCAAGTTGCCATAGCAGCAATTGTTATGCAGCAGCTTAAAGATAACCTGTTAGCTCCCAGGTTACTCGGTAACTTTATTGGGTTGAATCCCATCTGGATTTTCGTAGCTATTTTGATGGGATTTGAGATTGCTGGACTGTTAGGAACGCTTGTTGCTGTTCCCATTGCTGGTACTATTAAAGGCACTTTCGATGCGATAAAAAGCGGCAAGCCTGGTAATGTTGTCTCAACTGTCACCATTGCTCATGACGCACCTCCAGATTAAGAGAGGAGGGGCAGGGGGGCAGGGAGCAGGGAGCAGGGGAGAAGTTGAGTAAGTCAAGTCTTTCCCCTCTGCCCCTCTGCCCCTCTGCCTCTTTCCCAATGCCCAATTCCCAAATATCAAAAGTTGCACATTCCGATCTCACAATTCACAATAGTGATTGATTATAATTTCAGGGGATACTGCCAGCAGGCAATTCCTGATTAAAAAAAGCACAAGCGAATGTATAAAGTACACGCTTTGCCAATAGTCATTGAATTTACGGTCTTTTTATTCTTATTAATTAACTTAGAACCTGTTGATGGAAGCTTCCGAGCTATTAGAAACAATCACACTCCTGATTTACCAAGCTGAACAGGGACAAATAGACCCTTGGGATGTTCAGGTGATTGAGGTGATTGACCGTTACTTAGAACTGATGGCACCGGAGTCAATAGGAAGAGGCTATGAAGCCGATTTATCTCAATCTGGACAGGCTTTTTTGTCAGCATCAATGCTGGTATTGTTCAAAGCCAATACATTGATGCAATTGTCAACAGTAGGAGATATTCAAGATGGCGTATTAGATGATGCCCTGTTAGAAGGTGAAGACGGAATATCACATCAGGGTCATCGTTTACCATTAGAACGGCAATTGCGCCGTCGTCCATCGGCAATGCCGCCGCCAAAGCGCCGGGTGACTCTGCAAGAGTTAATCAAGCAATTGCAGATTATGGCAAACCAGCTAAAACTAGTAGAAAAAGTCAGCAAACCTATCC
The DNA here is from genome assembly GCF_034530675.2 of Nostoc sp. DedVER02. Taxonomy (NCBI): domain Bacteria; kingdom Bacillati; phylum Cyanobacteriota; class Cyanophyceae; order Nostocales; family Nostocaceae; genus Nostoc; species Nostoc sp. DedVER02. The sequence goes on from NZ_JAVRCP020000015.1 coordinate 2,904, forward strand.
GTCCCAGACGCTTGCCCAGCGTTCAAAGTATGCGGGAGGCGCTGGAATTAGCTCACCAGGAAAATCTAACGGAAGTAGCTGGGGAACTTGAACAAGTGTTGAATTTATCGGCAAGGGAGCTAAATTCAGAACAAAATTGGTTGAATCTAGAACAACTTGTAGAGTTGTGGACTCAAACAAAACTTCTTAAGCAAAATGGGTCTGGACATGAGTCTAAACATAGTCATTTAGTTAGCGTTTTCTGGGCGCTACTACTACTTTCGGCTCAATCGAAAGTAGAGCTATTTCAAGAGGAGTTCTACCATGAGATTAAAATTCGGCTAATTACAGATTCGGCTAAGATAAGTAAACCTTTTGAGCAGTTAATGAACTAAAAAAGCCAAAATTGCACCTGCGCTGTGTTGATGGGCGCGGGTAATTCCCTTGTCAATCATTGCATATTCTTTGTCGGCATCATCATGCTTTATCAGTTAGTGCAAACGCTAGATAGTTCAAATGAACTAATAATGACTATTCCCTTAAGAATTTGGGGTATTGTTGATGTATAGCACAAGCTTTGGTGGTTAGGATATCAACAGATGATGAAACTTAGACACAAAAAGACTTTTCACCTAGTTCCCAGTCCCCAGTCCCCAGTCCCCAGTCCCCAGTCCCTTGCTATAATTGCTAATTATTAACTTATTAGACTGAAAACTCAATTACAAGGCGATTTTTGATAAATTGCTTGTGAGGTTATAAGCGGGAAAAGCTTATGAGTAATAATTCAGTTGCTGATGTCCATGATTTAAAGACCCGTTTGCAATGGGGTCAACCAGGTTTTACAATTGTTGATGTGCGCGATCGCCACACCTACAATCACGGTCGGATCAGTGGAGCAATACCTATCCCATTAAACGATTTGGCATCTAAAGCTAAATCTGCTCTACATAAAGAACGCCATATTTATATCTATGGCGACAGTGACGAACATACAACCCAGGCGGCACAACTTCTAAGAGGACAAGGGTTTGCTGAGGTAGCGGAAATCAAAGGTGGCCTTGCAGCTTGGATTTCAATTGGTGGTGCTACAGAAGGTGTTGGTGCTTAAACTTACCCCAGATATCTCAATCTAAGTCTATTTATTCCATCATTGCTGGTTTTTTGTACTGCACATTAGACTTTGAGCAAAAATCAAAATTAGAGAAAAAAGAACCACAAATAAAGGCCAATGCATTATCTGCGTTCATCTGTGGTTTAATCTCTAAAAAATTGATTTTTGCCAGATATTTATTGTGCATTACAGCTTTCTCTAAAGCATCAGACAAATCAGCGATCGCAACACTCAACATTAATTAACATTAAATCACCTTACTTTCTAGTTGCCTCTAGGCGATCGTTAATTACTATCCCTGATTGCTAAAACTTTCGGTAGTTCGGGTTTTAACAAATCGTTCAACAAAGATGCAGGACGTTCACTGTAAGGCCAAGCGAAAGCATGACGGAAAGCTGCATCCTGACAAGCTTGTAGTTGTTTAAAACTGATAATGTCGTAAGTCAAGAGATTTTCATACTCAAATGGTAGACGTACATTATGCAATCCAGCATTATCGGTACAGATAGCAATATCTACCCCAGCATCAAAACAACGATCAAAAACTAATTTGAGTTGACGGATATCCTGCAAAGTACCAGTTTTTATGTAAGTTGTGGGGCAAATCTCTAAACATTGTCCGCGTCTTGCAACATCATTAAGTAACTCTGGATACAGTAGAGGGATTTGGATACCGTGACCGATTCGCATCAGATAGGGTAACAGTTCGGGATAACAACCTGCGGTGGTTTCATATAGATGTCCCGTGGTGTTAACGCCTAGCGATCGCGCATAATCATATAAGCTAATCCATTCTTCTAAGCGTTCGGCATAATAGCTATCACCCCCTGCTACATCCACTGCACAGACATACTCCTTATTTTGCGCCGCCAAATCAATAATCGCCTTGTTTACCTCATAAGGTAAGCGCGTGTGCATACAAAGAATTTGGCTAGTAACAATTGGATGTTCTGGTTGGTGGCTAGCAAGTCCTACTACTTTCACAATTTCCGCCATCTTGTCAATCCTCTGTGATTGATTCAGATGCTCAGGTGTTCGTAAATATGGAGTGTAGCGCAGTTCCAGATAAGCCAAATTTTCAAAAATGTAAGCACCCCGCACCAAGCGATAGATAAAGTAAGGCAAAGTCTCCACAGTTTGCACACTTTCTACCAGGGTGTGTAATTCTAGATACTCATCTAGACTGTTGCGTGGACGAGTATAAAAATCTTCAAATTCTGAATAGTCAGCAAAGCGGGAAATCAACTCCGAAGAATGTCGCTCAAAATATCGCCATAGAACTCGCGGTACGACGGAACCGCCCAGATGTCTATGTAATTCAGCATATAAAGCCATAGTGGTACTTTTAGGTAAAAATTTCAATAATTGTAACAAAAACATAGAAGGAAAAATCTTTACCCAAAAAAATTTAGAGCAAAAGGTTTATACTCTAGTAAAATATGGCGAAAAGTTGCCTACCATTAAAATAAAGACTTAAGCCACAAATCTCAATACTTGTCGGTTAAGGGGAAAAGGGGAAGGGGAAAAGGGAAAGAAAAAACCTTTAACCCAACCCCAGTAACCTTTTCCCCAAACCAAATTCTGAGTTCAAAATGCAAAACCCGAGTAGTATTGCCACAAATCTTGTTAATTGAGATGATAGCTGGATTTATGCCGCGCTGTAACAGCTGCGCTACAAGTATGTTTATTTTCTTCCAGTCCAGCATTTAATAGAATTTTGAGCATAAATCAACTTGACATTATTTAGATGAAATTGATAGCGTTTAAAACGCTTACTTTTTGTGTTATACTAAAATGAATATTTAAATTGTTTAGCAAGTGAAATATAGTAATGTATTTTTCTTTAGCTAAACAAAATCTTGGGCGAGGTTGATATTAAGTGAAAATTCAAGCGTTAGATGTCAAGGCTGGCGATCGCATTATTGCTTACTGCAATAACAAAATGCAAACCTGCAAGGTAAAACGCATCTTAGACCCTGGTCAGGCTAATATCACACTATCAGTATTCACCTCTGAGAATTATCGCGGTTGCTCAGTTTCATCTATAGTCCGCTTCCAATCCAACGCCTTAGTTGATTTGGTAAATGAAAATTAAGGCAGCATTAAATTTCAAAAATATCTCTAGCAATTGTACAGCTGAAGCTGAATTTAATTTTTGTTAAAAGTGCGGTTGCAAATAGCAATCTGTGAAAATTTATATGATTGCAATCCCCGACTTCTTCAATAAGTTGGGGATTTAACTTTTATGAAAGATTTAGAACTACTATATGCATTTTCATAGAAAATTAATATTAGGAGTTACGCAAAGAATAGCCAAAAAGAAAAATTTTCTTAGGGGAATTCATATAGACGCAAACGGCTACTCTACGAAAACATCAAAGGCGAACCCGCAGAGTATTATCCCTACTGTGTGTAATTTTGCTTAAGTCCTAAGTATAAATCAAAGCAAATTTTCAACAAAAGGAAAGTAAAGGAGTGGCAACAAAACGTAAAAAGAATATATGGAAAAGTGAGATTAATGATATCATTCGCGGTGCTTGTGGAGGCTTTTTATTTGGCATACCTTTACTGTACACAATGGAGGTTTGGTGGATTGGATCGCTAGTAAAACCACAACTGATGATGATAGCGATCGCATTAATGTTTATTGGGGTTTACTTGCTCAATCAGACAGAAGGCTTTCGCAAACGCAGATATAGCTGGCTAGATCCTCAAGCTGCAATGGATACCGTAGAAGCGATCGCGATCGGACTAGCTTGCTCTACCTTTGTGTTGCTACTATTGCGAGAATTGACGCTAGAAACTTCCCTAAAAGAATCTTTAGGGAAAATCATCTTTGAAAGTGTACCATTTGCTCTTGGTGTAGCATTAGCCAACCAATTGTTGGGAGATAGTAGAAATAGCAATAGAGAAGGACAAAAAGCGGACAGCACAACCAGCAACAAAAACGATGAGTTAAACGCCACCTTTGCCGATGTGGGTGGAACCCTGATTGGTGCAACCATAATTGCCTTTAACATCGCTCCAACAGATGAAATTACCATGCTTGCAGCCGCAGCCTCACCATCTTGGGAGTTAGCAATGATCGCCACATCCTTACTGATTTCTTATGGCATTGTATTTCAGGCAGGCTTTTCAGACCAGCAAAAGCGAAGACAGCAAAAAGGAATTTTCCAACGACCATCGAGCGAAACCATCATGTCCTACTTAGTATCACTAATAGCAAGCGCTTTTATGCTGTGGTTCTTTCAAAAATTAACTTTTAGCGACCCTTGGACAATGTGGTTAGATCATACATTGATGCTAGGCTTGCCTGCAACAATTGGCGGTGCAGCCGGAAGGTTAGCAATATGACTCAAACAGAACAAAAACCAAAGCGCTCAATAGCTGAGTGGGTGACATTCAGCATTTCCTCACTAATTTTAGCAATCATTGTTGGTCTGGTTGGCTACACTTGGCTGAACGAAAAGAATCAACCTCCCATCCTTTCTGTCTCCAAAAAACAAACAATTCAAGAAATTGATGGACAATTTTATGTTCCCTTTGAAGTTGTGAATAGTGGAGGAGATACAGCTGAGTCAGTTCAGATTATGGCTGAGTTACTAATTAACGGCAAAGTTACAGAAACAGGAGAGCAACAAATCGACTTTTTATCTAGTGGAGAAACTGAAGAAGGAGCATTTATATTCAGCCAAAATCCGCGTCAAGGTCAGTTAAATCTGCGTGTGGGTAGTTATAAATTGCCATAGAGAAGATTTATTAGGACTTACGCAAAATCATGACAAAACGAACCGCAAAGGACACAAAGGAATAAGAGTTTCGGAGAGTTATTGCGTAAGTCCTGTTTATTTAAAACTGATGATTTCACTTGTTTACTACTTGCTTGTTACGAAAAGTGAAAAAATAGAGATAGTGTAGAAATTTAATTCTACTTTTATTAAGCTAATATGTAACCTACACATCAAACTAACTTAATATAAAAGGTTTGGATTCTACTATAAATTTGAAATAGCAGACTCAACAATAAGAAGATAGATGTATTTTTACGGCTTGTTTTTGCCTACTATTGAGGTAAATTTTCAATATACTTAAAGAATCAGATTTAATAATATTGGTTTTCACCATTTCGAGGATTAAAAATATTCTTTTGAGTTGATGAAAAATGAAGCCTGTTTCGGATACTCAATTATCCGAGTTTATATGTCAAGGTTTTTAGTATTTAGAGTCTACGTTGCGATTACCGTCGCGGCTTTCTCGCTAGCTGGTTGCGTGCGTGAGAAAACGAAAAACATTGTCGGATTTTCGCAAACCGAGAACATCGGGCCGTGGCGCGTCGCTGAAACGAATAGTATCAAAGCTGAAGCCGCCAAACGTAAGGAAACTTACGACTTTTTGATGACGGACGCACAAGGGCAGACATCAAAGCAGTTCTCTGACATTGAGGATTTGATCGCCCGCCAAGTTGATGCCATATTCCTCGTACCACGTGAGTATGAAGGTCTTACGCCGGCTTTGGAAGCTGCGAGAGCAGCAAAAATTCCGGTGTTTCTCATCGATCGTGAAGCGGCGGGAAGACCAGGCGAGGACTTCGTTAGCTTTTTAGGGTCGGATTTCATCGCCCAAGGTCGCCGTGTGGGTGAATGGCTGGCCAAAGCAACTGATGGTAAGGCATCTATTGTGGAACTTACGGGAACAGCAGGTTCATCGGTTGCAATTGAGCGGGCTAAGGGATTTCGCAATGCGATCGCTGATTATCCCAATATGAAGATTATCGCCTCGCAGACGGCGGATTTTTCCCGGGCTGCGGCCCAGCGCGTAATGGAAAACATTATCCAAGCCAAGGGTGCTGAGATTACCGCAGTGTATGCTCACAACGACGAAATGGCATTGGGTGCAATCCAAGCTATTAAGTCCGCAGGTATGAAGCCTGGTAAGGATGTAATTATCGGTTCAATTGATGGTCAAAAATCTGCACTTGAGGCGATTATCCGCCGTGAGTTGGGTGTGAGTGTCGAGTCAAACCCACGTTTTGGCCGGCTTGTTTTTACCACAATGGAAAAGTATTTTGCAGGTGCAAAAATTCCACCGCGAATTATTCTTAAGGACAGACTTTTTGACGCAACAAATGCTAAGGATTTTGTGAATGAAGCATATTAATTCATAATTACGAGAGTCTTACAGAATCTAGGTTTTCAAGTTTGAATCTCTTGCAAAATTCTCAAGAATTGGTATAAAGCCGATGAATCAGAGTACTCGAACTGTCCTCCGCATGACGGAAATTAAGAAAAGTTTTTCCGGTGTGCCAGCGCTGTGGGGCGTTGATTTTGAACTCAAGGCAGGTGAAATTCATGCGCTGGTTGGTGAGAACGGTGCTGGTAAATCGACGCTAATCAAGATTATGACGGGAGCATATCGACGGGACTCAGGCGTTATAGAGTACGAAGATAAGCGCGTTGCATTTCAGAACCCGACAGAAGCACAGGCAGTAGGAATTGTAGCTGTTTACCAAGAGATTCAGCTTGTGGGTTTCCGAACCGTTGCCGAGAATATTTTTCTCGGTAGGGAGCCGCATCGCTTTGGCATCATTGATAGACGGCGCATGAACGCTACGGCAACCGAGATTTTGGAGCGCTTGGGGTTGGATATCGATCCGCGATCGCTTGTGAGTTCGCTCAATATTGCACATCGTCAAATGGTGGCGATCGCCCGTGCTATATCTTTTGGGGCGCGGGTGCTGATTCTCGATGAACCGACGAGTTCCCTAACGGAAACTGAGGTTGCTGTTTTGTTTAACGTTATGCGTCGTCTGAAGTCAGAAGGGACAGCCATCGTCTACGTCAGCCACCGTTTTGAAGAACTTTACGCCGTGTGCGATCGCGTGACGGTTCTACGTGATGGGCGTAACATCGTGACGCAGCCGTTAAACACCCTCAATCGTCTGGATCTCGTCTGTTATATGTTGGGTCGCCAGCCGGATGAGGTAAGCAAAGGAGTCACAGCGTTTACAGAGCGATCGCAAAACGCGGCAGGTCAACCAGTGCTGTTGCAAGCCCAAGCCCTGAAATATCAAAACCGACTCGCTGGTGTCTCAATTGAAGTCCGGCATGGTGAAATCGTTGGGCTGGCGGGTTTGCTCGGTTCTGGTCGTAGCGAAACGGCGCGCGCTGTATTTGGCGCTGAACCACTCGACGCTGGAACTGTAAAACTCGAAGGTAATCTTCTCGAAGTGCATAGTCCCCATGATACCATCAACGCGGGAATGGCTTTCCTCTCAGAAGACCGCAAGGCAGATGGGATCATTCCTGAACTTTCGGTGCGCGAAAACCTCACACTCGCTGCCCTACCGTCTCTGACGCGATGGGGTATCGTTGACAAAAAACGACAAGGCGAACTCGTCAACCGTTTCATGCAGCGTCTTGGTATCAAAGCTGCCAGCGCCGAGCAGAAGATTCACGAACTCTCGGGGGGTAATCAGCAGAAGGTTCTTCTGGCGCGATGGCTGTGCAAAAATACGAAACTGCTTCTCCTCGATGAACCGACCCGTGGTATTGACGTTGGGGCAAAGAGTGAGATTCAGCGACTAATTGCTGAACTTGCAGAGCAAGGGCTGGGAGTGCTGATGATTTCCTCGGAAGTGGAAGAACTCGTTGAAGGCTCACAGCGTGTCGTGGTTCTGCGTGATGGGCGGTCAGTTGCAGAACTCAGTGGCGAGCAGAAGAACATCAAAGAAATTCTGCACGCTATGGCGGAAGGTGCAGATTCCAAGAAAGAGCAAGACGCAAATGAATATTAAGAAGCTCGGTTTATCTTGGGGAACTCTGTGGAACCCAAACTTCGGCGCACCTGCGGCGCTCCTAATTCTTTATGTTGCAAACGCCCTGTTTACTCCGCGTTTTGCTACCTTTAGCAACACCTTAAATATGTTGCTCCAGGTATCTACAACGATGATCGTTGCCGTTGGAATGACGTTTGTCATTGCCTCACGGGGTATTGACCTCACGGTTGGTTCTACTATGGCATTGGTTTCAATTATTGTGGCATTGCTGATTAAGTATGGGATGGCGATCGCTCTTTTAGCTGCTTTCGGAAGCGCCCTGTTGATTGGCATTCTCAACAGCTTTCTCATCACAGGACTGAAACTTGAGCCTTTAATTACCACCTTGGCGGCTTTGATTGTGTGGCGGGGAATTGCTCAGGTGATCGGGGACGGTGAAATTGTTCCCTTTGCTCATGCTACCTTTGAAGCCTTGGGTAAGGGTTATATCGGCCCGATCCCGATTCCGGTTGTGATTGCAGGAGTTGTGATTGCAGCCGCGTTCTTCTGTATCCGCTCTACAATTTTTGGGCGTTACATCGTTGCAGTTGGCGGCAATGAACAGGCAGCAAGGCTGGCGGGTATCCGTGCAGAGCGTGTAAAATCCATTGTTTATATAATTAGCGCTCTATTGGCTGGGTTGGCTGGGCTAATCGAGACAGCAAGGTTGGCGATGGGCGATCCGAGCAAGATTGGTGTCAACGCCGAATTCGATGCGATCGCGGCTGTTGTTGTTGGCGGTACGCCCTTCTCTGGTGGTCGTGCAAATGTGCTGGGAACTGTTGTCGGAGCCTTAATTATGCAGGTAATTTCTACCAGTTTCAATATGCTGTTGATTCCCTTCACCTGGTCATTAGTTTTGAAATCTGTAATTATTCTTTTCGCTGTTGTTCTACAGCGCCCAAGGGAGGTCTAACAAGAATGGCTGCCACCAGGATTGCCCTTATCGGTACGCGCGTGGCGAGACTACTTACCTCGCAAGGTGCGCTACTGTTGCTTTTTTGTTTAGCTTTGTTTGCATCCTTGCGTTATGAAACCTTTCTGACACCGCTTAACCTGATGAACATTATGCGACAGAACAGTATGCTGGCGATCGTGGCGCTGGGCATGACTGTTGTGATTTTGAGCGGAGGAATCGATTTATCTGTAGGTGGGCTGGTGGCTTTAGGCGGTGTCGTTGCTGCCATGCTAGCGGGACAAGGAAGCCTTATAGCGATCGTCGGCGGTATTGCCAGCACCACTTTACTTGGTCTAGTCAACGGTCTTCTCGTGTCCCGCGCCAGAATCCAGCCGTTTGTTGTCACGTTATTTACCGCAAGTGCGGCGCGGGGACTGGCGTTGAGCATCACCGGGGAGAGGTCGATTGCCGTATCATCGACAGTATCAGGACTTGTTTGGCTAGGTAGGGGATTCATTGGCCCGGTTCCTGTCCCGGTGCTTTTAGTTGTGCTGTTATATTTTGCAGCTTGGTTTATGCTGCACAGGAGTTTATTAGGCTTGCACATATTCGCTGTTGGTGACAACGAAGAGTCCTCCCGACTCATGGGTGTGAGTCCAGATCGGGTAAAACTTGCGGTTTATACAATTAGCGGTCTGCTTTCCGGACTGGCGGGTGTAATTCTCGCAGGTCGTCTAGGGGCAGGCCAGCCTGTGGCCGCCTTTGGCTGGGAAACCGATGCGATCGCTGCGGCGGTCATGGGAGGAACGTTTCTTGGTGGGGGACAGGGGAGCGTGTTTCCGACGCTTGCTGGTGTGCTTTTGCTCGGAATGATGTACAACCTGCTGAATCTTGAGGGGACTATTACCCCCTGGTGGCAGCTTGTCCTTCGGGGCGGTTTCCTGCTTCTGGTTGTCATTTTCCAGCAGCGCATCGTACAGAGGGCTTAAGTGATATTGAGGATGAAATTCAAACTGATATTTATCAAGTCCCTTTGCTTCACAAAGAATTCGCCCAGGATCTCAATGTAGTGATTGTGTTTAAAATCAATCTTATTGATAAGTAAGTAGGCGTAATTAAATATAAGATTAAACCTCACCTTCAATCCCTCTCAGATACTTTGGAGAGGGAAGCCGGAGGCAGGGTGAGGTTTTATATTTAATTTGACCCACTTACTTATTATGTTGTTTTTGCAATGGATATGTTCTTTCACTCAAGTTAAAAGGAGGATTGATTCCTCCTTTTAAATGGTTTCACAGACACCTATCCTCAAGTCAGAAGTTATGTGCTAGACACCTACAGGAGTCTTAGCTCCTTCTGCTGGCTGTCTACCATCTGGGCCCAGTGCTTCCCCTTCAATAAATGAACGCAGCATCCAAGCCATTTCCTCATGCTCTTCCATGAGTCCAGTCAGAAAGTCAGCAGTTCCTTGATCGTGGAACTCGTCGCCAGACTGATCCACATGGTCTCTTAAATTACGAATAACCTGCTCGTGATCTTCCACTAGATTAGCTACCATCCCTGTTGCTGTAGGAACATTACCAGCATGTTCCTTAAGGGTAGCAATCTTGAGAAATCCTTCCAATGTGCCAACTGGATAACCGCCCAAAGCACGAATCCGCTCTGCCAAGGCATCAATATTTAGAGTCAGTTTTTGGTAGTGTTCTTCCCAAAGTTGGTGCAAAGAGCGGAACTGAGGCCCAACGACATCCCAGTGATACTTTTTGGTTTTTACCAACAGTAAATAGGCATCTGCCAAATCTTGATTTAACAGATTAATTACACCTTGACGCTGTTCTTCAGTCAAACCAATGTTGATCGCACGCATTCTTTTTCCATCCCTAAGCAAACTTATTTACTAACTTCTCAAATTTCATATACATTCCACATCAACCAAAGGAAACATTATGAGTTTAAATTAATGACCTAATTCCTAGTTCTGCCTATGTCTTAATAGGTAGTATAGGAATATAGCGATTCTCAGGTAAGTGAGGTACATAAAAAATGTTTTTAAACGCAGAGGGGCACAGAGGAAAGCGCAGAGTTACGCAGAGATTTGCCCAATTTATTAGTGACGTACTAAGTACCTAAGCAGATTAGGAAACGCTATAGTATTTGATTTTTGAATAAAATTAGGTATTGTAGGATCTGTTAGAACGAAGTTCGTAACGCACCAAATTCTTGATAATGGTGCATTACGCTGTCGCTAACACGCCACTACCAATTTTTTCTTCAAATCAAACCGGATTTTTATCATTTAGGGAAGTTTATTATTTTTTAAGCTCCCAACTAATTAGTAATGGGCGACTGCTTTTACACAATCACCCATTATTAACAAAAAATTACCAGAACTATTAATTTAGTTACTTACCCGTAACTTTTTCCAATACATTCTTTATATTTTCTTCCACAGTGGTTGCACTCTGGGAATTTTCTGGACGCTTCTGCTGATCAATATCAGCCGCTCCCTGAACCTCATTTAGTCCTTCGTTAGTCTCTTTTTGAGTCTTTCTCAATCCTATTGGTGGTGCTTTAGCAGCTTCGTCAGTTTTGCGTTGAATGTCAAGCAATTGTGTAGTAGCTTCGGTAGGATCGCTTTGGTAGCTATCGATCGCAAAAGCAGGAAAAGCACTAGATAACAATAGTATGGCGCAAGTAAAAGCCACAACCAAAAAACGTACTGGGCTTAAGATAGATAAAACAGAAGCAACAATCTTCATTTGAAATCCTCAATAACAGCTTGAACAACGCAGAACTTTCAGTGAAAGAGCAGAAGCTTATAACTTTAATTTGGCAAACAAATTTGAGCAATAAGAAAACTAGCAAGCTACGTTTCAATCTGGAAGTTCTTGTAAAACGAACCTAATGAGCAGATTGTCTAATTGTCTTTGTATTTTTGCATCGAATTAGCAAGGTATAATAAGCAAATACCACTTTAATTCTGTTAGCAAAATTATTACATTCAATATTGACATTCTTCTCTCAAGGCTCCCTGTTTCTACTTTTACTTGGAAAATGCTAAAGCCTGCATCAATCTCTAGAATGAACTTTCCTCTATCTTTGGTTGTAATAATATCAGTCTCTAGATATATCGACTTAATATAGTTGTGACTTAATGACTCTATTATTTATATTCAGTTAGCTCGACTTTATCCACTCAAAGAACTTTCGGTAATATGCACCTTAGAGGATGTTTGTAAAGTATAAATTTGTATGAAAATTCTTCCTTTTTAAGGTGGATACTAAATCTTTTCTTTAAAACTGATAAGTCTGCCTTATTACCTCTTCTATTGAATTTCCATGATGGAACAATTCTATTAATTCATGGGATCTAGTTTTTCGGTTCGCCAGCAGTACTTTTAATGGCGTTAAATAGTGAACATCTGGATCGTCTCCCAAAGCTACTTCGGCTGCTTGCAAGACTTTTGTCGCATTCTCAAAAATATTCTCGTTGTCAAAAGCTTCTTTTGCAGAAGTTTGATGTAACATTGCATCGGGTACAGTTGCTCTACCCAGCAAAGTTTCATCTAATACCAAACCTTTTAATAACGCCAGTAAAGCCGCGTAGATTAAAAAATTATCGCAACTATCACAAGCCTTAAATTCAATGCGTCCCACTTCAGCCGGAATTCGGGCAATTTTTGTTAAGGAAGGTGTGCTATCAATCAGTTGTTCCTCTTTCTGAACAAAAACTAAGGCTGCTGGTCTTTTTCCAGTTCTGATAAATGTTCGTACCGATAAACCATCCCATAAACCTCCTTTATAAAAAGGGGAACTATAACTAAAAGGAACGATATAAGGACTGTAATAAGTTAACTTTTTGCCAATATCAATTATATTTTCACTAGACATATCTGCCACTGAAATATTTAAATCTGGCCCATAGGATACCATGTGAATATTAGCAGTTTGTTCGTCAGGATAAGCCTCTAACTGTTTAATTTCATAATCGTTTAATGGGGGCTGAGGCTCAAAGGCTTGATTGTAGGGATTGAAACTGACTAGAACTGGTGATAAACCAAAGTTAGCAGCAACCTCACGGAGTAAATGAAAACTTTCTGATAATTCTGTAATAGCGCCTTGAATATTAGAATGTATAGTTGTTCTAATTTCAATACCTTTAACATGACAGTCAATCACTTCATCAGAATCTGCAAATCTTTCAAATCCCTCAATGTACCATCTCTTCATCTTAATACCCGCATCACCTACGCGCAGTTGGGGATAGTCGCTGGGATATGTGGGTAGCTTTTCAATAATTTGATTAAAATCAGCAAATTTTGTGTGGGAAAAATCAGCAAACTTTCCTTCTTCGTTTAGGAAAGCGACTTCATGCTCAATGCCAAAGAAAAACATTATTAATACCTTGATTGCTTAAAGTTAACCTAATCTACCTAATATATATTTCCAAAAATTAAATATGCTTTGTCCAGAACTCTCAAAGAGACGTAGCACGAATAGTTGAGATACTCAAATCAGATACACTTTAACTATAAAGATTCTCAATAATGGCATAAATGGATTTTACCCTAAGATCGACTTTTGCGATTTGAAAACTTCTCTAATTTATTTTCTCTGCTCCTCCCACTATCTTCCTAGTGGCTGGGTAGGGTAGCTTAGTAGTGACTGAGGAAAGCTACCAGACGTGAGTTTATGACAAGTACCGTTCAATCCCCCTACAGCAGCGAACAGATTGCCGCTTGGTTGCGTGGGCTGCTCACCATTGCTTGGGCAGATGGTAATTTTGATGCCCAAGAACAGGAATTAATTGCTAACATTACCAAAAATGAATTAGCTCCTAAGATTGAATGCGAATCACTAGAGGTAATTACGCCAGAAGAATTAGCCGCAGTGTTGGGTAAAGGTACACCATCTGCCGAAAATTTCTTAAGGACAGCAGTGATGGTAGCGATCGCAGATGGCACTTATTCCCCCAGCGAAGATGAAGTGCTACATCAATTCTGTCAAGCCTTAGAACAGCCAGAGAATTTACTAGAACCCCTTCGCCACACCCTAGAACACCCACAGCAACTTACCCCTGCGATCGCCAGCCCTGGACTTACAAAGCGTCAAATTGATGCACTACACCCCCTGCGCGACTGGCTCGATGGGCTAGATATCCAAGACCCAAGAGTAGCCCGCTTTTTGTGTAAAATGATTCCCTCCCAGTGTCCCTTTGAGCGCGATGTCACCCTATTTGGACGCAAGATTGTCCACATCCCGCCCATGTGTAAAATTAACCCCTTGTATGAGCAATTGGTGGGCTTACGTTTCCGCGCCCTCTCTTATTTAGCAGATAAATGCGGTGAAGATGTTTCACCATATATTTGAGCGCTGAGTAATGAGTGCTGAGTTGAAGAGTGGGGAGTTAGGAGTTAAAAGTAAAGAGTGAGGAATTAAAGTTAATTAAAAACTTATAATTTATAACTCAGAACTCAGAACTCAGAACTCAAAACTCAAAACTCTAAAAGTATGCAATTTATCGATCAAGCAAAAATTGAAGTTGAAGCTGGTAAGGGCGGCGATGGTATTGTCGCCTTCCGGCGAGAGAAATACGTGCCGACTGGTGGCCCCTCTGGTGGTAATGGGGGACGAGGCGGTTCGGTATTTTTCGTTGCCGATGAAAACCTCCAAACCTTGCTGGACTTCAGATATAACCATCGCTTTCAGGCAGAAAAAGGAACTCGTGGTGGGCCAAATAACTGCACTGGAGCAGCAGGAAAGGATTTAATCATCGAAGTTCCTTGTGGTACAACCATTTATGATGCTGAAACTGGCGAGTTACTAGGGGATTTAATTGAGCCTAAGCAGACTCTGCTGATTGCTCAAGGTGGTAAAGGTGGACTCGGAAATCAGCATTTCTTGAGTAACCGTAACCGCGCCCCAGAATACGCCCTCCCAGGATTACCAGGGGAAATAAAGCAGTTGCGCCTAGAGTTAAAACTTTTAGCAGAAGTAGGGATTATTGGCTTACCAAATGCTGGTAAATCCACTTTAATTTCATCATTATCGGCTGCACGTCCAAAAATTGCAGACTACCCATTCACTACCCTGATCCCAAATTTGGGTGTAGTGCGGAAACCAACTGGCGATGGTACTGTTTTCGCCGACATTCCTGGACTAATTGAGGGAGCATCTCACGGGGCTGGGTTAGGGCATGATTTCTTGCGCCATATTGAGCGCACGCGAGTGCTACTTCATTTGATTGATGCCACTAGTGATGATGTGGTTAGGGATTACAACACAATTAAGGAAGAATTACAAGCCTATGGACGGGGTTTAACAGAACGTCCGCAAATTTTGGCGCTAAATAAAATTGATGCAGTCGATCGGGAAACTGTCGATTTAGAGGCGTTAGCTACCCAACTTAATCATCTCTCCTACGCTCCGGTTTTTGTGATTTCAGCAGTTACCCGCACCGGGTTAGAGCCGATGTTACAAGAAATTTGGGGAATTCTCGATCAAATGAAGGTTCCCCAAGAAGTGGAGGCATTGAGATAATTCGTAATTCGTAATTCGTAATTCGTAATTACTAGTTCTAACAACAGTCAAGGTGGTTAGGACATCAACAGATCATGAAACTTAGACACAAAAAGACTTTTCACCCAGTTCCCAGTCCCTTGATATAACTGATAGAAAAGAGCAAATATAGATGATTTGAAAAACAACATCTGTTGTAGGGGCAATTCATGAATTTCCCCTACAGGGAAGCTCGATTATCATCAAACAATGATTAATAAAAACCTAAAACGACGCATTGTAGTTGATACACAACATAATTTTGGGAGCATCCCAATTTTCCAAGTTTAGCAATATGATAAGTAGGTTAGCTATTTTTTTATAACCTTTATAAATCTAATCTTATAAAAACTATTAAACTTACGAATTACGAATTACGAATTACGAATTATATTGAATCAGAGGAATCTTAATTACAAACTCAGCACCTTGTCCTAGCTGCGAAATACATTCTAAGGAACCGCCATGTCTTTCTGTAATTATCTGGTAGCTAATGGCAAGCCCCATTCCCGTTCCTTTGCCGATGGCTTTGGTGGTAAAGAAGGGATCAAATAGTTGTTTGTTCAAATCTTCTGGTATTCCCAATCCATTATCGGCAATCTTAATTGTTACCTGATTTGGCTCTTGTAGCTGAGTGCAAATGCTAATTGTCGGAATTGGGCATTGGTTATTCCCCTTGTTTCCCTCACCCCCACTCTCTACTCTCTCTTCTAAAGCATCGATCGCATTTGACAAAATATTCATGAATACTTGGTTTAGCTGCCCAGCGTAACATTCAATTAGGGGTAGTTCGCCATATTCTTTGATTATTTGAATTGTTGGGTGTTGGTTATTACCCTTGAAGCGGCTTTGCAAAATCATCAAAGTACTATCGATTCCCTCATGGATATCAACAGCTTTCATTTCGGCTTCATCCAAGCGCGAAAAAGTTCGCAGGGAAAGTACAATTTCTCGAATGCGGTCTGCCCCAACTTTCATGGAGTTGATTATTTGCGGGAAATCTGATTTCAAAAAGTCTAGTTCGATTTGTTCTATAAAATCCTGAATTTCTAGCATGGGTTCAGGATAATGACTTTGGTAAAGTTGCAAAAGTGAAAGTAAATCTTGAGTATATTCCTTGGCAGGGCTGAGATTGCCATAAATAAAATTGATCGGGTTGTTGATTTCGTGTGCCACTCCTGCAACTAGTTGACCCAAACTAGACATCTTCTCACTTTGAATTAACTGAGTCTGAGTGTGTTGAAGTTCGTGGAGTGCAACTTTAAGTTCTTCAGTTTGTTGTCGTAGTTGCGCTTCCGACTTTAGCAAGGCTTCCTTAGCTTGTTTACGTTCTGTAATATCCCGAGCAACAGCTACCTGAGAAAAAGGCTCTCCTGTTTCAGGATGTTTAACTATAAACAGGCTGCAATCAGTAGGAATTTCTATACCAGTTTGAAAATGCCTATGGCGAAACTCACCTTGCCAAAAACCATGTTGAGACATCAAAGGCATAATTTGTTGCTGAAACTCTGCAAAAGCTTCTGGTGAATGAAAATCAGCTATTGACTGGGCTTTAGCTGCTTCCAGGCTACTAAGTCCTACCATCTTGAGTCCGGCAGGGTTTACATAGAGAATTTGCGCTTCCATTGAAGCAATGCCAATAAAATCACTACTATTTTCAATCAACGCGACAAATTTTTGCTGTTCCTCTTCGGCGCGTTTGCGCTCTGTGATGTCTAACACCATTGAAGCAACGCCAATAACCTGACCATCAGGGGCTACCAACGGGTTGTTATACCACTCACAGACCATCTTTCTGCCATCTTTAGTGATGTTCTCGTTAACACTAAAACTTCCTCCACATTGGGTTAAGAGGGCTGCAATAATTTCATTTACGTGCTTTCTGACGTTTTCAGGTACTATCATCTCAAAACGATTCCCCAGCATTTCCCCTGTGGTATATCCAAAGATTCTTTCTGCTGCCCGATTCCATGTCTGAACTTCAAAGTGGGTATTCCATTCAATAATGGCTAAAGGTGTTTGTTCAATCAGCAATGCTAGTCTTTGTTGTGAAGCCCTAAGTTCTGCCTCTGCTTGTTTGTGTTCGGTAATATCCCGAAAATACCAAATTCTACCGTAATCGTCTCCTAAAGAAGATGTTTCACCGCAAGCTCCTTGGTGTTTACGCACAGGTGCAGAATAGCGCTCAAAAATCTTTCCAGACTTGAGGAAAATTTCATCACGGCTAGTTTTTTCTGGATGCTGGTAAAGATACTCCACCTTAGCTACAAATTCTTCTGGATTTACTAGTTTGTCTAGTACCCATTCGAGGAGTTGGCGATCGTCGTTTGTTTGGAGAACTACCGCAGGAATTTGCCATAGCTGGGAGAATTTCTGATTGGATGATGTCACTGTACGATTTTCATCAATAATCAGAATTCCATCGATGGAAGCTTCTTGTTGAGCTTGGAGTACAGCATTAATGCGGTGTAGGTCTTTCTCTGCTTGTTGGCGTAAGCGTAGTATGGCTTGCTGTTCGCTGATGTCGCAAAGTAACCAACGCCAGCCGACCTGCTGACCTTGTGAATTATACATAGCAACCATCTTGGCACTAGCAGGAAAGGTTGTACCTCCTTGTGACTTTAAACAGACTTCCCAATCCTGCACTTGCTGTAAATTTGCCAGTTTGTTCATGAAGCCTTTGCGGTCTGGTTCAGCTATAAAAAGGATGAATGGCTTACCTATCAGATGGTTTTGTTTTACAGATAGTAAGGCTGCGGTTACATAGTTAGCCTCTTTGATGATGCCGGCGATATCAGTCACTAAGTAAGCATCTGGGGCGAATTCAAATAAATCTTGGTAACGCTGACGTTCTGATTCTGCTGTTTCACGAGCGATCGCTAATTCTCCATTTTGTTGGCGCAGTTCTTCTTCAAC
Organism: Nostoc sp. DedVER02; assembly: GCF_034530675.2. NCBI lineage: Bacteria > Bacillati > Cyanobacteriota > Cyanophyceae > Nostocales > Nostocaceae > Nostoc > Nostoc sp. DedVER02. The sequence goes on from NZ_JAVRCP020000015.1 coordinate 21,180, forward strand.
TATCTGGAGTTCTTCTAGGGTTTCTCGAAGTACCTCACAGGTTTGCATAAGATCGGTAATATCGGTAACTCTGTCAGTCACACCCAGAATGCCGACTTCATTCTGTAAAATGATGTCTCGAATACTACCCACGAGAAATTTATTACCAGTTTCATCTTCAAAGCAAGACTTTTTGGTAGAGATGAGATGGGTTATACCCTGAGCATCGATAAAAAGCTCTTGGTTCTCATTAGTAATATTTGTGGTGAAAACCAATTCATCTTTTTGTCGAAACACATCAGCTTCTACTTGAGGAAAAAAATCGTAGTCTGATTTGCCAATTAATTCTTCTCGGCTATGACCGATAAAATTAGAGTAGCTATCGTTAAGTAATACCCAGCAATGTTGACGGTCTTTTACAAAAATGGGGTCAGAGATGGCATTGACCATCTGATGCAGAAATGCCAGGGAGAAGTTTTGCTGCTGCGTGTTGTGTTTTTGCGCCGGGTTATTTAGGAATCTAGGATTGTTCATACTGGAATTTATTTCTAAAATTAAGCAATAAAGAAACCTCTCCCTGGTTTTACGCAGTAAAACCGCCCCTCTCCGACTTCAGATAGGAACACACTTTTATTCAAGTTTAAGGCAAGGTGAGATTTGTCAAGCTCACGTTCATTTAGCTCCGTGTGTGTCAGCATAAGTAGTCTTTATTATTCCCAGACTATATATGGATGCAACAAGCAAACCCATCTTTTAGTGTTGCCAGGTTTTTGGAACTAGCAGAATTTATACAAAAGCTTAAAAGCCTTGCTTACTAGTAAAAAAACGGAGTTAGACTAGAATTGCAGGGTAACAATCAGAGGGAAATTATGATGAGCGATCGCGACTACACATTAATCATTGACAAAAGTGGTAGTATGTCCACACCCGACCAAGTGGGTGGTAGAAGTAGATGGGAGATTGCCCAAGAGTCTACACTCGCTTTGGCAAGAAAGGCCGAACAGTTTGACCCCGATGGCATCACTGTTTATGTATTTTCTGGTAGATTTAAACGCTACGATGATGTCACCTCAGCGAAGGTTGCACAGATATTTCTTGAAAATGACCCATCTGGAACGACAAATTTAGCAGGTGTGCTTCAGGATGCACTCAATAACTACTTTCAACGCAAAGCTGCCGGTAAAACAAAGCCAAACGGAGAGACAATTTTAGTCATTACTGATGGTGAACCAGACGATCGCAAAGCTGTATTTGAAGTCATTATTCATGCTACTCGCCAGATGGAACGTGATGAAGAATTAGGAATTTCGATAATTCAAGTAGGTTCAGATGCTCAAGCAACTAAGTTCCTCAAAGCTTTAGATGACCAGTTGCAAAGTGTCGGTGCTAAATTTGATATTTGCGACACGGTTACTTTAGATGACTTAGAAGAAATGAGTCTTGTAGATGTATTAACAAACGCAATAACTGATTAATGCTTTGATTGCCCATAGTCCAGTAAGCAATTTTTGATTTTAAATTTTGGATTGAAGGATTCAAAAATTAAATCTGCTTTCAAAGATAGTATTTTCAACTAGGGAAAAATCTCAAATTTATTTCCTAATAACATAATTTTAGATTAACGATTAATCTAAAATACCACATCCAAAGATTGACTTTCAATTGGAGAATTGAATAATGTTAGAAAATCGTGATTATACCTTAATTATCGACAAAAGCGGCAGCATGGCAACCCAGGATCAAAAGGGTGGTAGAAGTAGATGGTTTGCCGCACAGGAATCTACTTTAGCTTTAGCTAGCAAGTGTGAACAATTTGACCCAGATGGTATCACTATTTATGTATTTTCTGGGAAATTTAAGAGATATGAAAATGTCACATCCAGTATAGTAGGGCAAATTTTCCGAGAAAACGATCCTTCTGGGACAACAGACTTAGCAAGTGTGTTGCAACATGCGACTGATGATTACTTACGACGCAAAGCAGCCGGTCAAACAAAGCCAAATGGTGAAACAATTTTAGTGATTACTGATGGTGAACCGGACGATCGCAAAGCAGTTATGAAGGTAATTATTGAAGCTTCTCGCCGCATCGACCGAGATGAAGAATTAGCCATTTCCTTTATTCAAGTTGGCACAGATGCACAAGCTACTCGCTTTTTGAAAGTTTTAGATGATGAACTTCAAAGTGCTGGGGCTAAGTTTGATATCTGTGACACAATTACTATGGAAGATATGGAAGATATGAGTTTATCAGAAGTTCTACTCAATGCCATTAATGACTAGCTATACCATTTATTAGGAATTACAAAAATGGATTCCATTGATAAGCTGTTAGCTGAACTCCAAACTGAATATAAACAAGTACAACCGCAACAGCAGCAGCCAAAATCAGCCACAGCCAAATCCTTTATTCCATCATCGCCAAAGTCGGCATCTTTCATGGATAACCTTTTGGCAGAAGTTAAGGCTGATTTTGCAGAAGAGGATGCTGCTATTGAGTTAAAAAAACAGCAAGAACTAAAACTAGAACAAATTCGCCAAGAAAAAATCAAAGCCAAACAATTAGAGGCTTTGAAAGTACAGGCAAAAGAATGGTTATCCAAAGTAGATCCACTTTCTTCTGAAGGACTTTGGTTTGAAAGGTTTGCTGAAAGTTACTCTTCAAAATTAGAGGCAGCGATTGAATATTTAAGAAACAACGAATGAAAATTTCTGAACAAGAATGTAGAGACGCACAGTGCCAGAAATACGGTATCCTGATTAAATCCCCTAAATTTATTATGGGGATTTCTTTTGCCTTCTGGCTCTTTATCCATGCTCAATATTGATGGTTATTTGTTCGAGCTAAATGTTGAACAGCCCATTCATGCATAGCATAGAGAATTGGCTGTAAAGTTTCGCCTAAAGGTGTTAGAGAATATTCTACTTTTGGGGGAATTTGAGGATAAACTTCTCGATGTATAATAAGGTCTTGTTCCATTTCTCGAAGTTGTTGAGTTAGCATCTTTTGCGTAACTCCAGGTAAAGCCCGTTGCAATTCACCAAACCGTTTTACGCCAGTCATTAGTTCTCTAATAATCAAAACTTTCCAGCGTCCGCCAATTACCTTTAAGGTAGTTTCTACTTCACAAGTCAGCCTGAGATTGTTTTCTGCTTCAGCTTTCATAGTTAGTTTTTTAAGATACAAATTGCCCAGCTACTAAATCTTTAAATTGCCCCGAATTGGCTGTTCAAGGTCTTTACTAGAGTAGCTAATTAGTGCTTGTTTTAAGTCTTCCATAATCTACTTAGGGATAGCGCTTTAGAGAAAGCACTGTGAAATGAATTTGAAGAAGGTAAGAGGCAAACCTCTTACCTTGCAAGCTAGATGTTTTTTTAACATTAGATATTCAACGATATCTATAATTATGTAGCTACCAACTCAGAATCGATTTCTGACGGCGCACTATCTTGGACTAGCGATCGCGTTTCACCATTACGCTGGAGTATACCGCCAACCATTGCTAACACCGCATTTACTTTGCGGGTTCGCCACATATCTACAAGTTTTTCCACTTTTGCAGCAGGCATTCGTCGCATCATCGCTTCGTAGAGATAAGCTGCATGTCCAGTTTCATCTTGAGCAATACTTAGCATTCCTAACTTTAAGTTACGACTGATTGGGTCGTTATCAGGTAATACTTTCGCCATTCGCGCAAAGTCTTTACTAGCATCTAACTCAAGAATGTATGTGCTAGCCATAAACACATCCCAGTCAATAACAGCCGGTTTTAGCTGTTCTTGGGTGTAGCCTTCAAAGAATGCTGCGAAAAAGGGACTACGCTGCTGTTGTGATTTGTTTGTGGTTGTAGTTTGAGGTTGACGCTTAAAATCTATGACTTCTTTATTTAACTGTTGTAGGGCGTGGGCAAAAATCTTACCATGCCTAGTTTCATCGGATGCGTGTTTTACTAGTTTTTCGGCTAGCCATGTATCACCTTCGGCTGCGGCGCGATCGCTAAGTGTAGATAAAAATGGCACAGAACCAGATTCGGCAAAATAAAATCCCGCAAGGATGTTGGGACGGGTTTTTAAATCACGAATTTGGGCAGCAGAGTAATAGGCAAAAGCACCTGAACCAGCTAGATGCAGAATGTGAGTTAAGAAGTTCATCAGAAATCGCCACTGCTAATTGGGAGGTTACAATTCTTATACTAATGTGCATTTTCTATTCGTTGCCGCCAGAGGGTTATACCGATTGGAATTTTGAATTGTGGCAGTATGTCAAAGGTTAACAAATATATCTGGTGATTTTGCTAATATCATCCCACAGAGGTAATGCAGGTGACTTTGGATGGAGAAATTAACTAAACCAATGCAATTTTGGCTTTGTGCAACTATCATCATTTTGGGTTTAATAGGTTGTGATCGTGTCAATACTTCTGGAGAACCAGTTGAGCGTGTTAGTGATGGCGACACTATAGTAGTTAAAGATAGCAGTGGCAAAAACTTTACCGTGCGCTTTGCTTGTGTAGATGCGCCAGAAATCGCCCATACCAACAAAGAAAAGCAGAGTAAACGTACTAGCGATCGCAATCAATTTACTTGGGGTGTGAAAGCCCAAGAACGGGTACAACAACTGGTGCAAAAAGGAGGCGATCGCGTAACTTTGAATATCACAGATAGCGATCGCTATGGACGCAAAATTGCCGAAGTTCGTTTACAGAATGGCACTTTTGTGCAACAGGTATTGTTAAAAGAAGGATTGGCAAAAGTGTATCGTCCTTATTTAAACAAATGTCCTAGCAAAGACTTAGTGCAACAAGCCGAAGCTGAAGCGAAACAACAACGGCTTGGTATTTGGAGTGATGCTAAATTTGTTAACCCTTGGGAATATCGCACCCTATCAAAAAAATAAAAACTCTAGCTATTTTTAATTGAATACACTACATCGTTTGGCATTGCATATTTACCACATAATTTATCAACTCCCAAATTCCCCCTGCTCCCTGCCCCCTGCCTCCCCTACTCCTCTTTCCAAGTTTGCAGTTGAAAATAAACTAATACCAGCGTCACTGCTAGTAATACCGTTGCTGCTGCTGCTGCATAACCAAAATCAAACTGCCCAAAAGCCTCTTGATAAATGTAGTAAACCAGCAAATTAGTCGAATTCAGTGGCCCACCGCCAGTCATCACAAAAACTTGCTCAAAACTCCGCAATGTAAAAATCGCGGTAGTGATGATTGCAAATATCATAGTAGGGCGCAATCCAGGCAGAGTAATATACCAAAATTGTTGCCAAGCATTTGCTCCATCCAAATCTGCTGCTTCATAACGACTAGGAGGAATTGCTTGCAAGCCTGCTAAAAAAACTACCATATTGAAACCCAGTTGTTTCCAAATGCTCATCAAAATAATTACTGGCATTGCCCAAAATGTATCTCCTAACCAGGGAATATCTGGAATGCCAAAAAAATCTAAAAGTCCGTTAACTGGCCCTGGTGTTTGAAACAGCCAGCGAAATCCCAAACCGGCTGCCACAAGTGAAATAATCGAAGGCAGAAAATAAGCACTCCGCAGGATACCTCGCAAAGGAATAGAGCGGTTTAATAGCACTGCCAATCCCAAAGAGATAACTATGCTGGGAATGATAGTGGCAACGGTAAAATAAAAAGTGTTACCCAGAACTTGCCAGAAGTCGGGGTCGAGTAGCAAGCGCCAATAGTTTTTTAAGCCTATCCAATAAATACCTTTTAAGGTGAAACTACCAGCAGTAAAGCTGAGGTAGAACAAATAAGCGATCGGCCAAATGATAAAAACGCCTAGTAAAATTAGTGCTGGGGTGAGAAAAGTCCAGGCTGCTACTGTATCATTATCCAACCACGACTTAGTATATATTTTTTTTGGCATCTATAATTTTCCCTCTTAGCTGTTTATGACCTTCCGCCCTGATTCTACCCTTAGCTTGGTTTCTCCCAGCGTTAGCGATGTTTACCAACAAGTCGCCCCTTTAAAACTGGGAATTATGGCTTCTGGGAATGGCAGCAATTTTGATGTCATTGCTCAAGCTATCCAAGATGGACAGCTAAATGCCCAAATTCAAGTTTTAATTTACAATAACCCCTCAGCGAAAGCAGCCGAAAGAGCAGCCAATAGAGGTGTAGAAGCTGTTTTATTGAATCACCGCAAGTATAAAAGTAGAGAAGAGTTGGATGAGAAAATTGTGCAGACATTGCGGCGCTATGATGTGGAATGGGTGATTTTGGCGGGTTGGATGAGATTGTTAACGTCAGTTTTCATTGATGCCTTTCCTGACAAAATTATTAATATCCATCCTAGTTTGCTACCTAGTTTCAAAGGAATCCACGCTGTAGAACAAGCCTTAGAATCAGGAGTAAAAATTACGGGTTGTACGGCACATATAGCTTGTTTAGAAATGGACAGTGGCCCAATATTGATGCAAGCCGCAGTCCCAGTATTGCCGGATGATACAGCCGAAACACTCCACGCCAGGATTCAAATTCAGGAACATCGAATTTTACCATTAGCGATCGCTCTGGCAGCTTCTTCATCAAAAGCTCCACTCAGCCTAACTTAAGAGGGGGCAGGGGAGCAGGGGGCAGGGGGCAGGGAGCAGGGAGCAGGGGGAGAAAGAATACCTAATTAATGCCCAATTCCCAATTCCCAATTCCCAATTCCCAATTTCCAATTCCCAATTCCCCATTCCCAATTCCCAATTCTCCATTCCCAATTCTCCATTCCCAATTCCCAATTCCCAGCATGTGACTATTAATTAGAGCTAGTTTCACCAACTTGATACGCTTCCAGGAGCCTAGCATGATCGAGAGTAAATCCTACTTGCATGGCTATCTGGGTAAATAAATCAATCTCAGGCTGTTGCCAATCACGAGGCCCAGAACACTGATGTGCAACCAACAAACCAAATAATTGCTCATCTTTGATAATAGGTGCAACTAAATTTGCTTTCACACTAAATGATTCGAGCAGACTAATATGACAATCAGCCAAACCTGACTCATAAATATTGTTTGTGGCCACAACACGGCCTGATTGGTACTTTTCTACATAGCTTTCAGTGAAACATGGGTCGTAAATTTTAGACTGCAAAACTTTGGGATAAGCTGGAACCACTGATTCGGCAATTATAACTCCGAACCAATTAGCATAAAAAGTATAAATCAGGACTCGATCGGTACTCAATGCTTTGCGAACTTCTTCCACAGTGGTTTTCAAGACATCCTCTTCTTTGAGTGATTGACGAATACTGCGGGTAATATTCACTAGTAATTGACTTCGCATACTTTCAGCTTCGATTCGTTGCAGGAGTCTGGCATGCTCGAGAGCAAATCCCACTTGCATGGCTATTTGGGCAAATAAATCAATCTCAGATTGTTGCCAATTACGGGGTTTGGAACATTGATGTGCAATTAATAAACCATACAACTGATCATCTTTGAGAATAGGTGCGACTAAATTTGCTTTCACACCAAATGATTCGAGTAAGCTAATGTGACAATCAGCCAAATCGACTTCATAAATGTTGTTTATTGCCAGAACGCGACCAGACTGATAATCTTCTACATAACCTTGACCAAAACATGGATCTTCGATTTCAGCCCGCAAAATTTTTGGGTAGGTGAGAACAACTGATTCGGCAATTACAGTTCCAGACCAATTAGGGTTAAAGCTATAAATCATCACTCGGTCAGTACTCAGTACTTTACGAACTTCTTCTACAGTAGTTTTTAAAACATCTTCTTCGTTAAGCGATTGACGAATGCTGCCGATAGTATCTGCTAGCAACTGACTTTGTACACCTTCAGCTTCGACACGTTGCAGCAGCCTAGCATGGTCGAGAGCAAATCCGACTTGCATGGCTATCTGGGCAAATAAATCAATTTCAGGCTGTTCCCAATCACGAGGTCTGGAACAGTGATGTGCAATTAATAAGCCATATAACTGCTCGTCTTTGAGAATAGGTGCGACCAAATTTGCTTTCACAGCAAAGGATTCGAGTAGGTTAATGTGACAATCAGCCAAACCTGACTCACGAATGTTGTTTGTGGCGACAACGCGACCAGACTGATATTTTTCTACATAACCCCGACTGAAGCAGATGTCTTCGATTTCCGATCGCAAAACTTTGGGATAACCTGGAACTACTGACTCAGCAACTACAGTTCCAGACCAATTAGGGTTAAAGCTATAAACCAGCACTCGGTCAGTACTAAGTGCTTTGCGAGCCTCTTCTACAGTGGTTTTTAAGACATCCTCTTCGTTGAGCGATTGGCGAATGCTATGGGTAATTTCTATAAATATCTGAGCTTTATCTGCTTTGGTATCTACCTGTTGTAAAAGTGTAGCGTAGTCAAGGGCAAACCCCACTTGCATGGCTACCTGAGCGAACAAATCAATCTCAGACTGCTGCCAAAAACGTTGTCTAGAACACTGATGAGCAATCAATAAACCAAATAGCTCTTTGCCTTTGAAAATAGGTGCTACTAAATTAGATTTGACACCATATTGCTGAAGCAACTCAATATCACCATCACTGAGATCGGTTTGGAGGATATTGTCAATAGCACGGGTACAACCATTCTGGTATTTTTCTCTATACCCTGCCTCAAATCCAGGCTCAGATACTATAACCCCTAACATTCTAGGTAAACCCGGTGTTACTGATTCGGCGATAAAGGTTCCATTGCTGTTGGAGTTGAAGCAAAAGATTGTTACGCGGTCAATGCTTAAAGCTTTACGAATTTCCTCTGAGGTAGTTTTGAGAACATCCTGTTCGTTGAACGATTCTCGAACCCATCGGGTGATTTTAATCAATAGTTCAGAATAATCGGCTTCTGTTTCTTTCTCCTGTGCTAAAACTGAAAGCAGTTCTGTGAATAAGCTGATGTTTCTCTCTAACATCACTAACTCATCTTCGTTAGCGATGAATATTTGAGTAAACTCGCTGTCTGGACGTAGTTTATTCTTGATATTATTAGATATTGCAGCAGCCTTGCTGATTCGAGTAATAGCTCGATTCGTCACAAAAATAGCGATCGCACCTGCTACAATTGCTGTTGCTCCCATCCCAGCTAACAAGAGTGACAGTTGTCTTTGTTGTAAAGCCAGTTCTGTTTCTACTGAAGTTTTAGAAGTCTCTTGTCTTACTTGCGGAATCTGTCTGGTAATTAAATTAATTCCATAAAAGTAAGTAGCTGTTCCAATTGCAACCACAGGAAGAACACTGATGCTTAGTGCCCAAACTATTGCTTTAGTCTTTAAGCTCCCTTTTTGTTGCCACAGCTTTTGTTGACGATTCTGCCTTGCTTGGTTTTGAGAAAAAGACTGACTCATAAATGAAACCTGGATTGCTGCAATTGAGAATCAAGTAGATAACCTCACCACCAAATTTTACACAAAACTTATTAAACGAGGATTGGCTTTTAGGAGTATTTTAAGACACTAACCTTCCGATCGGGTTTTTCTTTCCTTTCGCCTCAAGCTGATTAACAGGCTTGTTAACAATAAAATGGCGATTGCATTGTTGGAATACCTCATTTTCCCATCAGGTGTTGCAATTTTTTAGCAAGACAGTTAAACAATCTTTCTTTTTTAAAAGAATCGTTATGTAAATTGCACTTGTCATCATAAACACACAAGTTGTTATAACAACAACTTAAGCTGTGGTTACTACAATTCAAGTTTTTGTTATGAATGCTTAAGCTGTGGTTACTACAATTTAAGTTGTCCTAACAACAATTTAGCTGTGGTTAGGACAACTTAAATTGTTGTTATGAGTATCAAAGCTGTGGTTATAAATGCTTAAGTTGCCATTACTATCGGAAGCTATCTAATAAATTGCGAGAATTTACCAGTATAGATTTGATAAAAAATACAATGTTTGTGGATTTTGCTGAACCAAAATCTAGTTTGATTAGAGCATAGTAGCTTTAGAAACTTCACAAATAAGTAAATTTATGTCTCGGAAAAAGCGCACATCTCGCGTTCTAGAAAAAGCTGAGTTAAGATCCTCTGGACTCAAAGCAATTGATACCAATCTGGATTTTGGAGATGTTTGTAACTTAAAAAACATGACAGGATTAATTGAGAAGTTACGCGCCAAGATAGATGCTCTTAACATGGCTTTAATCGTTGTTGACTCTTCTAGGGCAGAGATTGAAGAGTTAGAACAAAGCTTAAGCAGTTTATCTGAGAAAATGCTGATGGGAGTTGCTTTTAAATACGGCAAAGACAGCCGCGAATATGAAATGGCGGGTGGGGTTCGTACCAGTGAACGTGTCCGCAGAAGCAGATTGAGCCGCTTAAAAAATCTTACACACCAAGCATCTGGTGAGAGCGCTCAAGTTACCAAAACAGTGCTGAGTGCTGAGTAATGAGTAATGAGTCAATACGGTTCGGATAAGGTTTTTTGATGATATGTTCTAGATCGCAAAGACGCGATAAATCGCCGTCTTTACAAGAATCAGTCCTTTGTAGAGACGGCGATTTATCGCGTCTCTTGTCTTAACCGAACCGTATTGAGTGCTGAGTGCTGAGTAAAAAGTAAAATTAATTCCAATCAGCACTGTTGAAGTAATTTAATGTATGATATTAGGATATTAGGACTGATATTTGATTGTTGAAAAAGAATCAGCACAACTTGACGATCCTTCTTTCCTTTGCTTATTGCTTTTTATCTACATACGCGATCGCAACTAATTCCTACAAGCTCAAACTTTATTTTTTAATTGCCGCAGTTGCCACATTTTCCAAAAATAACTAGAAGTCCAATTGGTAATCATGTGCGCGACAATCGGCACTAATAAGTTTCCCGTGAGCAAGGCACTATATGCAAAGATCATCCCGACAATGGTTGCCCAAATCACATAAGGCCATTGTTGGGAACCACTAAAATGCAAAACACCAAAACAAACACTAGATACAATTACAGCTAGACTATCCAAGCCTAAAGCTGAGAGCATTACACCCCGAAATAATAATTCTTCACTTAAACCTGGTAGCAAGCCCAACCAAATTAAATCTGGTAAGGCTAAAGGTTTTAGTACTACTTCTAGATAATAATCTGCACTTTTACGGTAGGGAGTCCAAACACGATAAGCTAGACCACTTAACGCGGTGATGACAAACCCCAATCCTACACCCAACAGCAAATCCTTTTCATCCCACTTCCAAGAAAATAGGGAAAAGTTACCAAAGTGCAACGACAGTTTGGCGACTATCAACAAAATGATTGCAGTCACTCCCATCGCTCCAAGTACTTGGATGCGCGTCATGTATGGAATTTCTGGCTCTTGCTTGTGTTTTTCAATCACGGGTATTTAAGGGGAAAGGGGACTGGGGACTGGGGAATGGGGACTGGGGACTGGGAAGAAATAACTAATGACTAATGACTAATGACTGCAAAGGTAATAATTTGGGACGGAGAGCGGAGGGGTTGATGCCTGCTTTGTGTGCTACTAATACGCCTACAGCTTCTAAATATGAGTTTACCTGTATAACTTTGATCCCCAACGGTTGGGGAGGAACTTCGATCAGAGTTTTATTTTCTTCTACTGTAATTATTTGGCATCGTCTTTGGCTTAAACTCAGTAAGGCACTGCTACCACAGGCAGTTGCAGGTGCGATCGCAGCATCCACTTCATCTGCCCAAATATCTCCTTTCTCTGATGCAATCGTTCCTTTATTTATTATAAATTGTGGGGCACGACTTAATCCTACAAGGACACACGGCAAGAAGGTATAGCCCAATTCTTCGGCGGCGGAACGGGGAGATAAATCAGGTTGTGGAGGTTCGCTCAAAAGAGCGGGAGAATGGGCGCAAGGTATTTGAAAGGTTCGCACTAGTAAATGGCTAATTACAGCTTCAGCACCCGCTAAGGAATCTACACCTTCACCCTGTCGATATTTCTGCACTGCTCCCTCATCCATATCATCGGGGAAACGGGCAACAACTGCGATCGCTTCAGCCCCGGCTTTCTTAATTAATATCTCAGCTGCACGTAATAAACTATCCGGGTTGCCAATTGTTCCCCAACTAGCTCCCGATGCTGTAGTCCGTAATTCCACATTTAATGGTGCATCAGTAATTACATAATCTGTTAACGTCAATCCCAGAGTTGCTCTGACTGCATCGGCGGCTTGTATATGTCGTAGCCGTAACTCTGGCTCAATACCTTGGTCTAAAAGCAAACCTACTTTATTAGTGCGGACTGGACGTAAACCCCAGCATCCAGCCGCAAATTTGTCAAGTCCGTAACCTTCGACATAGAAAGCGTTCGGAAGATTCCAGTATAAACTTGCGCCGTTAAGGACATTGGGGTGAGTAATTAGGCGATCGCAAACCTGTGCTATAACTTTGGCAACAGGCAAAGCATCTCCTGCATAACCCCCAATGGCAGCCCCAACGCCAGTTGGTACGATTAAGATAGCGGTGTACATATTGAGTAATGAGTAATGAGTAATGAGTTTATGATTCACTTGCCATCAAATCCTAACTTCGAACTCCGAACTCTTGACTCTTGTACAGACGCGATTAATCGCGTCTCTACTCCTAACTCCTAACTCTTAACTGTCGTTACCACGGCTTCAACTGTAGCTTTTTGTTCGTCAGCATCCACAGAGGTAACAGCCCAACGCAGGGGTTCGCCTTGTTTCTTCAACTCTGTTTCAATTACTTCTAGTAATTCTGCGGGAGTTTCTTGTAAATCGATTTCTGCGGTAATAAAATGAGTTGTCATCTTGGTAAATCCTGTTGATTTGTAGTTTCTAGAATAGCTGATGTTAGATGCAATGAAATACTTATGTTATTTCTCCGTTTTGGTAATGTTCAACGAACAGTTATTCAGTGATGAATAATCATCCGATATACTGATAACTGTTCGCAGATTATTTGCTTTTGCCAAATTGTAACTGATAAACTATGTCTTCCTTTTCTGTCTCAAGTTTCAAATCAGAAAGGGGTTTGGCAACACAAAGCAATACATAACCTTGCTTTTGCAAATCTGGACTAACGCCCATACCATCAGTTTGATCTACAGTTCCCTGAGATATTTTACCGGCGCAAGTTGTGCAAACACCTGCATTGCAAGAACTCGGCAGTTCCAAACCAGCAGTATCGGCAACTGATAAGATAGTTTCATCTTCAGGAACTTGCAAAGTATGAATTTCGCCTTGGTGATTAATTTCTACGGTGTAAGTTTTGGGCATATACAAAACAAGCGTGATGCAACAGACAAATTTCTTATCTTATCTGAATTAGTTAAAAATATCTAGATATTTACCATAAATATAGGACTTACGCAAACAATAGTCAAAACCCTGATTCTCTGGTAGGGGCAATTCATGAATTGCTCCTACCATCTGTAGTTTTGCGTAAGTCCTAAAATATTTAGGTTAAATCCTGAGATCATAAGGTAGCCCCAATTTCACTCGGGGTTTAAATCCCCGTCTGAAATGTATTTAATTTTGAATTGTTAATTGGTACAACCCGCCCCGATGTGGGGCTTCTCGTAATTCAGTGGGAGAATTGCGATCGCTGCGTTGAATAATGGGTTAAGGCCGTTTTTGGCTAAAGCGGGCGACGAAGAAATCCATCGGGTGATGATTGAGGCTGTAGGTAAAAAATATGGCAACGACTTTACCTCATTGGTCATCAATGTTACAATCTTGACTCTTAAAGTTACAGCATTAAGCCTTAGAGCTAGAACATAAAGGCTTAATGTTACAACATTAAGGCTTAAAGTTAGAACATTAAGGCTTAAAGTTACAACATCAAGCCTTAGAGCTAGAACATAAAGGCTTAAAGTTAGAACATAAAGGCTTAGAGTTACAACATTAAGGCTTAAAGTTAAAGCGATCGCTCTTGACATAGAATACAGACCATTTGTAGCGGTACAGCAATGCTTGACTGAAAATCAACTTTTGATAATAAATTCCGAGAAATCACGGACATAAATAAAAAATTTTGCTACAAAAAATGCGCTTTTTGCTGAACCAGAATCCAGTTTAACTGAGACACAATAGCTGTGTAAAGCTATTAAAAATGTAAATTTATGGCTCGGAGAAAACGTAGTTCCCGGATTTTAGAAAAAGCTGAGTTTAGAGTTGCCGGACTGAAAGCTATCGATCCAAAGATCAATTTTGATGATACTCACAACTTGCAAAACCTGACTCAATTAATAGACAATTTTCACAATTTGCTTGATGAATATAACGCTGCTATAGCTATGATTGACTCTTCTAGAAATAAGCTAGATGAGATGGAAAAAACCTTAAGTCAGGTTTCAGACAAAATGCTGACGTGGGTTAGTTGCAAGTACGGCAAAAACAGCAATGAATATGAACTTGCAGGTGGAGTTAGAGACAGCGAACGTGTCCGCAAAAGCAGATTGACACGCTTAAAATCTAACACAGATAAAACATTAGATGAAAATGCAATAACCGCCACGCCCTAACGGTAAGTCAAAAGGCTTATATAATCTGCTTTTAACTTTTTTAGAATAGTATCTGTGAAAATTCAAGGTGTCAAGATCCCCGACTTATCAAAGAAGTCGGGGATCTATTTCATCACAAATAATTTAAGACTGCTATATAATAAGACTTTGCATTAACTCAGAACTTGCGAAATCTTAAAATTGAATGACCCGTTTTATTCATGATAAATTCGCCAAAGACTATCTAGAAGAATTATTAAAAGATTACGGAGAAGTCAAGGCATCAGAAAAAGTCTCAGGAGAAATTAAAGAAATAGATGTTTTATTCACTCCTGCCAAACAACAAAGCTCTAAAATACAAATACTGGGTTTGTTAGGGAGATTTGCCCAACAGCCTGCAATTATAGAACCGTACCGCAATCCAGCTTCTACTGATGAAATCTGCGACTGTATTCTCAAACTATTAGAAGTCAAAGCTTTCTTGCGACGAGAAGCTAAGGCAAATAAAACCAAACTTCAGGACTCAGAAATTCCCAATTTGTGGGTTCTTACTCCAACCATATCTGAAACTAGATTGTCTAGCTTTGGAACTATACAAAAAGCAGGTTGGTTATCAGGAGTACATTTTCTGCCAAATGCTTTGCGAACAGCAATTGTGGCAATACACCAACTACCGCAAACACCAGAGACATTATGGTTAAGGCTTTTAGGTAGGGGAAACGTGCAGTCACAAGCGATTATCGAGTTGCAAGCGTTACCATTAGATCATCCATACCAACAAGCAACTCTCGAATTAGTTTACAACTTGCGCGAAAACTTGAGAGTAAATCAAGAATTAGAAGCAGATGATAGGGAGTTAATTATGCGACTAGAACCACTTTATCAAAGAGACAGAGAACAAGCCAAAGAAGAAGGAAGGCAAGAAGGAAAGCAAGATTTAATACTGCGTCTACTGAATCGCCGTATTGGTGAGATTGATACATCATTAATAGGGCGAATTCAAGGTTTATCCATTGAACAATTAGAGAATTTAGGGGAAGCATTGCTAGACTTTTCTAGTGTTACTGATTTAGAAAGTTGGTTGAATCAACAATCAATCTAATTCATTTCGATTGATAAAGAGTTAATTATGCGACTAGAACCACTTTATCAAAGAGACAGAGAGCAAGCTATACAAGAAGGAAATAAACAAGGAGAACAACGTTTAGTTATACGCTTACTCAATCGCCGTATTGGTGAAATTGATACATCATTAATCGAGCGAATTCAAGGTTTATCCATTGAACAATTAGAGAATTTAGGAGAAGCATTACTAGATTTTTCTCGCGTTGCTGATTTAGAAACTTGGTTAAACCAACAATAAAATCAAGACTTGTAAGCTTTAATTGCGTTAGCGTAGTAAGGCGTTCGCTTTTAGTTTAGCGTCTCCCAAAAGTTGCCCATTGCATAGCTTGATTCTCGCCTTTAGCGAGTATTGCGAATTGTCTTTATAGATTATTAGGGTCAATATTTAATTCTCGCAACTTAGCGGCTAGGCGTTCAGCGCGTTGCTTCTCCTGTTCAGCACGCTGTCTTTCTTCATCCGCACGCTGCTTTTCCTGTTCTGCTAATTCTTGCGGTGTCGGCACTAACTGCCCCTGGGCTGTAAAATAACGTAATTGATTGTCCTGCACGCCTAAGTATAAATCTAACTGCTGACTCCATAACCAACCTTGGGGGTTCGCTTCTATTAGTTGGTAATTCCCGTCTACTAAATGAAACCCCACAAATTCTAAATTATCCGGGTCAAACCAAAAATACTCTGGTGTGCGAAAGATATCTTGGTAGATTTGTTTTTTTAAGCCTTTGTCTGTGGCTTTTGTAGAAGACGAAAGCAACTCGACAATGATATTTGGATATTTACCATCTTCTTGCCAAATCACCCAACTTTTGCGCGGTTTTTTTTCGCATCCTAGCACCACAAAAAAGTCTGGGCCACGAAATTCTTCAGATTTAAGCTGACGTTGGCTATAGTAAATTGTCAAATTCCCCGCCGCATAAAAGTCATTGCGATTTTGCCACCACAATTCTAAGCATTGTAATAACAGAATAATTTGGCGTAGATGTAAATCGCTTTCCAATGGTGGTTCGTGACTTTCTATATCTCCTGGTGGAAATATTATATCTTTTGCTGGTTCTAATTCTTGGGCAACTGACATGACTTTCTTGGGGCTAGGGGTGAGATGTTCAGATGAACGGCTACAGGTGGATGCACAGATATAATTACTATCATAATCTTGTTGATTTATAATTATGTGCTAATTATGTGCGATCGCACTGTATTAAAAGTGATTAGCTGAATATGATATTACAGATATAATAAGACTTTTAATTTAACCAGAATCTAATAGACCTAGCGAATAAAAGTCGCGGTTATACAGGCAAAACCCACCGACCTGGGTTAAAAATCCTTGATTTCCTCTTAGTCTACGGAGGTAGACTTTGTTTGTGTAGTAACGAATCCTATTCGCCTCATACTTTTCAAACTTTCAGTATAAAAAAAGTTGCGAATAACCGATTACCAGTAAGGCTTTCATCATAAAAGTAAGCTAAACTTTTATAGCCAAGTATTGCCTAAAAATTTCATAATTAAAGATAGAACATCCCAATGGAGAATATAAAAATGCTAGAACAATATCGTAAACACGTTGCCGAAAGAGCAGCACTCGGTATTCCCCCTTTACCATTGGATGCCAAGCAAACCTCAGAATTATGTGAATTACTGAAAAATCCGCCAAAGGGTCAAGAGGATATATTATTGCATTTATTGAGCGATCGCGTTTCTCCTGGTGTCGATCCAGCAGCTTATGTCAAAGCTGGATTTCTCACCGCGATCGCCAAAAAGGAAATCACCAGTCCCTTGGTTTCGCGCATAGAAGCGGTACAATTGTTAGGGACAATGGTAGGTGGTTACAACGTGCAAGCTTTAATCGATTTGCTGCAATGGCCCACCGTATCCGTCTCAGACTCATCTGAAACACCTCTGGTAATGGGTGGACAAGGAAAGGAACCCATCGCCGCTTATGCCGCCAACGCCTTAAGCAAAATCCTCTTGGTGTATGATGCCTTCCACGATGTTTTAGAGTTGTCTAAAACCAATCCTTTCGCCAAACGGGTGATTGATTCTTGGGCGGAAGCTGAATGGTTTACCCTTCGCCCCACAGTTCCAGAAGCGATTACCGTCACTGTTTTTAAAGTTCCTGGCGAAACCAATACCGACGATTTATCCCCCGCCCAAAGCGCCACAACTCGCCCAGATATTCCCTTACACGCCTTAGTGATGTTAGAGTCCCGGCAACCGGGAAGCTTACAAACCATTGCCGAATTGAAGAAAAAAGGACATCCTGTAGCTTACGTGGGGGATGTAGTTGGTACAGGTTCCTCGCGTAAATCTGCCATCAACTCAGTATTGTGGCACATGGGAAATGATATACCTTTTGTGCCAAACAAACGCGCTGGGGGTTATGTTTTAGGTGGTGCGATCGCGCCAATTTTCTTTAACACAGCAGAAGATGCCGGTGCTTTGCCTATTCAGTGCGATGTCACCAAACTCGAAACCGGCATGGTAATTACCATCCATCCTTACAAAGGCGAAATCACCAACGAAACAGGCGAAGTCATTTCCACCTTTGCCCTTAAACCTGACACCATCCTCGATGAAGTCCGCGCAGGTGGACGCATCCCCCTACTTATTGGACGTACCCTCACCGACAAAACTCGTCTTGCACTCGGTTTAGAACCCAGCACCGTTTTCACCCGTCCCCAGCAAGCCTTTGATACAGGTAAAGGCTACAGCCTAGCCCAGAAAATGGTCGGTAAAGCTTGCGGATTATCTGGTGTGCGTCCCGGCACATCCTGCGAACCCATCATTACTACCGTTGGTTCTCAAGATACCACTGGCCCCATGACCCGCGACGAATTGAAAGAACTCGCTTGTCTTGGTTTCAGTGCAGATTTAGTTATCCAAAGTTTCTGCCACACAGCAGCTTATCCCAAACCAGTAGACATTCAAACCCATCACGAACTCCCCGATTTCTTTGCTTCTCGTGGTGGTGTCGCCCTCCGTCCCGGTGATGGTATTATCCATTCTTGGTTAAACCGGATGCTGCTACCCGACACCGTAGGAACTGGCGGCGACTCTCACACCCGCTTCCCCTTGGGTATTTCCTTCCCCGCCGGTTCTGGATTAGTAGCATTTGCAGCCGCCTTGGGTGTGATGCCTTTAGATATGCCAGAGTCAGTTTTGGTAAGATTCAAAGGAGAATTACAACCAGGTATCACCCTGCGGGATGTGGTGAATGCCATTCCTTACGTAGCAATTCAAAAAGGTTTGCTGACAGCAGAGAAACAGAATAAGAAAAATGTTTTCTCTGGGCGAATTTTGGAAATAGAAGGTTTGCCAGATTTAAAAGTTGAACAAGCCTTTGAACTCACCGATGCTAGTGCCGAACGCTCTTGTGCCGGATGTACAATTAAGCTGAGTGTAGAGACAATTTCGGAATATCTGCGTTCTAATGTAGCGTTGCTGAAAAATATGATAGCACGCGGCTATCATGATGCGCGTACCATGCTGCGCCGTGTGGCAAAAATGGAAGAATGGTTAGCAAATCCCGTCTTATTAGAAGGCGATGCCGATGCTGAGTATGCCGAAATAATTGAAATTGATTTAAACGAAATCAAAGAACCAATTGTTGCTGCTCCCAATGACCCCGATAATGTTAAGTTATTATCGGAAGTTGCTAACGATCCAGTGCAAGAAGTATTCGTCGGTTCTTGTATGACGAATATTGGTCATTATCGGGCAACAGCTAAAGTTTTAGAAGGCGCAGGTGAAGTCAAAACTCGCTTGTGGATTGCACCACCAACGCGTATGGATGAACACCAATTAAAAGAAGAAGGTGTGTACAGCGTGTTCGGGGCTGCGGGTGCGCGTACAGAAATGCCAGGATGCAGTTTGTGTATGGGAAATCAGGCGCGAGTTGCTGATGGCACAACAGTATTTTCTACCTCTACCCGCAACTTCAATAATCGCATGGGTAAAGATGCGCGAGTGTATCTTGGTTCAGCAGAATTAGCCGCAGTTTGTGCGCTGCTAGGGCGGCTGCCGACAGTGCAGGAATACTTGGATATTGTGGCGAGTAGAATTGAGCCTTTTGCCGATGATTTGTATCGGTATTTGAACTTCGATCAAATCATCGGTTTTGAGGATGAAGGGCGCGTAATTCCATTGGAAGAGATGCCCAAGCTTGAGGATATTTTGGGTATGCCAGCTAGTAGTTTGCGTTAGTAAATGAAGAGTGCTGAGTTCCAAGTGCTGTTAGCGGAAGCGGGGCGTTTAGCCCGTATTGAGTTGATACACGCCCACACTATGCGCGGGTATCAACTTTCTCTCTATAAGAAGATTCCGCGCCACTTGCGGGCGGGGCTTTTACCATAGTGCGGAAGTACTGAGTAATCTTCTTGCTACTCATTACTCAGCACTCATTACTCAGCACTCAGTCTTGTAAAGTGGGGTGGGCATTGCCCACCTTACTATGTAACATTAACAGGACTTACGCAAGAACTCTCTGAAACTCTTATTCCTTTGTGTCCTTTGCGTCCTTTGCGGTTCGTTTTATTATGATTTTGCGTAAGTCCTAATTAATAGGGAATTACCATAGCTTATTAGTTTTGAATTGCACTCCAAAAAATTAATAAGCTGCGGTCTAATAGCCATAGCCGATTAATTAAAGTATCGAATTGACTGCGAAACTTTGACTGCTTCTTGGGGAGTAAGATTACTACAATTAGACAATTCTGGTACTACTCCAGTACCAACAAATCTGTAAAAAGGGCCATTTTGCGAACCTAACCACTGTGATAGCAATGTTGGTTGTTTGGCATTACCGTATAATCCTACCTCCAAAACACTTTTTCCAAATATCGGAGAATTTATTGGATAACTGCGCGATCCAGAAGGCAAGTCGCCAATACCACCAGATGTTGACTCAATTGCAAAGCATTTATCTGCACTTAAATTTTGGTAAACGACTAAGTAACGCAAGCTATCAACATTTTCACGCCCAGCCTCAACTAATACTTTGTCGGCACGAAAATTTGCGGGTATGTAACTTGGTAATGCTACTTTTAACCCTAGCGATCGCAAAACTTTTAATTGAGTCGATGTTAATTTTATTACCGAATTGGTTTGTGAAGGTCTTGGTTGAGCAATTACCGCCGCTGTAGAAGCAATAATACAAGCGACAACACAAAAGGAAGCAAAGCTAACTGAGTACTTTAATATATTCATGGTTAATAATCATACTTAAAAATTTTGAAAAAGTGCAAATTTCTTGATTTCTCAATCTGGTAAAGTAGCAAAAGTTTTACCAGATGAAGAAGTTCCAGAGATCCTTAATGTACAAAAGGATTGGAAGTCAATTCTTTTCTGTAGATGTAATAGAGAGTAAAGATGGAACTAAGCTCATTGTAGAAATTGCTGATGGGCAGCTGTTTTACTCAACTTTGGGTGGGGTAACAGGTAAGTGCATCAATTATCTGTCATCAACCAAGCACGTAAAACCTCTGCTACTGTCCACGCTTGGGCAATACATCCCCGTGGAGTCATCGGAGCATCACCATCAAAAATCTCGCTGAGACTGCCAAGACCATGTGCAGTAAGATGATTAGCCATTGGTTCTAAAAACTGACGAGCTTGCTCAGGGTTTTTGTAGACACGCAGGTGGGCTAAAACAAACGGCCCCAACAACCAACCCCAAACTGTCCCTTGGTGATAAGCTCCATCTCTTTGATACTGATTACCTCCGTATTTACCTCGGTATTGAGGATGGTCGGGTGCTAGCGAGAGTCTTTCAGACACGCTACGCGAACGCAACCCATGAGAAGTCAGCAGCATTCGCCCGCATACTTCCACCACACCCCTTTGCTGGACAGGTGTTAGCGGGCTTTCTGGTAGCGAAACGGCAAAGATTTGGTTAGGTCGCAATGCTGCATCATCACCATCAGGACTGTCTAGAACGTCATAGCAATAACCTGTCTTGTCATTCCAGAAGCGAGAAAATCTATACTTAGCCCGGTCTGCCATTGCCTCATATTCTTGGTGTGGTTTACCAAGATGACGGGCAAACTTTGCCATTGTCCGTAAAGCATTATACCAGAGGGCGTTAACTTCAATTGGTTTACCAATTCTGGGCGTAACTACCCAATCGTCAACTTTGGCATCCATCCAAGTCAGTTGTACACCTGCAACACCTGCATAAAGTAAGCCATCAGCCGCATCGAGATGGATGTTGTAGCGTGTACCACGACAGTGCCAATCAATGATGTCTGCAAGTATGGGAAAGAGTTCAGCAAGCAAAGTATCATCATCCGTAGCGCTGTAGTAGGCGCGGACTGCTTCAAAATACCAGAGAGTAGCATCCACTGTATTATATTCTGGTTGCTCGCCCGCATCGGGAAAGCGATTCGGCAGCATTCCCTGGTCTATGTATCTAGCAAAAGTGCGAAGAATTGAGCGTGCTACCTCTGGGCGACCAGTGGAAATTGTCAAACCAGGTAGACTAATCATGGTGTCGCGTCCCCAGTCGCTAAACCAGTGATAACCAGCGATGATAGTTTTGCCGTTGGGGTCTTCTGGTACTGGACGGTCAACAATAAATTGGTCAGCAGCTAATATTAGTTGCTTAATCCAGGTAGGTGATTCTTTAGTCTTGAGGGGTCGGTTACTATTCCAAAATCCTGTTAGCTTCTGCTCTTGAGCGCGACGTAACTTCAGCGCAGCTTCGGCATTGAGATTTGCTTGTTTTTCTGTGCTGGCTACATAAGCGATCGCTTCCCCAGGATTCAGTGTAACCTCAAAAGTCGCAGCGTGGAGATGGTCTTCTCTATCTCTCAATCCCCGATAGCGTTCAACAGCCAAGTCAAAGCCATAATACCAATCGTGCACAACAGATGCACTACCGCCATCACTCAGTAAATACAGTGGTACAGCACCAGGATAAGCAGTTACACAAATCCCCTGTTCCACTTGCTCAACAGACATCTGCCAGCCATTACTTTGGGTGTCGCTGTGATAATCGCGGTAATTGACCATTGCTTTGAGCGTCAACTTCAGAGGTTGTGTGGCACGACGCAGAATATATTGAACATAAGTAGTGTTAGCACCTTGTTGCATCCACACCCGTTTTTCTAACAAGGCATCGGCAACAGCAAAACGCCATAAGGGAATTGTACCTTCCAGAGAAAAACGTTCAATATTTTGATACCCTTGGGGGCTGACAGTTCCATCTGCCCAACGATTGGTGTCTAGAGAATAAAAGCGATTGTCATACAGGACAGTTTCATCTAGTTTTGTCAGCATTAAGGTACGACCTAAAGGTGGTTTCAATGCTGCTACCAGTAATCCGTGATAGCGACGGGTCAATAAACCAGCCACAGTTCCAGAAGCATAACCACCAATACCATTAGTAACTAACCATTCCCGTGACTCTGCCGTATCAAGATTGCCGCAGATTTCCCGCCCAAATTCTATACACATAAGTCAACACTTTTTCTTGGGATCAATATTTGGATTATCGATTATGAATCCTCTAGTGTGCTGAGAATGGTATTAAGAATTCTAAAATCTTAACTGGCGATCGCGGTTAAATAAAATACATCATTTTAAGTAATATTAAATACAACTATCCTTAGTAAGACATTTCTGCAAGTAGAAGCTAAAATGCCTCTAAAGGATTCTTTAACGTTATTAGAAAAGCACCCACTCTTAAGGAATTAGGGAGAGAAAACTATAATTTACTCATTGCCAGCGAATTTTCAAATCAAAAGAGGAAGAATAGAGTGTTGAAAGATGTTGAACGTTATATTCCTTCAGAGGAAAAATATTTAGAGGCATTCCACTCAATTTATAAAGAATTAACTCCGGGACACAAATTAAAACGTTTTATATTATACATTGACTAAAAAAACTACTGTAATCTTCAGTTTGTAAGTACTTAGATATAAATAAACTTAACCACATCATCGTAAATAGAGCAGACTGAAGTCAAGCGCTTCTTTTGCTACGGTGATTCTAATTTAGGATTACGAGATACAGTATTGCATCACTTCATAAGAAAAATCGCTAAATGGAAAAATATCAACTTAGCCCAAAAAACTGGTCACAAGAAACTTACATTAAAGCTTTCAAGAAAGCAGCCTACGCCCATCAAGGTCAGAAAATGCCAGGTTCAGAAATACCTTACCTCATGCACTTAAATTTTGTAAGTATGGAAGTAATTGCAGCCTTAAGTGTAGAGACACATGATGGAAATCTTGCTATTCAATGTGCTATTTTACATGACACCATCGAAGATACTGATACAACATTCGAGGATATAAAAACCGAATTTGGTGAATCAGTAGCTAATGGTGTACTTGCATTGACCAAAGATGAAAATCTAGCAAAACATCTGCAAATGGCAGATAGTTTACAAAGGATCAAAAAGCAACCACAAGAAATATGGATGGTGAAATTAGCAGATAGAATCACCAATCTACAAGCACCACCACATTATTGGAATCGAGACAAAATTGTTCGATATCGAGAAGAAGGTATTCAGATTTATGAAGCTTTACAGGACGCAAGCCCATTTCTTGCATCCCGCTTGGCAAAGTTAATTGAAGATTACAAAGCGTTTATCAAGTAAATAGCCTTTTGTGATTTAACTCACACTAGCAACTTTAGTACTGCAATAACATTATATTTATGCATAAATTCTTACATATAAGAATCTGGTTTTATGTAGAGAAAATATCCGTAGGATGTGTTAGCGACAGCGTAACGCATCAAACCCTTGATCATAGTGCGTTACGAACTCTGTTATAACACACTCTACAATACCTAATTTCGTTCAAAAATCAAATATGATTTCTATAGAAAATGATGGAATTATTTGAACTAATGTTGGTGCTAGCTACAGTAGTTGGTGTTACAGACGGAAACACAATTTTGGTTAAAGATAATGCCGGAAAAACAATTCCAGTCAAGCTAGCATGTATTAATGTACCAAAGGCAACTGAACAGGCATATACATTAGCAGCAACAAAAAGATTAAAACAGCTACTACCACCGAAAACTCCTGTCGTGATTAGAAGCACAGAACAGCTTGAAAATGGTAGTACAGTTGGGGAAGTGTATGTGGATAATCGGTCAGTAAATCTTCTTTTGGTAGAGTCAGGTAATGCTGTAGTTGACCGAGAAACTTTACAAAATTGCTACGAGAGTAAAACGCAATTTTTAATTGCAGAAGCTAATGCTAAAAATAAGCATCTGGGATTGTGGCAGCAATCAAAAGTGCAATTGAAGTCTCATATCAAGTAATATCAAATCCAGTTGAAGATTTATTATTAATTACTTCCTTTTTAAAAAGAGTTAGGGCGCAATACGCTGAAGCAGCTATGTTTGCTCACCAAATTCCTCTGGATCTACACCCCAATTTACCCAGCCAATTGCTTCACGCGCTGATTTCATATTCGGTGGAACTCGCAAGGCGTGAATAAAGCTTGTGCTAGGGCAAGTCATTTTTAATAAGTAAATTGGTTCTTCATCAACATCAGCATCTATTTTTAATAGCGTGTATTCTTGCCAATTATCTAATTCAATAGCTTGTAGTTCTTGGGAGATTCTAGCGTAACCAATACCCTGAATTAACACTCGGCGTAGTTCGGCGTTTTCTTCTGTTAAAAGCCATCGAGATTGCCATTGCTGCGGGTGGATTTTACCATACTTTTCAGGCAAAGTTACGCCGTGGTAGGAGTAAAGGCTATATCCATCAGTAAATTCAATGGCAGGTTCGCCTTCAGCGTGGAGGCGATTTTCATTGTCGAAGCGCAGGTGAAGGGGGCGATCGCATATTATACAAATATCATCATACGCAAACAACCAACCACATTCTTGAATTAAAGATTGAAATACTTTCCATTCCTGTTGAGGATGATCAATGTTCAAGACAGAGACAAAAAAATCAAACCCAGTCATCCAATTATAGTGACTTCCAGGTTTAAAGCAATCATTAAGTTGGATTGTAATCCACCACGAATGATCCTCTAATTGCTCATTTACTTGAGTGCTAAATTTTTCACTTAAGTCGTTGTATATTTCATGATTTGAAGGATCATCTATCACATAATCAAAACAGTTATCTAATTGCCTACGAACTTGGTTTCCAAACTGTTGATCGAGTTTACTCGAAAGTTCGTGAAAGAAATGAGCCGATAAAAAGCTCCCTAAACTATTAGGTTCATTGAGATAACTGTCAATAAATTGAGGTGAAAGCCGTTTTAGCATCCAGTTGCAGGCTGCATAAGGACTATCCTGAAAAAAGATTTCCGGCTCTTCATAGTCAAAGTCAATTGCAAGATAGGCAGCTTTTACGGCTTCTGCTGCTTTTTCACGATCAATCCGCTCGGTCGAAAGCGCAATTTTCTGCCACTTTTCCCGATAAACTGGAATTAAAGCCTCTTGCTCAGGCGTTAAATTTTCAATCAGCGACATAACGCCAACCTTCCGGCTCATATTCCCTCTGAATTTTCACCATCCAATCACCTTGGGGAATAGAAATAGCTTTATGCTCTTCATGAGCTAGCAATGCCGACTCTGAAAAGACACGCAAGTATAGTGTGCTATCTTTATCGTATAATTCGGCATTTCCCTCAGTAATGCGATGTTTATGCCCCGTAACTTCGCCTTCTGCCAAAGTTAAGTGAGGTATTTTTTGTCCTTTAATTTGCTGTACAGGCAGTAAAATTACATCACCTTGACGAATCGGTTGCATAGTTTTGCTTTCCTGACATGGGTACAAACCCTACTTCGCTTTTGCTCTCAAGTTTGGTTTAATTTTGGCACAAGCTATATGGAGTTGGGAATTGGGAATTGGGAATTGTACTAAGCGGTCGCATAACATCTCATAGAGAAGCTGAAGTAAGGGGAAGTATTAGGCATTGAGTATTAAATTTTAAAAAACTCTTTCCCATTCCCCATTCCCCATTCCCCATTCCCAATTCCCAAATTTTAAAACTGTAGTCGCCAATTATGCGTTAGATAAGTTAAAGATTGAAATAGCTGGAAATTCACATCCAGCGTAGCCTCATCTATCCTCTGGGACAGACTGGGCATAAGTTCAGGGGGTTTTCTCCCAAGCAGACAGTTTATGTGAGGATTAAATCACCGCCCTAAGCGCGACCTTTTATCTTGACAATTTGCAAAAATTACCTCAATTTGACTGTTTAGCTTAGTTGCTATTCTTTTTATTGAAATTTCCATGTCAACTCTTGTCATCGTCGAATCTCCAACCAAAGCTCGTACCATTCGCAACTACTTGCCAGCAGGCTATCGGGTGGAAGCGTCTATGGGTCATGTGCGTGACTTACCTCAGTCGGCTAGTGAAATTCCTGCTGCCGTCAAGGGGGAAACATGGGCGCAGCTAGGGGTAAATGTGGACGCCGACTTTGAACCGGTATATGTTGTCCCGAAAGACAAAAAGAAAATTGTCACCCAGCTTAAAGATGCCCTTAAAGATGTAGATGAACTGATTCTGGCAACAGACGAAGACCGGGAAGGTGAAAGCATTAGTTGGCATTTATACCAATTGCTGAAACCGAAAGTTCCGACAAAGCGGATGGTGTTTCACGAAATTACCCAAGAGGCGATCAAAAAAGCTCTGAAAGACTGCCGCAATATTGATGAGCAGTTGGTTCGCGCCCAAGAAACGCGCCGAATTTTAGATCGACTTGTGGGCTATACCCTGTCTCCACTGCTATGGAAAAAAATCGCCTGGGGATTATCTGCTGGGCGAGTGCAATCTGTAGCTGTGCGGCTTTTAGTCACTAGGGAACGCCAACGCCGCGCTTTCCATGAGGGTACGTACTGGGATTTGAAAGCCAGTTTGTCAAAGGAAAAAATGCCCTTTGCTGCTCAGTTGGTAACATTGGCAGGAATGAAAATCGCTAACGGTAGCGATTTTGACGCAACAACTGGACAAATTACCGCAGGTCGCAATGTCTTGTTACTCAACGAAGACCAAGCGATCGCCCTCAAGGAACGCCTAACTGGGAAAACCTGGAGTGTTACCGAGATGGAAGAACGCCCAGTGACGCGCAAGCCGTCGCCACCGTTCACTACCTCGACGCTGCAACAAGAATCTAACCGGAAACTGCGCCTCTCAGCCCGCGATACAATGCGTGTTGCCCAGAATTTGTACGAGCAAGGGTATATTACCTATATGCGGACAGATTCGGTGCATTTGTCAGATCAAGCGATCGCAGCTGCTCGAAGTTCTGTAGAAAAACTTTACGGTCAACAATACCTCAGCCCCCAACCCCGGCAATACACCACCAAATCTAAAGGCGCACAAGAGGCACACGAAGCAATTCGTCCAGCAGGTAGCACCTTTCGCACCCCCCAAGAAACTGGTTTGGGCGGTCGAGAACTTGCCGTTTACGATTTGATTTGGAAGCGGACTGTTGCCTGTCAAATGGCTGATTCCCGCCAAACTCAGATTAGCGTGCAATTGCAAGTCGAGGATGCGGGATTCCGTTCTTCTGGCAAACGGATTGAATTTCCTGGCTACTTACGCGCCTACGTCGAAGGTTCAGATGACCCAGAAGCAGCACTGGAAGACCAGGAAGTAATTTTGCCGAATCTGAAAGTAGGCGATCGCCCCGATTGTACAGAACTGGAAGCAGTCGGGCACGAAACCCAACCGCCAGCTAGATTCACCGAAGCAACTTTAGTGAAAACCTTAGAAAGTGAAGGTATCGGTCGTCCCAGTACCTACGCTAGCATCATTGGCACAATCATCGACAAAGGTTATGCCCATTTGGTGAGTAACGCTCTTATTCCCACCTTTACAGCTTTTGCCGTCACCGATTTACTAGAAAAACATTTCCCAGACATCGTTGATCCTAGTTTTACCTCGAAGATGGAGCAAACCCTTGATGACATTTCTACAGGTGAGGCAAAATGGCTGCCCTACTTGCAAAAATTTTATCTAGGAGAAAAAGGGCTGGAAACCCTGGTAAAAGAAAGGGAAAGCCAAATTGATGCCACCAAAGCTAGAACTGTAGAACTGGAAAATCTAGATGCCAAAGTCCGCATTGGTAAATATGGCCCCTACATTGAAGTCGAAAATGGTGAGGGGGTAATCACCGCTTCAATTCCCAAAGACTTGACACCAGCCGACCTCGACCCCAAACAGGTAGAAGTATTGCTGCGGCAAAAAACCACAGGCCCTGACCAGGTAGGTAGACATCCCGAAACTGGCGAACCGATTTATGTGAAAATTGGTGCTTATGGGCCTTATGTCCAATTGGGCGACAAAACCGACGAAAACCCCAAACCGAAACAAGCCTCTCTACCCAAGGGTGTTACCCCAGAAACCGTTACCTTAGAAATGGCTGTTGGTCTGTTGGCACTACCCCGAACATTGGGAGTTCATCCGGTGACTAACGGCAAAATCCAAGCAAGTTTGGGGCGCTTCGGGCCTTATGTGGTTCATGACCAGGGTAAGGAAGGGAAAGACTACCGTTCCCTAAAAGCTGCTGACAATGTATTGACAATTACCCTAGAACGTGCATTGGAATTATTATCAGAACCGAAAAAGGGACGCAGTTCCACCAATAGCAAGTCCAAGGCAGCCTTACGCGAATTGGGTACACATCCAGATGATGAAGAAACAATTAACATCTACGATGGCCCCTATGGCCCTTATATTAAGCATGGCAAAACTAATGCGAGTATTCCAGAAGGTCAAACGGTTGAAGATATAACCCTGGCTGAGGCGCTGAACTTGTTGGCAGCTAAGGCATCAACAGCGAAATCGACTCGCAAAACGACTAAATCAACGAGTTCCAAATCTAAGTCAACTGCTAAATCAACGACGGCTGCAAAGAAAAAGGGCACAAAAGAAGGCTAACTGCAAGTCAGCTAATTTTGGATTCTGGATTAAAAGAATTTTGGGGTTCATACCTCAATGCTACTTAACTTTATTTAGGGAACTCCAAGAAATAAATTATCCAATTTCACTCCTGCAAAACGACTTTCTTTCCCCCTGCTCCCTGCCCCCTGCCCCTCTGCCTACATAGCGATGGGATATTTATTTGGAAGTCCCTTATGTCGCGGAACCCTTTCAGCGCAGTGCAACCCCCTTGTAGGTGTACAATTCAAAGACGCTCCTACGGACGCTCAATGACTCGCTACCGCTTCTCTACGAGACGCTACGCGAACGCGAACCCTACGCCATAGTAAATTTAAAATTCGTAGTCAAGAGTCCAAAGTCCGATCTTGAAGCTCTTGACCCTTGATATTTATCCCTGATAGGATGCAGTTCTGTAGGTTGCAAGTGTGATACTCTAAAAAGTAAGGGAGAACACAACGCCAAATTTTAGAAGTGGCTTATATCCCAAATACGGGATTGTGTTTCAGCCCGCTTGGAAGCCAGAGGTGCGACAATATGCCATTTTATGCGTACCTGTTAATCAAAAATTGAGGTAGTATCTCAGGAGCGTTCAGTTCATGGACTATATAGAAAAGGTGCTGGAAAAGCTTAAGGAATTAGCTCGCAGGCTAATTGAAAGCCTGTTAGGGCCAGAGGCTGAACCGGAACCGGAACTGATTCCGATTCCTGTGAACGATCGCTCGCGTCGTCGCCACTAAACCCAAAGTGTTGAACTCGACATCGCAACCCTTAAGCATTCTGGCATTGCATGGGCCAAACTTAAATTTGCTAGGACAGCGAGAACCAGGAATTTATGGCTCGTTGACACTAGCTGAAATTAATCGCCTGTTAGAAGAAGAAGGATTCAAGTTACAGGCGAAAGTTTTTCCTTTGCAGTCAAATCATGAAGGAATTTTGGTAGATACTATTCATGAGGCGTTAGGACAACATCAGGGGATTTTGATTAATGCTGGGGCGTATACTCACACAAGTGTGGCTTTGCGAGATGCGATCGCGGCTGTTAACTTGCCCACAGTCGAAGTACATCTGAGTAATATATACCGCCGGGAAGATTTTCGCCATCATTCATACATCGCCCCAGTTGCGATCGGGCAAATAAGTGGTTTTGGTGTTCAAAGTTACTTGTTGGGCTTACAAGCTTTGGTGAATCATTTGAGAGTTAGGAGTTAGAAGTTAGGAGTAGAGACGCGAAAAACTTTTGTCTGTACGGGAGTTAAGATTTAGGAATTAGTAGTTGGTAGTAAAGTTAGGAATTAGCGATATTTCATTAACTCCTCACTCCTCACTACTCATTTTTAACTACATAATTTATGCGTTACTCTCCTATAAGTCGGTTTAGAGGTACTCTCCTTGGAGCATTTTTGGGGGGAAGTTTAGCCCCTGGTGGTAAAATACAGTCTCAGAGTTACCCAGATTTGGGCAGAATGGCGATTCTGGGTACTGAGAGTTTGATTGCGTTGGGTAGATTAGATTTAGATGATTGGATAGCGCGTCAGCAACAAGAATCTCTTCATTTAGCAGCAACTGACGATCTATCAATAAAAATAATTATTGCCACACTACCAATAGCACTTTTTTTTCACGAAAATCCGATGAAGTTGCGGCAAAACTTGCTGCATGTACTCAAAATCTGGGAAGATGACCCAGTAGTAAGGGATGGAACATTAGCGGTAGCTTATGCGATCGCTCTTGCCCTAACCGAAAAACTCAACCCTCTTACCCTCATCCCACAAACAATTGCTTTTCTTGGTGAAACGCCGACATCAATACCAAAAAAATTATTAAAAGTCCAGAATTTATTAGAACAAGGAGCGGGATTATCAAAGGCGCAAGCTGAGTTCGCTAGGGAAGAAAAACTCAGTAACACTATTGCTATGGCATTTTACTGCTTTTTGAGTACCTTAGAAGACTTTCGCCTTGCAGTTTTGCGGGCTACTTACAATGATAATTCTACATCTGTAAGCTCACAGGCGACAGGTGCAATTACTGGTGCTTTATCAGGGGCACATAACGGTATTGGCTCAATTCCCGTAAATTGGCAAGTCTTGCTCTTACAAAGCAATTCCCCAGTATGGGGACTAACTAGCTTTTCCCAAATGTTAGAATTGACCGATGCTTTTGTGGCGGTGTGGTCAGGAGTGTATAATATTGCTCTAAATCCCGAGGAGTTAACAGACAAGGGATGTGACATAGCTTTACTTTCAGTTTACGCAGCCCCTCGTGTGATTCGGTCGCGTTAACAATAATTACGAATTACGAATTAGCTTGCGCCACTGTAGTTGCAATATTACCAGATCAAACTTCCCTGATGATTGTCTTTTTTTGAGCTATCAAAGTAGGCAATTGCAGGCAGAGATAATGAAAATGCAGGAATTTTTGCAGTTCTTAACCCAGCAATTGACTCACTGGCGGCGACAGTACAAAGGACTACGCCGTAAGGGAAAGTTAATGAGAAATCCTAAAAGCAAAAGCCATAGAGAGAAACTTCTAAAGACTGCCCTGAAGAATGTAATCTTATTTTTATCAAAAACCAATGAGAAAAATAATCGCCGAAAACAAGAAAGAGCGCTCCAGTCAAAGGCAAAATCGGTCAAAACTAAGAGTACTTATTGTACAGTCTGTTTAGGTTGGGTGCATGAACAGCGTTCCTGGGTAATTTTAGCGATCGCTATCCTATCCCTTACAGGTGTTATTGGACAAAAATTCTACAACCAAACTCAACTCCAAGTAGGGCATCCCGCGCCCCAAACCATTACAGCACCTTACACAACTAGCATCGAAGATCAGAAAAAAACAGAAGCCGAGCGCAAAGCCGTCAGTAGAAGCTCCTTACAAGTGTTGATGCTGGATGCGCGAATGAACGAACAAATCAACGAAAATTTGCAACAACTTCTAGATGATGGTAACGAAATTCGCGCCGTTGCTGGAGCTTTTCCTTTTTTTGATTCTGTAGTTATGCCCATCTCTACCCAGCGTTACCTCCGTTCTTGTCCTGAGTCACAGTGGCAAGCGGTGCTATTGGCTACAGAAAATAGTAAAAATCAGCAGAAGAGACAAACTCCCGCCTTATCACGTCCATCATCAACTGAACGCCAACCGCGCACAACCCCACAGAAGACACCAGTTGATTTTTCTCAAAATACTGACTTTACTCAAGCAGTTGCAGAACTAGAATCTTACCGCGTCACAACTTCTGAGAAAAACTTGTCTTTACTGATTGCCCAAATTTCCCAAACGCGCAAAAGATATACCCAAGCCACCGCCAAACTTTTACAGTTAAAGACTGTTACTTCAGAAGCAGTGTACGAAGAATCCCTGCTTTTGGATTTATCAGATGTGGACTGGGACAAAACACAAATGGGAATCCATCAGAGTGCAGAGCGGATTCTCACCCAAGGCATCCCACAGGGACTACCAAAAAATATTTTACAGGATGCGGTAAGTTTACAATTGCAGTCCTTTGTACCAGAGTCCGCCGAACTTTTGGCAAAGAACTTGTTGTTGGCTGTACTTAAGCCGAATCTGCAAAAAGATGAAGAACAAACCAGAGAAAACGCTCAAAAGGCTGCTGCTGGAGTCCCGCCCGTGATGGTAAAGGTACGGCATGGTGAGGTAATTGTCAAAAGAGGAGTGCAAATTACAGCATGGAACTTTCAGGTGTTGGAGCATTATCGCCTGGTTCGCCGGGAGGTAAAATGGCGGGGGTTGGTGAAATTAGGAGGGTTAATTGCGATCGCCATTGGCATTTTTGTCTGGGTAGAGCGACATATTGATTATGAATTGCGACAACGCGATCGCCTTTTGGTGTTATTGCTAACTCTAAGTGTGCCAGGATTGGTGACAATGGGATTGCCTTATACCACCTGGAGCGCCCTTGGTTTATTGTTGGGAAGCTTTTACGGCCCAATCTTGGGGTTAACAGTTGTTGGGCTGCTGTCGCCGATATTAGCTATTAGTTTAGATATGAGCAAGGCTGCCCTTTTAGCAGGTGTTGCTGGGGCAATATTAGGTAGTTACATAGCACAACGATTGCGATCGCGTGAAGAATTGGCTTTATTAGGAGTTGCGATCGCTTTAACTCAGGGCGGTATTTACCTGCTTGTTAAAATCTTAATTGGTCAAGTATTTGGTTCAACCTGGTATATTGTCCTCCGAGAAGCCGGATTGTTTGCTTTATCCGGTTTAGCCTGGAGTGTTGTAGCTTTAGGGTTGAGTCCTTATCTCGAAAAAGTTTTTGATTTAGTTACTCCCATCCGCCTAGCAGAGTTGGCGAACCCTAACCGCCCGTTATTAAAACGACTCGCTACAGAAACTCCCGGAACTTTTCAACACACCTTATTTGTGGCTACCCTTGCCGAAGCTGCTGCCAAAGAACTAGGATGCAATGTTGAATTAGTCAGGGCTGGGACATTATATCACGATATTGGTAAAATGCACGACCCACTTGGCTTTATTGAAAATCAAATGGGGGGGCCGAATAAACATGATACAGAGATTAAAGATCCTTGGAAGAGTGCAGAGATTATCAAAAAGCACGTAACTGAAGGGTTGGTGATGGCGCGTAAACACCTTTTGCCGACAGCAATTCAAGCTTTTATTCCAGAGCATCAGGGAACGATGTTGATTGCCTATTTCCATCATCAAGCCCAGCAAATGGCTCAGTTAGATCCAAGTTTAACAGTAGACGACGCAGATTTTCGCTACGATGGGCCGATTCCCCAATCACGGGAAACCGGAATTGTCATGTTAGCAGATTCTTGTGAAGCGGCGCTGCGATCGCTGCAAGCATCGGCTAAATCTGTAGGAGAGAAACCATTGCTTAAAGATGTCTCCACCGAACAAGCTTTAGCAATGTTGAATAATATTCTGCGTGCTAAATGGCAAGACAACCAACTTGTAGATTCAGGACTAAAACGGGAAGAGATGTCGCAAATTGCCCAGATATTTGTGGATGTTTGGCAGCAATTTAATCACAAACGGATTGCTTATCCGAAGTTGAAAGCTAATAACACTATGCGTAATTCATAACGGCTTTATTGCGTTCTTCTTCGTTCTCAGAATAGTAGCAAAGCGTTACGGTTGTCACTTTAGCGCGATCTGCGATCGCGCTAAAGTGCCTCGCAAAATTTTTAGGCACCATCACCTACAAAAAATACTTATACTGACTCATCTCATGTCCGGCAAATGACTTGTGATATCAGGTGCTATTTTTATCCCACAAGCGTTGCTTATTTTTTGCTTTTTATTTGTTATCCTTCTTTTTGAATACATGTTGTCTAATTTGTCAATGTGTAAGCCTTCTACTTGATTTTTCTCAATAGTATGTGATTAATTTGACTTGGTTCTTTATGAGAAGAACGCATATATAGGATAGCAACTTAGTCTTTGAAGTAATCCGATATTGGTCTTATCGCTGCTCTATACATTTAGCAAATGTTAAATAAATTACAATTATTTATATGATAAATTATATCAAAACTCTAATTTTAAAAAAACGCAACTTAGTATTTTTATTGCCACTAACAATATATGGAATATGGATAGTGATAATATATTTATATGGTGTAAATATTCCGATACTAGATCAATGGAAAGTACCCGGTGAACAAATAGAAAGTTTTTTTAATAATCAATTATCTTTTTCAATACTTTATAAACAACATAATGAAAGTAGAAAGTTAATTCCAAATATAATATCTGTTGTTTTGGCAGCAATTTTAAATGAATGGAATGTGAAAGCAGAAATGATAATAGGATTACATTTTGCTTTTCTCATGTCACTTTTAATTTATTTATTGTTATTATTAACAAATAAAAGCTTTTATAAAAATATCTTTTTTCTAATTATTTATGATTTTTTATTATTCTCACCGTCCTCTTTTAGTAGATGGTTGCGAGGCATCACTATACATAGATTAATCCCTGATGCTTGTTTAATAGTAAATGCATTAATTTTTCGATCAAATATAAATCAAAACCTAAAAATCTCGTTATATTCATTTTTTTGTGCGGTATCACAATATTCTTTTTCTGGAGGCATTGTTACATGGGTTGTGTCACTGATATTTGTTATTTCTAATAACAAAATTAGCTTGAATGAAAAATTGAAATCTACAGGTTCATTTATATTATTGTTTGCAATATCAACTATTTTTTATTTTAGAAATTATGTCCATCCATACCATCATACAAAAGCAAGTGAAATAGTTAAATATTCTTGGCAAGATATCATAGCTTATTTTTTGGCATTTATGGGCAATATTTTGGGAAATTCTTATGAATTAGATATATTTATAGGATTAGTTTTATTCATTACCTTTACTCTGTTGCTAATCTTAAATTTAAAATGCCTTAAAGAAGAAATTATAGTATGGTTTGCTATTGGCTCTTATACTATTGCACTAGGAATAGTAAACACTATTACTAGATTACCAATGTCTAATGAGAATGCACTAAGAGTTGATTATATTATTCATCTAGTTTATCTACCATTATCAATAATGGTAATTATCTTATATTTATTCAAATATAATCGAAATTTAAAAAATTTAAGTTTTTATTTTTTAAGTATAATAACTGCATTTTACATTAATAAAAATTATCCAAGTACAATTTTGCAAGAGTTAGAACAATGGCAATACAAGTATAACTATAGCAAAAGTTGTATTCAGTTAGTCAATATTTATCAAAAAGATGACTGTATTATGATGCTATCTCCCTCTATTAATTCTATATATTCTTCAAAATTAAATTTAATAATTGCAAGATTTAAAAATCTAAGCCAATTAAATATCTTGCGTCCTGGAATTGTGAATGATATAAAAATATATAATCAGGGTGAATGGGGCTATATTGATTTTATCCAAGAAGACCAAAATGGTTCTTTTAAAATTGGTGGATGGGCTAAACTACCAACGAGAATAGCAGATGCTGTAGTATTAGCTTACCCAAATGAATCTAATGGTTTGATAGTGTTTGATATCCTACCGATAGGACAGGTAAGACCAGATATTTCAGGACTTTACGGCTCACAATATATAAATTCAGGTTGGTCAGGTAATGTAGATTTAAAAAATAAGTTGGCTAATTTTAAAAAATCTTATGTTCAAGCATACGCATTTGATGCAAAGCAAAATATTTTTTACCCTTTAAAAAGTTTGCATTTATAAACATAATTGCAAATTCAATCCCCAATTCGTCGCACACCAGCCACAATAAAATTAACTGCTGCTTGAGTATGCTGCTCAATCATTTCTGGACTCAGTAGTTGCAAATCAGGTCTAGTATGCTTAATGTTTTCGTAAGCGTTGAAGTACATATTACAAACCCCAATAATATGCAGAGTGGTAAGAAATGGATCGATCTGACGAAAACAACCTTCCGCCATCCCCCGCTCTAAAATATTGATGAGATAGCTAAAATTTTCTTGCCAATTTCCCTGTTTGAAATACTTCCCCTGATTTTGGTTTGCTTCTTGAAACCAAAGCATTCCTCTGTGCGGGTGAGCAGCTTCATAAGCGATCGCTTCTTTGACTAGCAGCTTCAAAGCTTCCTCTGGTGGAAACCGATCCAAATTTAGCTGTCCCAGCCCTTCGTGCATCTCCACCGCCGGACGTTGCAGAACAGCTTGGTATAGTCCTTCCTTGCTCTGGAAGTAGTAGTAAATCATTGCTGTGGTGACACCTGCACCTCTAGCGATCGCCTCTGTCCGCGCCCCTTGAAGTCCATTTCTGGCAAACTCCGCTTCCGCCGCATCAAGAATCTGCTTTTTCGTCGCCTCTGCATCGCGCACCTGACGCGGCTTTTTAGATGAGAATTTGGACTCTGTTGAACTACCCACGTTGCTCCATGATCATAACGAAAATATATTAACTAAAAAATTCGTTAGTAGTTGACATGGAAGATGAAATTTATTACATTAATAACAATTAACTAATTTTTTAGTTAATTTCATAACTCATCTATGCAGTAGCCAAAGTTAGCCGAGTAAATGCTCGGTAGTATTAGTTCGTCCATTACAGATAAGACTTTAATTATCCCAATTGAGATTCGGACAGGTGACACTAGCTTGTCTACAATTTTTAAGTTTCAAAATTTCGTTACCTTTTGCTAACGCATCTAGCAATTTTTCAATCAATTATCAATATTTTGGAGGAAAAATGGAACCAATTTTACCGGGTGCGCCTTGGTTAATCGCGCACAAATCTACATTAAGAGTGAATAAACCTAATAAAATTACTTTAAACGGACAGGATTATGTGATTTGGCAAAGTCGAAAAGGTGAAGTTTTTGCCCTTGATAACATCTGTCCC
Organism: Nostoc sp. DedVER02; assembly: GCF_034530675.2. Classification (NCBI taxonomy): domain Bacteria; kingdom Bacillati; phylum Cyanobacteriota; class Cyanophyceae; order Nostocales; family Nostocaceae; genus Nostoc; species Nostoc sp. DedVER02. Next base: position 58,953 of record NZ_JAVRCP020000015.1, read on the forward strand.
CACATGCAAGCACCCTTATCAGACGGATGGATTTGTCAAGATAAAAATACTATTATTTGCCCCTTTCATGCACTAGAATTTGATGGACAAGGCAGACTACAGCAAGGAGATAAAAAAGACACTCAGCCAATTACCAAACCATTAGAGCTAATTATTAGCAATGATTCCATCTGGACTTATGCCGGGTTTGAGCCAACATTGCCCATCCCAGATTTGCATCAGAAAATTGCCGATGATTACGAGTTCATCGGAGTAACTGGGGACAAAAGTATTCAGGGTGATTTTTTGACTAATCTGATGGTTAACTATGACTATAACCACCAAAATGGTACTCATAAAGAATTATTTAAAATTAAATATTGTCATGTAAGCTCTTTTGAAGAAAAAGGATATTATGCCACAGTCAAACAAGAACTGAAGAGAGCCAATAACACGCTAGTAGAAATTATCAAAAATCCTATTTTGGGAATCTTGCCTAAAACTCTTATTAACAAACTCGAATACGCTTTTCCTTCAACTACAGCTTTTTTTACTAAAACACCTATTGGTGATATTGCTCAAGTTCATATTCTCTACCCAGAAACAGAAAAAATCACCAAAACGTTTATTTTGATGTATGCCAAAGTCGTCAATCCTTTGATGAAATTTCTGTTCAAGAATTCCGTTTTAAAAGCAGCAGCAACTGTTATTGAACAGGATACAGGTGCAGTTGAAAGTTTGTATCCTCGGCAAAAACCGAAAATTAGATTGCCGAATGAAGAGATTATGTTCTACGCAGAAAAACTCTACCGCGATTGGTAATTTGGATTTGCAAAACCTAACTGCGCTTTACAATTAAGGAGATAATGTAGCTGATTCTTGCTGGAGGTAGTTAAATATGCGGCAGCTAAAATCCGCCGATGAAATTCCTGGTAGCTATGGCTTACCCATTCTGGGGGAGACTTTGGAAATATTTCGGGATTCAGAGTTGTATTTATGGGGACGATTCCAGCAGTATGGTTCAGTTTTTAAGACGAGCGTTCTGGGGCGTAAACGTGCTTATTTAATTGGCCCTGATGCTAATCGCCTGGTGCTGGTGGAACAAGCGGAAAATATGTCGTCGCGGATAGGGTGGTATTTTTTAGAATCAACATTTGGCAACAATATTTTATTACAAGATGGGGAAGAACATCGGCTAACTCGTCGCTTAATGTATCCAGCATTTCACGGAAAAGCGATCGCTACATATTTCGACACCATCCAAAATATTGTGCAAGACTTCCTCAAAGATTGGGGGAAGCGAGAAACAATTTCCTTAAATTCTAGTTTCCGCCAGCTTACTCTAATGGTTGCAACTCGCCTATTTTTGGGAAGTCAGAACAAGAGTGAAGTTGAGCAAACCAGTCAGTGGTTTACGCAACTGCTAGAGAGCAGTATGGCAATATTCAAATGGAATCTTCCTTTTACTTTATATGGTCGCGGTCAAAATGCTAGGGTTAAGTTAGTGGCTTTTTTGCGTGAAGCGATCGCCCAGCGTATTGAGCAGGGTAACTTAGAGCAATCAAAAGATGTTTTGGGATTGCTGCTAGCGGCTGTTGATGAAGACGGCAATAAATTAGGCGAAACACAGGTAATCAACGAAGCTTTATTATTACTATTTGCTGGACATGAGACTACAGCTTCCTTGCTAACTTGGGTAATATTTGAATTAGGTAATCACCCAGAATGGCGAGAACGACTGCGCCAAGAACAATTAGCAGTTGTAGGAAATAATCCCTTGAGCCTGTCTCATCTCAAACAACTTCCGCAGTTAACCAACGTGTTAAAAGAAGTAGAACGGCTTTATCCGCCAGTGTATGCCTATAATCGTGGTGTTCTCAAGGATATTGAGTATGGAGGCTATCGTATCCCAGCAGGTTGGTTTGTGACTATTTCGCCGATGCTGACTCACCGCTTACCAGAATTGTACGCCGACCCCGATCGCTTCGACCCCGATCGCTTTGCACCACCTCGTGAAGAAGATAAAAAACATCCCTTAGCATTAGTGGGTTTTGGTCATGGTTCGCACAGTTGTTTAGGCATGGAATTTGCTCAAATGGAAATGAAAATTGTGCTTTCCACACTGCTTCGCCATTACGACTGGACAGTAAAACCAGATTATTCTGCGATCGCTCCAGTTCGTCAACCTTCTAAAGTTAAAGATACTCTAGAAGCATATATTGAGCCTTTGAATAGCAAGCTAAATTCTTACTAGTGCTACGCTACAATTAGCAAGCTTGAGAGGTAACTATGACCGAAAACGACTCATGATACAACCCCTAAATTTATTGATGGGGATCATTAATTTTGAATTTTGAATTTTGAATTTTGAATTTTGAGCCTTATTCGATTAACTGTCGCGCACCTTGCAGTATAAGTATTTTAAAGACTTTCTACTCTTACAAGAGCTTGAAAACTTTGCTATTATGTACACATCCGGGCAACTAAACTTTAAAACCCAAATACAGCAAAGCTTTCAAAGGTCAGCCGTTGCAAAACACCTCATCCCTGATAGGGATTTAAACTTCTGTCCCACTCCCTGTAAACGACTGGATTATGATTTCTCGTTGCAAAACATCTCATCCCTGATAGGGATTGAAACTTTAATTAGTATCATTATATAATGATATCCATCAGGTTGCAAAACACCTCATCCCTGATAGGGATTGAAACGCTTGAAACTTACTAAAATCCCTATTGGGGATTGAAACGCTTGAAACTCACTAAAATCCCTATTGGGGATATTGGGGATTGAAATTAAGACCATGTTACAAAACACAAACGTGAAAAATATCTCCAAAAAATTCGCTATAGCTAGAAATTCTGCTTCTTTCAAAGAAAATGAGGCAATGAGAGCTATTGCGTATAGCATGGATTTACTACTACCTGGTTTATATATATGGCTATTGGGTTTTAGTTTTCGCATTGGTGGGAGCGTACCAGATGATATTCCCTATAAATATCCCGGTAAAATTCACAGTTACACTGGAATTGCGTTAGTATTACCAGGATATAGGATTTTTACGACTTACCAGGGTAGCTATGACCCTAAACAGACATCAAATACAGGGACTAACAGCTTTTAATTGTACGGTTCTCGACTCAAATACTTTTGAAACCTTAATGACTCAGGCAGGGTATTCAATCTCTGGTAGCGCACCTGCACAGGCTAATAGAATAAAAGTATGGTGGATTCATAACGAATACCCAAGAGTCGAGTCCATATATAGTCCAGACAAGACAATAGTGATAACGGCGTATCATATTAACTGATATTTTTTATTTCTAGTAACCAATTTCCAACGTTGGCAAAGAGTTTTGGTTAATAGGATTTTTTCTAGTCTGTAATACTTTCACCACCAAGATAAATTAGCCATTTCCTGTAACCGATTCCAGTTCTTGAGACAGCAAATGTGTGTCTCTGAATGTTAAGGCAGGTAAATAGACTGTAAATTGAGTTCCTCTACCTACCTGACTGTAAACATTGACAAAACCACCGTGATTCTTAATGATACCCAACGCTGTAGAAAGCCCTAAACCTGTACCTTTGCCTACTTCTTTGGTAGTAAAAAATGGTTCAAAAATCCGTTGCTGGACTTCCGACGACATCCCCATACCAGTATCAGTCACTACGATCGCAACATAAGAACCCACTTTAGCATCAATATTGATCTGTGCAGAACGTTCGCCAATCACCAGATTTTCTGCTGCAATCCTCAATATACCGCCATTGGGCATGGCATCACGGGCGTTAACTACTAAATTTATCAGCACCTGATGTATTTGAGTTATATCTCCACGGACATACCAGAGATTTTTAGGGATATCTATTTGGCAGATAATAGATTTTGGGAAAGTTTGAGCGATAACTTGCTCAATTTCTGCCATCAAAGGCTGAATTTGCACAATTGTTGGTTTGCTTTCAATACCCCGTGCAAAAGATAATACTTGCTTGAGCAAATTAGCGCCGCGTTTAACATTATTTTCTAAAGTTTGCAGTATTTGCTGACTCTGCGAATCAGGCAATTTCTTCTGCAACAGTTGAACTGACATTAAAATTGGGGATAGTATATTGTTGAGATCGTGGACGATACCGCCAGCTAGCGTCCCAATACTCTCCAAACGTTGCGATCGCAAAAGTTGAGCTTCTAGTTGTTTCTGCTGCGTAATCTCGGTGTTCACACTCAAAATGGACTTAGTTTGTCCATTATCATCTCGAATCAGTATCCACCGACTTTCAACGATAATTACTTTACCTTCCCTTGTTAGTTGATGCAATTCACCTCGCCACTCACCTGTAGTCATCACTTTCAAGTAAGCATCTTCTAGCTGTGGTGAATCTTTATACAAAAGTTGCAAAACATTCTTACCCACAACTTCCTCAGCCTTCCAGCCATACAGACGTTCCGCACCTTGATTCCAAAATAAGATTTGGTTGTGGATATTTCGTACCACAATTCCCTCAGTTGATACATCCAGCAACAACCCTTGTTCGCGGATTTTCTGTTTTGCCTGCTTTTGCTGAGTTACATCTCGCATCAGTGCCAAATGAATAAACGTGCCATCAGATTCGTTACGCAGTGGTACAGCATGAGTTTCTATGTAGCGACGAGTACCTTTAAATCCCACAATTTCAAACTCCAAAGTCCCCCTGTTACCTTGGCAGATACTTTTATGCAAGTCTGCAAAAGCTGCTCTATACTCTGGCACAATTACGGCATCAATTGGTTTACCAATCAATACATCAGCACTTTCAACTTCCATCATTGCCAACCCTTCTGCATTAATGTCTAAAAGGGTTCCATCCCCGGCAATTAACTTGATGCATTCTGGTTCTGCATCTATCATGGCCCGTAAACGGTTTTCGCTTTGGCGTAGGGCCAGTTCCGTCTGCTGAAGTTGCCTGATATAACGCCACAACAACTCATATAGCAATGCCACCAGTACCAAATCCACAATCGCAGCGATAAAAAATGTCACTATCGCCTTTTGAGAATTTGCTTGCGACTGCTGCATTCCCTGATGTAATAACTTTTGCTCTACCTCTAAAGAGTCGTTAATTAGTTGTTGAATCTCTTTGCCAGTTTGGTTGTCATTATCAGATAATATTTGCTGCCGAACTGCTTCTAATCCTTGGTTTTTTTTGAGGTAAATTTCTTGTTGTAAAATGTTGAGCCTCTTGGTAATTTTCGGCTCCAAAAAAGCAATCCACTCCTGCTTTTGATAGTTATTGGCAGTTAGGTTTTTTAAAATCTGAATATTGATATTTATTTGTTGATAAGCTGCAAGATAAGTTTGTAAATCATCTGCATTTCCTGTAATTAAATAACTACGTTGTGCAGTTTCAGTATCTTTGAGTGTAGATTGGATACTTTCAATTTGGGTAATAAATTTATAGGAGTATGCTAGCCATTGCTGGTTGTAAATTAGCTTTACAGTGTTGCTATATGAAACTACAGCATTAGTAAATACAACTGCCAATGTTAGGACAAATATTGCTTTCAGCTTTTGGACTCGATACCATTTTTTGCCCATGCGATCGCGCTTTATGCCGCAGATGCCTTTCATCAGTTAAGATTTAATATTAAAAAGAAATACTGAGAATATTTTAATAATTTTGATAACACGGGTAGCAAAATACAATCTTTTAAAGTTGTAAATATCTGGATCTTTTGGGATGATGATTTATACATAATAGTTACAAATAAATCCGCTAGTTTTTAATATAAATTCATTTTTACAGTAATATGGGCAATGCAGTTTAGATGGGATATAGCCATTTTCAATCCAGTGAGCTACAGGTATGCAAGGCAATAATACCAAAAATGACTAATGACCAAACCACCACGTTGCATTGTCTGCAAGACAACTTTTTTACAAGGTCATAGTTTTTACACTGGACTCTGTGTTGAGTGTGGAAATCTTAACTTCAGCAAGCGTCAACAAACTGCTGATTTACGGGGTATGATTGCCGTTGTCACAGGAGCCAGGGTAAAGATTGGTCATGAGGTAGCATTGAGACTGTTGCGAAATGGTGCAACTGTGATAGCAACAAGCCGTTTTCCTCATGATGCGGCAAAAAGGTACGCAACAGAGCCAGATTTTCTAGAATGGCAACATCGTTTGCAAATTTACGGACTCGATTTGCGCCATCTCCACAATGTTGAGCAATTTACCCAACACGTTTGCAAGTTTTACCCGCGACTCGACATTATTATCAATAATGCAGCACAAACAGTACGTCGTCCGCCAGCGTTTTACCATCATTTAATTGAGTTTGAATCACTGTCTTTTGGGGAACTACCGCCCCAAATACAGGTGTTAGTAGATCATAATCATGCGGTGAACACTGAGAATTCTGCATTATTAGCTAGTACAGAAGAAAAAAAAGCCACATTTACCAAAAATTCTGCTTTTCTGTCCCAAATTCCTTTAATTCCCGAAGACATCGGCGATAATTCGGCTTTTTTCCCTTTAGGTGGGTATACTGATGATGAGCAACAACTTGACTTGCGTCCCTTTAATAGCTGGCTGATGAAGGATGATGATGTCAGTATTTTAGAATTATTGGAAGTGCATATAATTAATGCGATCGCTCCATTTGTCATTAACAGTAGACTCAAGCAATTAATGAGCAACTCCAAAGAAACTAATAAATACATTATTAATGTTTCTTCAATGGAGGGGCGATTTAACGATGTTGACAAACCTTGGCGACATCCCCACACCAATATGGCAAAGGCTGCTCTCAATCAAATGACCCGTACCTGTGCCAAAGAATACGCCAAACATCGTATTTTTATGAATGCAGTAGACCCTGGATGGATTAGCTTCCAACACCCCTATCATCAAGCAAAATCCATGCAAGAACGTGGCATTTATCCTCCCTTTGATGTAAATGATGCTGCTGCACGCATTTGTGACCCAATTTATCTAGGAATTAACCAAGGTAAAACACCTTTTGCTAGATTATTTAAGGATTATACAGAAATAGATTGGTAATTTCTGGCAGTGTAGCTTAATGGTAAAGCGTCCGCCGTTCAACGCGAAAGATAGCCGTTCGATTCGGTTCGCTGCCCCAGCAACGTAGTTCAAAGAGTAGAATTCCTTGGAGTATACCAGGAGATACGGGTGCAATTCCCGTCGTTGCCCTTTTTGCGAGATGTAGAATAGTAAGTCTTTTAATCAACAATCTAAAACCCACCCCTAAGTACCCCAATAAGATTTTAATTATTGACACAAGCCACATATTATGTTAATAATTATAGTTTGTGGAAACTTTACTTCTTAATATAAGCTCTTGGCTAACGTCATTGTCATAGGTGCCCAATGGGGCGATGAAGGAAAAGGTAAAATAACTGACTTACTCAGTCGTTCCGCAGATGTTGTGGTGCGTTACCAAGGGGGTGTCAATGCTGGACACACGATTGTAGTTAAAGGTCAAACCTTTAAACTACACTTGATTCCCTCTGGTATTTTGTATCCAAATACCGATTGTATTATCGGCTGTGGAACAGTAATCGATCCACAGATTTTGATTGCAGAACTCGACCAACTAAAAGAACTAAATATTTCCACTGACCACCTGCTGATATCTGAGACAGCCCACGTAACAATGCCTTATCATCGGTTGATTGACCAGGCATCTGAAGAACGACGGGGAAGCCATAAGATCGGCACAACAGGTCGGGGCATTGGGCCGACTTATGCTGATAAATCTGAACGTACAGGCATTCGGGTTTTAGACTTGATGAACCCGGATGAGCTACGCGAGCAGTTGGAGTGGACGATTAATTATAAAAACGTCATTTTAGAAAAGCTTTACAACTTGCCGCCTCTAAATGCACAAGAGGTTATTGAACAGTATTTGGGGTATGCAGAACGCTTGCGCCCTCACGTTGTTGATACATCGTTAAAAATATCCGATGCAATTGGGCGACGGCGCAATATTTTGTTTGAAGGCGCACAAGGTACGCTCCTGGACTTAGATCATGGAACTTATCCTTATGTCACATCCTCGAACCCGGTGGCTGGGGGGGCTTGCGTTGGTACAGGCGTAGGGCCGACAATGATTGACCGGGTAATTGGCGTATCGAAAGCCTACACAACGCGGGTGGGAGAGGGGCCATTTCCCACAGAATTGGATGGAGAGTTGGGTGAATTGTTGTGCGATCGCGGGGCTGAATTTGGCACAACCACCGGACGCAAACGGCGTTGTGGCTGGTTTGATGCCGTCATTGGTCGCTATGCTGTGCGGATTAACGGCATGGATTGTATGGCGCTTACCAAACTCGATGTCCTCGATGAATTAGAGGAAATCAAAGTTTGTGTAGCTTATGACATAGATGGTCAACGCAGCGAACACTTCCCCACAAGTTCTCGTCAATTTGCTAGATGTCGCCCCATCTACAAAACCTTACCAGGCTGGAAAGTTTCAACAACCGAATGCCGCACCCTGGAAGACTTGCCACAGCAAGCACTGGACTATCTAAAATTCCTCGCCGAATTAATGGAAGTCCCGATCGCGATCGTCTCACTAGGAGCAAGCCGCGATCAAACAATAATCGTAGAAGACCCCATCCACGGGCCCAAACGCGCTTTATTGCAGCTTGACGGCACGCCTACTACCCTGCTAAGTGCGTAAATTAGTCATTGGTCATTAGTCATTGGTCATTGGTGTTTACAACTGACAAATGACAACTGACAAATGACAACTGACAAATGACAACTGACAAATGACAAAGGACAACTTCTATGGCTATTACAGTCGAATCTCAAAAACGTCCAGAAGGGAGCAAGCCAAAAGCTTTGCGTCGTTCTGGACTAATACCTGGCAATTTGTACGGTCATAAGGGTACAGAGTCAATTTCTTTGACTATTGATGCTAAAACTGTTGAGCGTTTGCTCAAAAGAGTTTCAGTCAACAATACATTGATTGAATTAAACATTACTGATGCACCTTGGCGCGGCAAAACCCTGCTGAGAGAACTTCAAATCCATCCAGCAAAAGGTACACCCTACCACCTCAGCTTTTTTGCGGTTGCTGGTCACGGCGATACCACTGTAGAAGTACGGCTGCGTTTTGTAGGCAATGCTGTTGGTGTTAAACAAGAAGGTGGTGTGTTAGACACCGTAGTTACCGAATTGCAAGTAAGTTGTGCGCCAGAAAATATTCCAGAAGTAATTGAAATCGATGTCACTAATTTACAAATTGGAGACAGTTTAAGTATTAGTGATATATCTTTCCCTGAAGGTGTAACACCTCTAGCTGAATCGGAACGACTTATTGTGAGCGTTTTGCCACCACAAATTAATGCTGAAGCTGAAGAAGAAGCTGAAACTGAAACGGCTTCTTAGGCTAAGTCAACTGTGTAATAATTTTTGATGATACCAGGGGGAAACTCCTGGTTTTTTTGTATTTGAACCGCAGAGGCGCAGAGAGCGCAGAGGAATATAAATGGCAGAAGCGACTCTTCCAGTCTTAATTCAGCAAATGTTGCAGCCTGGATTTTATCCCCATGCGGTAACAGAACCCATTGAACTAATTCAAACTCACGCTTCTTATGTGCTGCTGACTGGGGATTACGCTTATAAGCTGAAAAAACCTGTGAATTTTGGCTTTTTGGATTTTTCTACCTTAGAAAAACGGCAGCACTTTTGTCAGGAAGAGTTGCGATTAAATCAGAGGGGTGCTGGTGAACTATATTTAGAAGTTTTGCCCATAACTCTGGTAGGGGAGCAATACCAGTTAGGGGGAACTGCTGAGGCTGTAGAATACGCACTGAAAATGCGGCAGTTTCCTCAAGAGTCGCTATTGAGTACACTTTTTGAACAAGGTAAGTTAGATGAGACACGTCTAGATGAGTTGGGAAGGGTGGTGGCTCAATACCATGCCAAAGCGCAGACGAATGATTACATTCGCAGTTTTGGTGAAGTGGCAAAAGTCCGGGCTGCCTTTGATGAGAATTATCAGCAAACTGAGAATTATATTGGTGGCCCCCAAACTCAGGAACAATTTACAGAAACAAAGCAATATACAGATAATTTTTTTGCCGAACGTCCAGAATTATTTGCTAGCAGAATTCACAACGATCGTATTCGTGAATGTCACGGGGATTTACACTTGAGAAATATTGCCCTGTGGCACGATAAAATTTTGCTGTTCGATTGCATTGAGTTTAATGAGCCGTTTCGCTTTGTCGATGTCATGTATGATGTAGCGTTCACGGTGATAGATTTGGAAGCACGACAACGCAAAAACTTGGCTAATGCGTTTTTGAATGCGTATATAGAGCAAACTGGAGACTGGGAAGGTTTACAGGTGCTACCTTTATATTTAAGTCGTCAGGCTTATGTCAGGGCAAAAGTGACATCATTTTTGTTAGACGATCCAAGTGTACCTGCGACGGCAAAGGAAGAGGCGACAAAAACCGCCAGTGAGTATTACAAACAGGCTTGGGAGTATACTAAACCAAAGGTTGGAGAGCTAATTTTGATGTCGGGGTTGTCGGGTTCTGGTAAAAGTACCACAGCAAGGCATTTAGCCCGTCAACAGGGAGCGATTCACCTGCGTTCTGATGCGGTGCGGAAACATTTAGGGGGAATTCCTCTGTGGGAAAAAGGTGGCGATGATTTATATACACCTGAGATGACCAAAAAAACCTACACAAGGCTTTTGGAATTGGGCATTATCCTGGCTAAACAAGGGTTTTCAGTGATTTTGGATGCCAAGTATGATAAACAGCAGTTGCGGCAAGAAGCGATCGCTCAAGCTACAAAGCACCAACTTTCTCTTCAGATTATCCAATGCACAGCACCGCTAGAAGTTCTAAAAGAGCGTCTGAACAACCGCACTGGTGATATTGCTGATGCCACTGCCGATTTATTAGCCTCACAAATCAAACAAGCTGAACCTTTCACTGAAGAGGAACAAGCCTACGTGAAGATTTTGGATACAACTCAAGTAATTCGTAATTTGTAATTCGTAATTGAATAAAAAATTACGAATTTAATCTGAATTAAGTCTTGAAACCCTTGTAATTTCGTAGGTAGTTCCAAAATAATGATTTTCAGTAAATCTATAAATCCTTATGGGATAAGATGCGTTTATAATTCATGTCTGATGTGAATTATAAATTAGTAATTAGTTAAAGCCTTTTTATTACTATATGGCAGACAAAAAAAACGACTTTATCGGTATTTCTCCCAGTTTCTTTTCTCAATTGTTATTTGGGGCATTTTTAACATTTATATTAGTAATGACCGGCTCTGCACCAGCCCTGAGCATCTTCTTAGGAATCATGGGCGGTTTCATCCTCAGCTGGATCACAAATGTAACTGATAATAGCCCCCAAGCACCAAATGTAGCCTCCTCTGATGGCGTTGATGCAGGACTTAAGTACTGGTTATTTTTTATGCTTGGCTTTGTATATTTGGGATATCCACCACCAATGAGCATCTTGCTAGGTGGAATAGGCGGTTTAGCTGGAGGCTGGATTACTGCTTGGTGGGGAAGTAAGGAAGAAACTAGAACTCAGTTGCAAGTTGAAGAATCAGAAGAGGGTGAAGTTGAACCAACGAATGAAAGGATCAATAAACGGCAAACAAGAAGAACAGCCCGCCGTTACCGTCGCGCTCCTGGAAGTAGTTTCAATTTCAGGTTTTGGGAAAGGTAGTAATTTGGAGATTGGGGATTGGGGATTGGGGATTGGGGATTGGGGATTGGGAATTGGGAATTGGGGATAGTTATTCTCCTTGTCCCCTTGTCCCCCTGCCCCCTGCTCCCTGCCCCATTCCCCATTCCCCAATATGTTTTTATATCTGTCCAAATTACTACCGCTATTTTTTTATCCACTAGGATTAGCTTGCGTCAGTTTGGTAGTAGCATTAGTCATGTTGTGGAAACGACCGCGCACTGCGGCGATCGCAATTGCTTTTGCCCTAACTTTATTGCTATTTTGTAGTAACGCTTGGATCGCTAAATCATTAGTGCGATCGCTAGAATGGCAAAATCTTCCATCCGCCCAAATACCAGTTGCAGAAGCAATTGTAGTTTTAGGTGGCGCAACTAAATCAGCTTTTTTCCCAAGACCTACCGTTGATTTGAGTGAATCAGGCGATCGCGTGATTTATGCCGCACAACTATATCGCCAAAAAAAAGCACCTATAATCATTCTTAGCGGGGGGCGCATTGATTGGCGTGGTAGCGGTTCACCAGAATCGGCAGATATGGCAACAATACTCACATCTATTGGTATTCCATCTGACGCGATTGTTCAAGAACCTGAATCTCTCAATACTTATCAAAATGCTGTAAATGTCCGAAAAATTTTAGAATCTCGTAACATCAAGCAGGTATTATTAATTACTTCGGCAATGCACATGCCGCGATCGCTTAACATTTTCCAACGTCAAGGAATTAATGTTATTCCTGCACCCACTGATTTTTTAGTTAGTCAAGGTGACTTGCAAGAACTTGGTTCCACTCCCAAAGCCGCTATACTGAATTTATTACCTGATACAGATAACTTGCACCAATTTACCACTGCTTTAAAAGAGTACATTGGTTCTTTAGTTTATCGCTTACGCGGTTGGCTCTAATAAAGTTATGAGTTATTAAAAAATTAGGAATTATTAATTGTAGTAATGACCTAGCTTCCAAACTTCAACCTACTAATGACAAATGACAAATGACAAATGACAAAAAACTTACCGTATATTATGCCATCACCTCAACACCAAGTTGAGGAAGGTTTTGCTGCTTACCAAACAACCCACCAATTCTACCATGAAGTTCGGTCACGGTCAGAGTTTCAGCGTTATTGTGAATGGTATTACACAACAGCAGAACAGAATCGCCAAGAACTGAAAAGAATGCGCGGCGAACTGAATATTTTTCAGTGGTTTCGCCGGCGATAAGTGATTTAGATGACTTCTAATTCATTTTCACGTAAATGGGCTTTAAACTTTTTACTAAACTGAACTACAATCGGCAAATTAGCGCTTACAGGTCTGTCTCGCCATTGGGTGGCAATACCTACTACCTCACCTTCTGTACCTTTGATGTCAAAAGCCTGATTCCGGTGTTCAGGATGATGATACACTACTACCGAATCTTTAACGCGGACGCGATCGCCAACTTTCATAACAACATTCATACCTAGCATTTGCTTTTCCACAAGTATCTGCTACAAAATATATGATTAAATCGCTTCAGATTTGATTTAATCAGCTATTTCTTGACGCTTCACAGGGGTGCGACAGCGCATTTAACCCTCTGCGTCCAGGCACGTTTTAGCTATCCGTGCATACTTTTACAAGTTTTTGCCATGTTAATGTTTATCACTCTCACCCTCCGTTTTACCCCAAAATCAGGGAAACAAAAGAAAATGAAGTGATATTCAAATGTCCTTAGTACTTTGGCAAGAGATATAACCCGATCATTTTCAGAGTAACTGAAAGTTTTCGGGGCATTTTAAAACCCTTCATTTGTATGAAGAGTTTTAGCATCTGGTCAAGAGAATATTTTACACAATTACTGGAACAACAATTTCACGATTTTATTTAAGAGCTTACCTTGGATATGTTTACCGCCTAGCAACTTCTCACCTTGCTTACTGATATTGGCTTTGATTAAAAAATAAATAGATACAAGTGCAGCAAGTATTTTAGCTATTGACTATATGTAATTTGAATGCTTATCAGTTTAAGTACACTAGGATAGAGAAAATACACTGTCAATTTTAGATTTTGAATTTTCTAGAAAATCTAAAATCTAAAATCTAAAATCCAAAATAGAGTGATTTATGAGGGAACCAAGTAGAAATTTTGAACCCTTACTTACCAAAGAAGCCCCAGCAGTTGTTGAACGCATGGGGCTAACCTGGCTAATTGCAGCAGCGATCGCAACTGCTTTACTGTGGCAAATACCAGGAGGTGACTATATCTTATACCCATTTACAATTCTGGCAACCTGGTTTCATGAAATGGGTCACGGCTTAATGGCACTCCTAGTAGGAGGACAGTTTCAGAAATTACAGATTTTTAGCAATGGTTCCGGTGTCGCAACTTATGGCATCCGGTCATCATTGGGCCCAATTGGCCCGGCAATGGTGGCAGCAGCAGGGCCAATGGGGCCACCTCTTGCTGGTGCAGCTTTAATTCTAGCTTCCCGCAGTTTTAGAGCAGCAACCCTCTGTTTGAAAATTTTAGGAAGCTTTTTGCTATTTTCTACATTAATTTGGGTACGTTCCTCCTTTGGATTGCTGGCAATTCCCTTGTTAGGTTTAATAATCTTGGGTATCGCCCTGAAAGCCCCTCGCTGGGCGCAAGGATTTGCTATTCAATTCCTGGGTGTACAAGCTTGTGTGAGTACCTTCCATCAACTTGATTATCTATTTAGTAGTTCTGCTGGCCCCCTTGGACTCTCGGATACAGCACAAATGCAGCGATATTTGCTTTTACCTTACTGGTTTTGGGGCGGGTTGATGGCGATCGCATCTCTGGTGATTTTAGTCCAAAGTCTCCGCATTGCCTATCGTTCAGAATGAAAATACAAATTAGCGATCGCCCTCTTGCAGTCACTAAGTACTTTAGTTAAATAACCTTATCACTCTTAGTATTTCCAAACTTCTAGCTGATTTTGCAGAAAACCACGAATTCTATTTAGTTCAAAAACTAATTGATGGCAATTTACTCAGTACAGAGTTCTTACTTAGTTGTCGTTGGAATGAAACTTAAGTAGTCCAAGTACTTCGAGAAATCTTAGACATTCTATAGGAATCCGGTTTTATTTCTGAAAAAATCCGTAGGGTGGGTTAGCGATAGCGTAACGCACCTAACCATAGATCGTGGTGCGTTCCGAACTCTGTTTTAACACACCCTACAATACCTAATTCTGTTCAAAAATCAAATAGTAATCCTATATCTCTAGATAACTAAGTTGGTGCAATTAAAGCTAACTGGCAAAAGCTGTCCTTTGTATCTAAAAATAATACATTTTACATCAATAAAAAAATCATTGAATTTCTAAAGAAAAAATTTTAATATACTTGGTAAGGATTCTTAAAAAACTATGTTAATTAATATTGAATAAAAGTTACTTATAGCCGTTCCCATTTAGATGAGGTACAAAATTATATTGCAAGATGTAAGGGCACCGCAGTGCCGTGCCCCTACAGGTGTACCTCATCTAAACGAGAATCGCTATAATAATACTAAATACTATTTATAAAATAACTACCGAAATTGCCTAATTAACATTGTTAAAAATAAAGTTATCAAGATATTTTTTAGCAGATGAAGCAGGGAAAGACAAAAAGTTATTATTCAATAGTATTTCTCTTCATATTAATAATCTCTATTTAATTTAGTAGACTCTTTAGGATTAATATCCGTAACTCCGGCATTCATTAGGACGTATTGTGTTTTAGTTGGCGTTGCCCGGTTGTCAATTATATATAGAAGGGATTATGTTGCATTTACTTCTGACTAATCTTGTTATCATAGTTTATCTAGCCATCACTTACCGTATATTTAGTGAATGGTTGTTTTTCTCTCTCAACGATCAAGAGATGAGTCAAAAACAGCGTTATTTATCTATGATAATTTTAGTCTTAATCACTATTTTCTGGCCGATAGTGATCCCATTTGCTTATCTGGAATTATTGAAGTTTCATAGAAAACACTACAAAGAGATTGGTTTACTGAGAAACTATGTAAGATAAGGCATTAAAAACGTAGAGAAGTGTGCCTTGCCCCCATGCATGAATGTAATTGCTCTGCACGGCACGGGGGTTTTGGTGACGAAGATTTTCAGACGCTAATTGCTGAGGAAATGGAGAATTTGCCAGATAATAAGGATTGATTGGTGATTTGAGTCAGAGTGTTTGCGATCGCCAATCATTAATCATTACCTAAGCTGACGGTTGAGCGCGAATTTCATTAGCACAAGGACGACCATTTTCAATATCAGCAATATTAGCAAAAGTTGTTTCTGCAATATTGTGGAGTGCTTCTGCGGTAAAAAAAGCTTGATGTCCGGTAATGAGTACATTGGGAAACGTTGTCAGACGTTGGAAAATATCATCTTGAATAATTTCGCCAGATAAATCTTCAAAAAACAATTCCGATTCTTGTTCGTAGACATCCACACCGAGATAGCCAATCTTACCAGATTTCAATCCCTCAATCACTGCTTGGGTATCAATCAATGCTCCTCGGCTAGTATTAATTAGCATCACGCCTGACTTAATTTGTTCTATAGCCTCAGCGTTAATCAAGTGATGCGTTTCGGGAGTCAATGGACAATGCAGAGAGATAATATCAGAGTTGGCAAATAGCTCAGGTAGTTCTACATACCTACCACCTAGCGCTTCCAATTCTGGATTGCGATAAACATCATAAGCGAGTAAGTTACAACCAAACCCCTTCATAATCTGTCCTAAAATCAGACCGATTTTGCCAGTACCGACAATACCCACTGTGCGATCGTGTAAATTAAATCCCAATAGTCCATCTAGAGAAAAATTGCCTTCTCGGACACGGTTATAAGCCCGATGAATTTTGCGATTCAAACTTAAAATCAATCCCACAGCATGTTCTGCTACTCCATAAGGTGAGTAGGCAGGAACACGTACAACTGTAATTCCTAAATCTGCTGCGGCTTGTAAATCTACATTGTTAAATCCTGCACAGCGAAGCACAACCAGCCGAGTTCCTCGTGAGGCGAGAAGCTCTAAAGTTGGGGCATCAACCTGATCGTGTACAAATACGCAAACCGCCGGAAATCCGGCGGCGAGGATAGCTGTATCCCGATTTAAACGAGGTTCAAAAAACACTAATTCGTGTTTTGTGGGAGAATTTACATCTGACAAAAACTTGCGATCGTAGACTTTTGTACTGAAGACTGCTACTTTCATCCAAAACCTCAAACTGTATACTGCACGGTATTCGACTACATAATACCTTGGCAGTTAGAGAAGCGATGTCTATAACGGGCTATTCAACATCGCAGCTTTGAAGTTTGTCTAAAACAAAAATTTAGAATTTATTAATGCAAGCAGGAGTCACAGAGCAATTCAAGAGAGAAGAAAACCGATCTCTACCCTCCTGCCTCCTTCATACCCAACCAACAATTAAGGTAGATAAGTAACTTTTGGTTGATCGAAGTAGCCATACATTACCTGAGAAACTTGACGAATAAAATCCCTAGCTCTATTGTCATTATTTGGTCTACGGACGAAAATTCCTGCTAAATAACGCTTACCTGATGGCGTTTCAATGATACCTGCATCGCCTAGTACAAACCGCAGAGTTCCTGTTTTATGAGCAATATTTGCACCAGAACCTAAGCCTGATGGTAGCAAGCTTCTATTGTGACAACGAACCATAATGCCTAATACTTGAGATTGACTTGTATCAGAAATTAACTGATTATTTGTCACCAAAGCTGACAATCTTACCAAGTCTTTTGCACTAGTTTTATTAGTTCCTTTAAAGTCTCCGAGCATATTGTGAATTACAGTACTTTGCAATCCCCAACTGCGAAACTTTTGATTTAATTTAGATGCACCGCCTAATCGATCGATAATCATATTTGTAGCGGTGTTATCACTAATAGTCATCATCTTGGTTGCAGTTTGCAAGAGACTAAGTTTAGTTCCCACTCGTTGATACTGCATATCTCCAGAACCACCAGTGACTTCTTTGCGTTTCATTACCAAAGTTTCATCTAGTTTGATTCTTCCTGCATCTACTTCCTGAAACAAAGCAATTAAAATCGGATACTTAATTGTGCTAGCGGCAGAAAAAGCTTTTTCACCATTAACACTAAAATAATCCCCTGTTTGTAAGTCCATAAAAAAGATTCCGGGAGTGAGGAATCTATAGCGAGCCATTAATGTTTTAATAGGAGTTTTTAGTTCTGATATCTCACGTCCTAGAGGAATTACACCAGTAAATTTAGAATTATTTATTGGCTTGACAGGCTCGTTTAGAGGTACTGGAGGAATAAATTTAAGTTTTGGGAGTTGTAAATCAGATTGATTTGCACTCCAATCATTTATATTGTCAACTTGATTTGTGTTGGAATTCGCTTTTGCTGGGGATGACAGTAAAAGAATACTTGTAAGGCTCAGGAACAACCAGCGTAGTTTCATGGAGTGGTGTGAGGATAGTGTTGGATTTATTTACAGAGATTTTCCGAATAAGTTAATGAGATCCGGATTGATTGACATAGTAATCACTAAAATATCCCATGTCAAGAGAGATTAATACACAGACTCATTAACAAGAATGATGCTAAAAAAGCACAATCTACAAAATATGCTCAGTTCACATCAATTAATTATGTAATTCTAAAAGTAGTAATAACTGATAATTATGGTTTTTATTTTTTTAGCAATTATTTATACATAGTAATCGGGAGCAGGAAAGCATTCCGTTGTAAGTGCCTCACCATAACCGGGTTCAGGAGAATGTGGTGGTGCTGGTTATCCTATAGGTTTAAATTTTAGACTCTCCCTTGATTTTAAAATAATATAGGCACAAAAGTTTCCTCGTAACATTCTACATTCACTCTTCTGTGATTTGCATTCCAAAATGCAAATCTATCGAGCGCGATAATGCTTAATAGGACGATAACAGAAGCATGAAAGCGTGAATACAAAACTCCTCATTTCTCCTCAAGAAGTCACGTCCCTGTTAGCAGAAAAGTCATCACGGGCTGTCATTATCGATACACGAACTCCCGAAGATTATGCTATTTCTCATATTCCTACATCCATAAATATTAGAGATTTTTTCACCTATCTTTTAGAGAATTCTGACCCAGCAGGTTTAAAGGAATTACAAGAGTATTTTGCAGAAATTATGAGCAAGCTGGGAATATCGGGTGTTGAACGATTAATTGTATACGAAGATGCTTTAAATAAAGGTTATGGTCAATCTTGTCGAGCAGCTTTTTTACTAAAGTATTTGGGTTGCACTCAGGTATCTATTTTACAGGGAGGATATAGAGCATGGCTGACAGAAGGATTATTTATTACCGATGAAGTTCCATTACCTGAAAGCAGCATATTTAGATTGCATCCCAATGCTGACATAATGGTGACTACCGCCGAGATGTTGCAAGCAATTACCAATCCAGCAATTATAAAATTAGATGTGCGCGATCGCAATGAATGGCTTGGGCTGAGTTCTTCCCCATACCATCCTGATTTTTGCCCTCGCAAAGGTAGAATCCCTAACTCAGTATGGTTAGAATGGCATCGTCTGATGAATACTGAATCGGAAATCCCCACGTTCCGTTCGCCAAATGAAATTCGAGAAATTTGTCAGTCTGTAGGTATTACTTCAGAGTCCATTGTGTACATTTACTGCTTTAAGGGTTCAAGGGCTGCTAATACGTTGATAGCCCTAGAAGAAGCAGGAATTTCTGCCAGAAATTATTTTGGTTCTTGGAATGAATGGTCGCGTGATTTCTCACTACCTATTGATAGTAAAGTTATACAAGCAACAGATACTTAGAAAACTGATTTCAGATCCATCAGTTGCTTATCCAACTCGATCAGGTAATCTTTACCGTAAGTTCCATTTTCTAACCCTGTGACAAGATGATGGGGAATGTCTTGTGTGATTTCTTCGCTACAAGAACCAGCAGCTAAAGCGATCGCAGCTACTGTATCCACATCGCCAGTAAAAGCGATACAATCCTGTAAAAGTTCGCTCATAGTGTCATTTCGGATCACCGCAGTAATCGCGGCTCTGACACTCATCCAGCCTTTAGACTTTACTTTACCTTCCCACGGTTTATTCCACTCTCCAGAGACATAACCTTTGAGAAACTGTCCTAAGTTGCCTTTTGCTCCCAGTCGATAGATAAAATAATGCGACATTAGGGCGGCAGCAACAGCAGCATTGATCCCATCGGGTGTATTGTGGGTAATTGCCGCTTGAACTGTTGCCGCTTCAATTACTTTTTCTGGTGTCGAATAGATGCCAATGGGTGCTGCACGCATTGCACCACCGCTTTTGTCACTATCAGGGTTAATTTTAGTTAAAAACTCTTCTCCATCCTGAATTTCTCCCAGAAAATGGTAAAAGCTTCGAGAATAACCTTCTCTCTCATCGCGTTTAAAAGCTCTAACAAAGCTATCTGCTAAAACTTCTGGTGTCCACGGTGCTTGAGCAACAATTACTTCCGCAATGGCAATGCTCATTTGGGTGTCATCGGTATAGCTGCCAGGAATGAGTCGAAAACGCGGGTGTTGAACGTATCGACTCAAATCGTTGTTAACGATCATCTCATCAGCATATTCAAAACCTGCACCGTAAGCATCTGCGATCGCTAACTCTAGCAGCATAGGATATTAAACTAAAAATGGACGCGCCAGAAAAAAGCTAGCAATTGATTTAGCATCTACCGGTTCTCCTTCCAGAATAGCTTTTTCTAATTCTTCAGGAGTTAAAAACACAGTTTCGATATCCTCATCTCCATCTTGTGCTGGTGGTGTCTCCAACTTTTCTAAATCTCGCGCCAGAAAAGCATAGATAATCTCATCAGAATAACCAGGCGCTAGGAAAAATTCACCTAATTTGTCCCATTTTTTGGCAGTATAGCCAGTTTCTTCTTCGATTTCGCGCTGTATTGTCTCCAAAGGTTCTTCCTTTGCTTCCAAAGTTCCTGCCGGAAATTCTAATATCCGTCCCTGAATTGCAAAACGATATTGGCGCACCAATACAAGTTTGCCTTCTGGTGTCACCGGCACAGCTAGGGCACCACCAGGGTGACGAATACATTCCCATTCCCCCTCCGATTTATTCGGCAGACGCAAGCGATTAACTTCAAAATCAAACTTGCGTCCTTTATGAAACAGGCGTTGTCTTAGCAGTTGTGGTAATTCTCTACCTAATGGCATAGTAAAATCTGATTATCTGTGAATACAGAGGTGAAATCAGCGTTCTTTTGCTTTTAAGGATGGTAATTTTAATTGCCCATCAATAAATGTACATCAGAACAGTCTACCTCTTTCAGCAGTTCTTTAATAACACACCCGGATACTGGTTCTATCCAATCTGCGGCAATTTCTGCCAGTGGTACTAATACAAAGGCCCGATCCCGCATTCGTGGATGGGGGATCTGGAGATTTGGTGTATCCATAATAAAGTCATCAAATAATAACAAATCTAAATCCAGTATTCGTGGCCCCCAGCGTTCTTGACGCACACGCCCAAATTGTTGTTCAATTCCTAACAGAATTTCTAATAGTTGCTGGGGTAGCATTTCTACCTGCAATGTGACGCAGCCATTTAGATAATCCGGCTGTGGTGGCCCCACGGCTTTAGTTTTGTACCAATTGGATCTGGCTTCTAAGAGAATACCTGGCGTTTCGGCTAAAGTTTCGATCGCTGCTTCTAAAATTGTTTGGGAATCGCCGATATTACTACCAAGGGCAATAGCGCTTCTTTTGGGCTTAGTGTAAGGGTAGTCCAACCCAGGCATTGCACTCTCCTGAAATAAGGGACTTCAAAATAAAAAAATATCCCATTGCTTCAAGGGCAGGGGGCAGGGGGCAGGGAGCAGGGGGAGGGAAAGTTGTAGTGAAGTTCAGAAATTGGATAATTATTTTATGGAGTTCCTAAGCTGTTTTTTGGCTGTTTTTGCGGGTACTTCGCTGGACTTCCCCAATAAATGCCAATAGCTTTATATTCCAGAGTAATTAGCAAAATTGCAGTATTTTTACAAAACTAAATTAACCAAATCTAAAAAACATTATCTTATGGTGAATCTAGTTAATTATTTATAGGATATTATACTAACACAATGGTGGTGCTATAACCCCAAAGCTGATTGATGGTGGTTAGATATTTACTACTTTGAGCGAGGAACTGATGTGGGGAAGCTTACCTCCTGGTTCAAGCGAAGACCAATTAATTTGAGTGACTCTGGATGAGGAGGAACAAATGAGAGCTTACCACCGGCACATCTGGCGCAGACGAGGCAGTTACT
Source organism: Nostoc sp. DedVER02 (assembly GCF_034530675.2). NCBI lineage: Bacteria > Bacillati > Cyanobacteriota > Cyanophyceae > Nostocales > Nostocaceae > Nostoc > Nostoc sp. DedVER02. The sequence continues at coordinate 80,980 of NZ_JAVRCP020000015.1, forward strand.
GAGCAAATGAAAATTTTACCATCTAGGATGAAGGCCAATCAGGCAACTGGCGGTAAACCACTCTATCGTCGTTTATGGTTTTGGGCGGGCTTGGGTGTAGGTGGTGGGATAGTTGCCTTCATCTACGGCATCAATCTAATAGACCGCACTTTGCCAAATCAGACCGAGCTAAACGCTGTGTTGAGAGAGCAAACACTGACTATTAAAGCTGCTGATGGAAGCATATTACAACAACAAGGTGAAGCGACTAGAGAACAGCTAAAGCTGGAACAAATACCAGATAATTTAAAAAAAGCTTTCATAGCCTCAGAAGATAGAAGATTTCAGCAACACAATGGAGTTGATCCGCAGGGGATTGTGAGAGCGGGTTTAAATAATTTGCGATCGCAAGGTGTGGTAGAAGGTGGTAGCACCATCACCCAACAGCTAACGCGGATTCTCTTTTTGAAACAAGAACAGACAATCTGGCGCAAACTCAAGGAAGTCCGCCTAGCTCAAAAAATGGAGCATGAACTAACCAAAGATCAGATTCTAGAGCGTTATCTGAACCTGGTTTATTTGGGAGGTGGAGCTTATGGTGTGGCAGATGCCGCCTGGGTATACTTTAGTAAATCGCCAGATCAGCTGACTCTTGCAGAAATGGCAACGATTGCTGGATTAGCTCCTGCGCCAAGCTTATACGCCCCAGACAAGAATCCCGAAGCGGCAATCCGGCGAAGAAATCTGGTATTGCAACGGATGCAAGAGGATGGAGTTATTACACCAGAGCAAAGGCAAGCAGCCCTTCAGGAGCAGTTAACCCTAAAAAGCAGTTTGCCCAAGCGAATGCAAGTAGAATCACCCTACTTTACTAGCTACATCCAAAAAGAATTACCGAAGTACGTTTCTGCTAAGGTGCTGGCAAGTGAGGGATTAGTAGTGGAAACCACGCTCAACCCGGCTTGGCAGAAAGCCGCAGAAGAGGCGGTTGCCAAAACATTACGAAATCAAGGACGCTGGGAGAACTTTAAGCAAGCATCAATGGTTGCCATTGACCCTCGTAGCGGTGAAATTAAGGCAATGGTTGGGGGAAAAGACTTTGGTAAAAACCAGTTTAATCGGGTTACACAGGCACAACGGCAACCAGGATCGACATTTAAAGGGTTTGTCTATGCCACTGCGATCGCTAGCGGTAAAAGCCCTTACGATAGCTACGAGGATGCACCTTTTGTCGTAGATGGCTACGAACCAAAAAACTATAGTGAAAAATTCCGGGGTTCAATGAGCATCCGAGATGCTCTCACCCGTTCTGTTAATATCATTGCCGTGAAGACATTGATTGATGTGGGATTTACGCCAACGATTAAACTTGCCCATGATATGGGGATAAAATCGGAACTCAAGCCTACCTATTCTTTGGCTCTCGGCTCAAATGAAGTCAATTTGCTAGAATTAACTAGCGCCTATGGTAGTTTTGCAACTCAAGGATTGCACACAGAGCCTCATGGTATTACCCGCATCCTCAACCGCCAAGGTAAGGTGATTTGGTCAGCTAATTTCAAGTCTCAACGGGCCCTTGACGCTGACAGTGCCGCCATCATGACTTGGATGCTACGCAACGTTGTAGAAGAGGGGACTGGTGCTGCTGCTCAATTAGGTAATAGACCAGTTGCCGGCAAGACCGGTACCTCCGACGAAGCCCGCGATTTATGGTTTATTGGCTACATTCCCCAGATGGTAACAGGGGTGTGGTTAGGTAACGATGATAACCGTCCCACTTATGGCAGCAGTGGGAGCGCCGCTTACACCTGGCACGAATTTATGGAAAAAGCCGTAGAGGGGATGCCTGTAGAAAAGTTTCCCAAACGCCCTAAGTTAGAAGGTCGCAAAGGGACGATCAAAGCCCAGGCAATCAAGCCGAAACAAGTGCTGAATCGTTCTATTTCCTCTGATGATGATTCAGAAGGAGAAAGTGCTAGAAATTCTGAGGATAGTGGTTCATCTAGGAGACGGAGGAGGAGAAGGAGCTATTCTCAAGAAGAACAGCAATCGAGCGATTATACCCCAAGACGGAGAAGGCGCGATGCCTACGGCGGGCTACGCCTACGCAGCCAAGAATCAACTTCCAGTAACTCTTCCTCAGAATCATCTACTCCCCGGCGGCGTTCTAGAAGAGTAGAATCAGATTCTCCCCCACCTCGAAGAAGTCGGCGATCTTTCTCTGGTGACAATAGTTCAGGTTCTTCAGGTTCTTCATCACCACAACCATCCTGGCGCGAGAGACTTAGACCTTCTAATTAATGATTAGTGGGAATTGGAAATCGGGAATTGGGAATTGGGAATTGGGAATTGGGAATTGGGAATTGGGAATTGGGAATTGGGAATTGGGAATTGGCTAATATCAATAGTTTTTCTTCCCCCTGCTCCCTGCCCCCTGCCCCCTTCCCCCTTCCCCTCCCCATTTCTATGCAATATGAAGTTGCTCAAACTAAACTACGGGAGGATGTTAAGTGATACGCTCATTCTATAGTGTGTCAAGTAGTGTTACTTAACATTGGAGAATATACTCATGCATATATTGATGCAGGCAGCAGATTCAGTCGCAACAGGTGGCGGGCAGTTTCCTTTTGCTTTCACCTTGGTGTATGTCGTTGGTTTTATTGCTGCTGTAACCATTGGTTCAATAGCTTGGTACAACTCTAAACGCCCCGCAGGTTGGGAAAGCAAAGAGCGTCCTGATTTTGTGCCTAAAGTTGATAAAGAAGAAACTCCGGGTCTGGGTGATCCGAAGTCATAATTTAGTCATTAGTCATTAGTCATTAGTCATTAGTTATTAACTATAGGCTTTTGACTATGATTAGTTTTGTACGTCAACCCAACGACGGTAAAGCTTTTGAATTTGTTTGAGAAGTTTAACCTGAGTCGATTGAGTTGAATCATTTGGCTTCGCTATATCCTGCAATTCCGTCAAGAGTCTAGCTTCTTCGACGGCAACTTCGCCATCGCTGTAAATTAAGCCACTGATGGCTTCAATCAGATTTTCACAATCTTCGAGACTGGGGCGATCGCCTAAATACTCACGTACCCAGTCATAGCATTCTTTTGGCTGTACAGGAACTAATTCGTATAGCCAAGGTTTAATTTCTGGATCGTTAGCTAAACCTTTTGCTTGAGCTATTTCGCGGAGATATTGCCGTTCTTCTGGCTGGATTCTGCCATCAATCCAAGCGGCTCCAATCAGGATTTTAACTAAGTTTTTCACATTGGAAGGGCTAACCATTGCTGCCTCCTCTGGTAGATTAAGACCTCCACCAAATCGTACAATCCTAAACAGTATTCACTCGGAATTATTGGTTTTTCTTAAGCGAACCATAAAAAAGCCATCCATGTCCTGTCTATGGGGCCAGATTTTAAACCAACCTTGAGGCATACTATAGGCAGAAACAGGCAACTCAACACCTCTTGGAAAATCAATTTGCCAATCAGGTGACTCAGCTAAAAATGCCGAAATCACTTCTTCGTTTTCTGCTGGATGCAATGTACAAGTGGCATAAACTAGTACACCCCCAGCTTTGACAAAAGTTGATGTATGTGTAAGCAATTCTTTTTGCAGTACCGAAAGTTCTCGGACAGATTCTGGTGTCTGTCGCCAACGCGCATCTGCATGACGGTGCATGGTTCCTAATCCAGAACATGGAGCATCTAATAATACTCGGTCTGCGGTGTTTTGAAATTGGTTGAAATGACGGCTGTCGCCAGTGTAAATTTGAATAGATTGTAAATTTAGACGTTGAGAATTTTCTTGGAGTTTACGAAGACGAGAAGAAGTGCGATCGCAAGCCCAAATTTTCCCGTTATCTGCCATCAACTCAGCAATGTGGGTTGTTTTACCGCCTGGGGCAGCACAGACATCAATTATCACCTCACCTGGTTGGGGGTCGAGCAAATGACTTACCAATTGGGCGCTACTATCTTGTACAGTCCACCAACCTTCTTGAAAACCAGGTAGTTTTTGAATTGACCCAGTATTACCAATAAATCGTAAAGCTTGGGGTAAATGAGGAATCCGTCTCACCAAAATGCCAACAGATTGCAAAGCCGTCTCAACTTCCTTGATGGAAGTGCGAAGTGGGTTGATACGCAAATCAATTGTTGGTGATTGGTTCATCCATTCACACAGTTGTTCTGTCTCTTCAAAATCCAGTTGTTCTAACCAGACTTGAATAATCCAGTCAGGAAAGCTGTGTAAAATACCCAAGCGTTCCACTGGATTTTCTGGAAGTTGTAATGGATCGGGATTGGGGATTGGGGATTGGGGGCTGAGGATTGGGGATTGGGGGAGTAACAAAGAATCTTTCTCCTCTGCCCCCCTGCCCCCCTGCTCCTCTGCCCCTCTGCCCCCCTGCCCCTCTGCTTTTCTGAGATACTGGCGTAATAGACCGTTAACAAAACCTGTGAGTCCAGAAAAACCGTTTTCTTTGGCGAGTTGGACGGTGGTATTAACAGCAGCTGAGGTGGGAATACGCTCTTGATAGCGCAGCTGGTAGAAACCTAGATGTAAAATGGTGCGGAGGTCTAGGGGTTGTTGGTGAGATTTCTTTTTGGCAAATTGATCGATGAGAGTATCAAGAGTGCGCTGCCTTCTGACACTCCCATAAACCAATTCTGTCACCAAACGGCGATCGCGATCGGGCAAATTAACTTTTTGCAGCACTCTATCTAGGGCAAAATCAGCATAAGCCCCCTTATGAACATCTCGCAGGGCGATAAAAGCTAGTTGACGGGGGTTTGTCATGGAAACATGAATCAGGAGTCAGGAGGCTTTTGTATTCTAACTCCCAACTCTTTACTAATTCGTAATTCGTAATTCGTAATTCGTAATTGTCGAGTTGAATTCCCCCTTGTTTATAGGTGGTCTTGCTTTTATTCGGGTCTATATTTCTGTCTGGAACTGTCTTTTAATTACGAATTACTAATTATGAATTACGAATTATTGCATATATGGATCTACACTGGCAATTTCAAACTCACATGCTCTAGAAACCTGTTCTGCTGGTAATTTACCAAAGCTGATTAATGGTAAATAAGTAGGATTTGCCATTAGTTCTTTTGCCAATAAGAATCCAGTAATTGTCCAAGTTTGATATTTTCTAGCTTGTTTCCCAATTAGTCGCCCTTTCTTACCGTCGTAATATTCTGGCCATTGATCTGTACTGAGCCGTCCTTGGGCAGTTTCAATAGCCTTTTGTGCAAGACTTATGTTGTTAGTTTTTACAGCCGCAGCTGCCAACATCCACATTAAAACTGGCCAACTACCAGCATTATGATACGACCAGGGGATATTTTTGGGGTCACATCCAGTTACAATTCTGTATTCTTCATGTTCCAAAGCTGGGAAACAAATTTTCATCGGCATATCTCCCACCAAATTATCCCATCGTTTCTCAATGAGAGTCATAATCGCTTGTGACTGTTCTTCGGTGGCTAAATCTGAAATAATCGCCATTAAGTTGCCGAGTGAAAAGAAGCGAGTGTCTAGCTGCGAAGGGCCAACATTACCGGCTAAATAACCCCCTTTTTTGGGTAGCCACTTATCTAATTCATAATAAGGAACAGAGTCTACATATATATTGAACAAATTCACAGCGCCTTTACCATATTCTTCACTTTTGAAGCGATAAATTTCATTCAGGCGATTAATATCTATCCAATAATGCTGGCGAATATGGGCACATAAAAGAGGCAACCTGTTATCAATGGCTGCAACAACATCAGAATTTCCTTGACAAATTAGCAGTTCACGTGATGCACGCAATGCCGTGTAAAAGAGAACTTGCAGTTCTAAAGGATGGCCATAAATGCCCATACGACGGTCAATCATACAAGCACCATCTGGAACCAACAGCGTTGGGTACATATCAAAACGATTCGCCAAGCAGATTTCCATGATTAACCTGATACCATTTTGGAATTCAGGTTCATAAGCCAGAGAAAAGTCTTCTGTGGCGACTACATAAGCACGCAACAAAATAATCCACCATAAACAAGAATCAACAGGTGTAACTCTAGCGATCGCATGTTCGCCAAAGTCCGCTTCTAAATATTCTTGTCCATTTTCTGATACAACTTTGAAGCTAGCTGGTATTAATCCTCTTCCTGGCTTATAGGCATCTAATGCCCTTTCTTTAGGTTGTAACTTTAAGGTTTCTTCTAAGAAATTACGAACAATATCTGTTCTACCTTTAATCAGAAAAATTAGAGCAGAAGAAACAAAATCCCGAACAAAGCACTGGTCATAATTGAGCGCCTCTACAGACGAATCATAAGCGGCTACCGTACCAACAGGGCGACCTTGATAATAAAGAATTGATTTTTCTAGTATTCGCCACGCTTCTTCCACTTCTTTCAAATTTTCAGTAGTTTCCAATTCGTTGGGGTGCATCGCTAGAATAGCTCCATCTAGGTTGTGAATTTGTGGTAGATGCGTCTTGATTTCTTCTTTTTGCTATTCTCAGCATAACAAAAACGATTCTTTGAATAGCAAATATAATTTTGAGGAAAATTACTCAATCAACAATGAATAAATATGCTGACATTTAGCAGCTTTACTGATTGTTAATTGGTTTATAATCAATTACCGAAAAGGGGAAAAGGGGAAGGGGTAAAGGAAAAAAAGAGTAAAACTTTTCCCACACGGTATAGAGCAAGTCTTTTTAAATATGGAAAATATTAAAAGAAGATTTTTCAGACACGTAGTGCAATAAAAATCAGTGTCCATATTTGAAACCCCTGCTTTTAAGTCACTGGTTCCCTTTACCCTTTACCCTTTCCCCTTTCCCCCTTTCCCTTTCTTCATTCTTTTGGTGAGTTATAGCTCTTGTTCTTCACCGCAAGCAGTAACATGATTCCTCAAAAAAGTCATCCAAGATATATTTTTAGATTATTTACTGTTCCGTTTCATGCCCGGAATCTTGGCTTTACCAAATAAAAACATATCTTCAGTGCTGTTTAGGGTTTGCATGAAGTTAAAACTAGTGGAGTATATTTACTTGAGCAGGATTAGTTTTTGACACTAAGATGTCAGATTATTCCCCTAAATAATAATTTATAACTTTCTTTCAGAATATGCAAGATGAATACTTTAAAAAGTGAAGATGTCAATACTTCTGAAGACTGAGTTATATATTGTACCCTATCTGACATTGGTGAGCGTTTAACTAAGTAATCAGACAGAATTAATTACACAAGTTTTTTCCTGTAACTTGTAATCTGTAAACTGTTCCCTATCTTAAGGCTAAAACTCTTTGTCAAAGTCAACTTTTTTAACGTAGACGCTTCTCTACGAGACGCTACGCGAACGGCTTACCGCAGGCTACTACAAAGGACGCAAAGGAACAGAGATTTGTGAAATAGTGAAAGCCCTTCGGTGAAGTATACCAAAGAGCTAAAAATAATATTTGTCCCAGAGGTACTGTGCAAGGTTAGAATTTAATCTTGGGCAACTCTTGTAATCAACTAAATTTAAGGGTTTTAACTCAAAAATTCGTATTCCAATTACAAATTCTGCTTTGACAAATCCATCAAATTTGCCAGCTTATATACTACCCGCGCTCCAACATTACCATCCCACTCGGCATCACCAACTTCACAAATATCAAAGCCAATAATTTTTCTACCACTCTTGACTAATTCCCGAAACAGACAAAATGTTTGCTCTAATTCCAACCCACCTGGAACAGGAGTACCTGTACTCGGACAAAGTTTGGGATCTAAACCATCGACATCAAAGCTAATGTAAACATACTCAGGTAAATGACTGATAATTTCTCGGCATAAATCAAGCCAAGTTGTTCCAGAGTAGAGCTTTTGTTTAATGGCTGAGTCGTAATATGCAATAATACGACTCTCAGATTGGTCTATCATTTCCACTTCATCATGACTAATATCACGCAAACCCACTTGCACTAGCTTGGAAATTTGCGGTATTTTCATTGCATTAAACATAATCGACGCATGGGAAAACTCAAATCCCTCATAAGCATTGCGTAAATCTGCGTGGGCATCAATGTGCAAAATGCCATAGTTGGCGTAGTTAGCCGCTAATGCTTGGAAATAACCTAACGGCGAACTGTGATCTCCTCCAATAACTGCGACTTGCTTACCCTTGTTAATTGCTTCTTGGCAATTTTCAAACAGCCATTGATTTACAAGTTGCCCAGCCTGATTAATTTCTGTGAGGACAGGTGTTAAATCTGGTACATCTGAGAGTTCTTTACCTTGAGCTAATCGCTCAATAATTTTTGCTGCTAAGGCGCGGTAGTATGTATTCTTCTCTAAAATATCTTGGGGAATTTCCACCATGAAAATTCCCTGCTTCCAACCATTAGGGTTATCGAAATCGAATAAATCTAGTTGAGTCGAAGCATCGAGAACTCGTTGGGGGCCGTTAGCAGTGCCCGCACCATAAGAAACAGTGACTTCCCACGGCACACCAAAGACAATCAGGTTTGCAGATTCATAATCGCAAGGCAAACCTAAAAGGTTGCCATTTATTTCACCTACGCCGCTAGGATTGTAGTCTTGTAGTTGATTACTCATCGATTATCTTCTGGATTTACGTGGATAGACAGCACGCCGCCTAGTGGACATCTGCATTGTAATCAAAATTTTTCACTGACGGTTAACTACAAGGCTTCTATTATTTGGTCGAAATTGCGGTGATACATCTGTTGAGTAAACTTTTGCCACTCTTTATCTGATGAGTGGGGCGATCGCTGTAATGTTGCCTCTTGGACGTATGCTATCAATGGGCGACGAAGATGTTCGTATTTCTCGAAGGCTTTGGCTATAGTTTGCAGATTATCCCAGTTATTCTCCTCAGCAATTTTAGCGATGAGTGTTGTAACTACTAGTGCATCTTCCAATCCTTGATTAGCTCCTTGAGCCATGAAGGGTGGCATTCCATGTGCGGCATCGCCAACTAAGACGATTCGCCCTAGACTCCAAGCTGGTGGATTTGTGCTAGGATTCGCTTCTATATTGAGGTCAGTTGGGTTAGAAACTTGTAAAGAATTTGAAATGCTCGCGGGGTGGATATAGTATGGACGCTGCTGCATTTTAGCAGGAGGAGACAGACTTACTAATTGCTTGAGCGTATCAGGAAAACCTGCTTTTTCTAACTCTTGCAAAGCTAAGTCAATTAAAGAACTTTCTGACTTTTCTTGCAACGAGGCTAAAGGCAAAGCAAGATGTATTATGTACCCTAGCTCACCAGTTGGTCTGTAATATAAAATTATCCTGATGTTATTTATACAAACAGAATTGCCAGATATTTCATCATTAGTAATTGTTACAAGTGGTGATTCTTGAAAGAAATCTTCTTTTAGTTTTGTCCATAGTTCCTTTGGTACTTCAGCTATTTCTCTACACAATATAGCTGCAAATCCAGAATATTCAGGTCGGGCAAAATCATGATGTTGAGTATCTGTGTAAAGCAGCTTACGAACTGTAGAATTAATTCCGTCTGCTGCAACAATTAGTTTAGCTCTAATAGATTTTGTTGCTAATTCTTGGGGGAGAATATCTGAATCTTGGGGCTGCGAATCTTTATGTTTCTGCCCATCTGTCCAATAGGCATAGGGGTTGCTTTCTATTTGGGTATCACTTACACAATCTATGCGGACACAACTTTTTTCCGGCTCATTTACAACATTAATACAACGGTGATTAGCTTTAACTCGGTCTTCTGGAAGTAGCTGTCTGAGAGTTGTCTGCAAATTGTACCAAGAAATTGATACTCGTCCCTCACCATAATCTTTAAACCAGTCATCGAAACTCAGCGAAGTTGACCTAATTATTTGTCCTTTTAAGTTTTTGTAAGAGCTGATTCGTAAAGAAAATCTAAAAAGACTGTGGATGAGTGGGAGTGGATTTTAAGCTAGATCGAGTTGCATGGTTGTACTAAAAATGACTCGCCTGCCAGAGATTGCCAATCCCCAAAGAAAACCTTACCCCAGCGACCTCAGTGATGGTGAGTGGGAGGTATTGAAACCGCTCATACCTGCACCAAAAGGATTTGGTCATCCAGTGGAAGTCGATTTTCGGGAAATTCTCAATGCCATATTTTATGTACAACGAACCGGATGCCAATGGGAAATGCTACCCCACGATCTGCCGCCATATACGACGGTGTATGGGTACTTTCAGAAGTGGCAACGTAAAGGCATCTGGCAACAATTGCACGACCAAGTTCGCCAACAACTACGAACAGAATTAGGTAAGGAGGAGCATTCCACCGTGGCGATCGCGGATTCTCAATCCGTCAAGACAACGGAAAAAAAGGGGAGGTCTACGGTTTCGATGGTGGTAAGAAAGTTAAAGGGCGTAAACGCCATATCGTCGTAGACTCTCAAGGATTGTTACTTGGAGCTTTCGTGACCGAAGCTAATGCCTCAGAACGATTAGGAGCAGTGGTGGTACTTGATGAAGCAAAGGAGAAATTATCCCAATTAGAAGTGATCTGGGTAGACCAAGGCTATTCTGGTAAGAATTTTGCCAATGCTGTCAAGCAAGTCTGTGGCGAGCAGGTGCGAGTGGAAGTGATTGCACGAACCACCGACACTTTTGAGCAATTGCCTAAGCGATGGATTGTGGAGCGCACTTTTGGATGGTTGAATCGATTTCGACGGTTGAGTAAAGATTATGAGGTCTATTCCGAAGTCAGTGAAGCTATGATTTATGGTTCTTTGCTTCGTCTCATGGTTAGGCGATTGGCGGCTTAATATTTACTTTACAAATCAGCTCTAAATCCATTGGGGTGAAGTCTTTGGAGGTTGATTCTCTTCAGTAGGTTCGACAGTTTCTTGGTCATTAGACTGTTTGGGATTCAATAAACCAAGTCCAGTTTTTTTAACTTCTTCGTAAGCGTTAGGATCTAAATGTTTGAGAGCTTTTAATCCATTGGGGAGAAGATCTAATGTTTGCCCAATTTGACGAAAGGCGCGAGTTTGATCGATGACAAGGATATTTTCAATTCCACGTTTACGTAAGCCAATGGCAGTTGCTAACCCAACAGGCCCAGCACCAACCACTACAACATCGTAGATTTCTTGAGAGGTAGAAGAGGCAGGTAAAGTATCAGCTTTGGTTGATGTATTTGTATATGTATGAGGTGTTGAGTTAGTTTCTGGCATATTTATACATAGGAATTTGGGATAGAAGCTGGGCAATATAGAAAGCTATAGCCATTAAGTTACATAGGATCACACAACAATCTTAAAATCAAATACAAAAAGTTAGATATTTTGCTGCGATCGCACTTATTATCTTGAAGCAAATTATGATTATCGAACCGCCATCGCGCAGCGTCTCGAAGAGAAGCCGCCAAGTGCGCCAAGAGAGAAAATAGGAAAGTTTATAAATTATTACAGTTGGTGTTCAAAGATGGAGCAATGTCTACGGGGGGCTACGCCTAACCTTTTTTGCTGGACAGTTTGTGTTCAGAGGTGGAATGGTGAGGTTTTGAGCTTGAGCTTAGAAGCGCAAAGTCCGTCAATGCAAGTCTTGATACACGCTAAATTAGTAATTAATTAGCTCAATCTCTCTGCTGCCAAAACGCACAATGGCAAGTCAGAGACATAGATAGCCTTGGTGAAAACTCTACCTATGACCAACGAAGAACTTCTGCAAATTCTTGAAGAAGCTGCCAGAGACAAAGCGACAATATTAGACCTTTCTGACAAAGGTTTAATAAAGCTGCCACCAGAGATAGGTCAACTCTCCAACCTTAGTCAGCTTTACCTTCAGTCAAATCTACTTACAATACTGCCAGTAGAAATTGGTCAACTTTCTAACCTCACTGTGCTTGATCTCAGTTCCAATCAACTGAAGATCATACCACAAGAGATAGGCAAACTCTCAAATCTTAGGGAGCTTTACCTGAGTTCTAATCAACTGAAGATCATACCACAAGAGATAGGTAAACTTTCAAATCTTAGGGAGCTTTACCTCAACTCTAATCAACTGAAGACCCTACCACAAGAGATAGGTAAACTCTCAAATCTTAGAGAGCTTTACCTCAACTCCAATCAATTAGAAACCCTACCACAACAGATAGGTCAACTCTCAAACCTTAATGTCCTTAACCTCGGATTGAATCGACTACTAAAGACTCTACCAGCAGAGATAGGTCAACTCTCCAACCTTACGGAGCTTGACCTCAATTCCAACCCACGAATAATGCTGCCAGTAGAGATTAGTCAATTTTGCAATCTTAGGAAGCTCGATCTCAATTCAAATCAACTGACAATTCTACCAACAGAGATAGGTCAACTTTCCAACCTTAGAGAACTTTACCTAAACTCGAATCAACTGACGATGCTGCCAGCAGAGATAGGTAAACTCTCCAACCTTAGAGAACTTTACCTCCAATTCAATCAACTGATAACGCTGCCCGCAGAGATAGGTCAACTCTCTAATCTCAGCCAACTTAACCTTCAGTTCAATCAACTCATAACCTTGCCCGCAGAGTTAGGTCAACTCTCTAACCTTAGAGAGCTTTACCTAAACTCAAATCAACTGATAACGTTGCCTACAGGAATTGGTCAACTCTCTAATCTAAGGGAACTTTACCTAAACTCGAATCAATTGATAACGTTGCCAGCAGAGATAGGTCAACTCTCCAATCTTTATCAGCTTGACCTCAATTCCAATCAACTGACCATGCTGCCAGCAGAAATTGGTCAACTCACTAATCTGTATCAGCTTTACCTAAACTCGAATCAACTGACAACGTTGCCAGCAGAGATTGGTCAACTCTCTAATCTTTGCAAACTTAACCTCAGCAATAATCAACTGACCATACTGCCAGCAGAAATTGGTCAACTCACTAACCTGTATCAGCTTTACCTAAACTTGAATAAACTGACCATGCTGCCAGCAGAAATTGGTAAACTCACCAATCTTTGCAAACTTAACCTCAGCAATAATCAACTGACCATGCTGCCAGCAGAAATTGGTAAACTCAGCAACCTCAGCGTCTTTGAGTTATCCAGCAATACCTTAGAAACACTTCCACCAGAAATCCGAACAAAAAGGTTTGCAGAAATTCTGAACTTCTACAGACAACAACTAGAACAAGAAACCGATCGCCTCTACGAAGCCAAATTACTGATTGTGGGAGAAAGTGGTGCAGGTAAAACTACGCTAGCCAAAAAAATTCAAGATCAGAAATATACTTTACAGCAAGATGAAATTTCCACCCAAGGCATTGATGTTATTCAATGGAAATTCTTGCTTGACAATCACAAAGAATTTCAGGTCAACATTTGGGACTTTGGTGGTCAAGAGATTTACCATGCTACCCACCAATTTTTTCTCACCAAACGCTCTCTTTATGCCGTAGTTGCTGATACTCGCAAAGAAGATACAGATTTTTACTACTGGCTAAATGTGGTGAAATTGTTGAGCGATGATAGTCCTTTACTCATTATCAAAAATGAAAAGCATGAGCGCAAACGGGAAATAAATGAGAAAGATTTACGAAAGGAATTCATCAATTTTAAAGAAACACTTTCTACAAACTTTGCCACTAATCGCGGAATACCAGAAATATTGGATAAAGTTCAGCACTTTATTAGTAACTTACCTCATGTAGGTATAGAACTCCCTAAAACCTGGGTTAAAGTGCGGGAAGCTTTAGAACACAACCTTCATGAATGTATTAGTTTGGAAGAATATTTTAACATTTGTCAGCAACATGGTTTTACTAAACAAGAGGATAAACTTCAACTTAGTGGCTATCTGCACGATTTAGGTGTATGCCTACACTTTCAAGACGATGACTTGCTAAGAAAAACTGTAATTCTCAAGCCAACTTGGGGAACAGATGCGGTTTACAAAGTGTTAGATAATCCACAAGTGATTGAAAAATCAGGTAAATTTGACCGTAATGATTTAAAAAACATTTGGCTTGAAGATAAATATGCAGATATGCGACCAGAACTGTTGCAGCTAATGATAAAATTTAAACTTTGTTACGAAATTCCTAGCCGTCCGGGTACTTATATTGCACCTCAATTACTCTCTAGCAATCAGCCTGATTTCAATTGGGATGAATCTAACAATCTGATTCTGCGCTACACATACGATTTCATGCCAAAAGGTATTATTACTCGTTTTATTGTCGAAATGCATTCATTAATTGAACAACAAATCCTCGTTTGGAAAACAGGCGTTGTTCTCAGTGAAGACCAAACCCGCGCGGAAGTGATTGAAAACTACAATCAACGAGAAATTAAAGTTCGCGTAGCAGGAAACCGCAAGAAAGACCTGCTAATACGTATTATTCATGAACTGGACAAAATCCATAAGTCTTACGAACGCCTGAAATACAAAACACTTGTTCCCTGCAACTGTGAAAAGTGTAAGGATAGTCAAACTCCTCATTTTTATGAGCGATACATATTGTATAACTCTCTGGAGGCGCGTAATGACCAAATCCAGTGTCAGAAAACTTTTCGGATGGTAGATGTCCGCAGACTGATTGACGATGTTTTACCGACTTCACCAAATTTGGAAATACCTATGTCTGAACCTGTAACGAGAAATCAAGTTTTCATTAGCTATAGTCACAAAGATAAAAAGTGGTTTGATGACCTCAAAATTCATCTAGAACCATTAATTAGAGAACAAAATCTCAACCTTTGGGATGATACCCAAATCAAGCCTGGTGCTATATGGCGGAATGAAATTCAAGTGGCTTTAGCAGCTGCAAAAGTAGCAGTATTGCTGGTAAGTCCAGACTTCCTAGCCTCAAACTTTATTAGTCAAAATGAGTTACCACCTCTGTTAGAAGCAGCGAAAGCCGAGGGAGTCAAAATTCTCTGGATACCTTTGCGTGCTAGCAACTACAAAGTAACAGCAATTGAACGATATCAAGCAACACACGTTCCCGATCGCCCATTAAACACCATTGGGGCAGGAAAACGAGATAAAGCTTGGGTAGATATCTGCGAAAAAATCAATGCAGCAGCAGCCTGTCTGTAAAAAAACCTCTCCCTATCTTGAACAAAAGTTCAAGTTTCTCTATAAAAATCTGGGTAATGGCCAGTCTTTTTAAAGGGTATTAGGATGAATCCATGAATGCTTATAAATCACAGCTAAACACTTTTCAGACAAGCTCTCGGTTAGGCTGGAAATGTTCATTCGATGAAATTCACATTGCAGTAAAAATCACAGGTTAACGTTTTGTTCTTTTACCAGAAGTGGTATATTGGCACTTGATCTGACCGAGTACAAACTATGCATAAGCCCGCAGGCCAGAGAAGTCGAGGTGTTGTACTCACTACTACACGATAGGAAGGGAGAGTGGGCTTATGAACAAAAATATTGGTAACAATGGTGTTTTTCCGCTATTTAAAGGTGTACCCCTACGTCGCATTCTCGTAGCGTTGTTTGTGCTGCAAATCTTCCTAGCTGTGGGATTGACTGCATACTTATCAATCCGCAATGGGCAAAAGGCTGTCAATGAGGTAGCTAGCGAGTTGCGTTATGAAGTCGCTAATCGAGTTGAGCAAAATTTACAGGCTTATCTCTCAACTCCGTATCAAGTATTGCGCGGTAATCAAAATATCATTGACATCGGGTTGCTGAAGATGGAAAATCTGGCAACTTGGGAGTCATATTTAATCAAGCAGTTAGAGATTTTTCCTGATGCTGTTGTTTTAACGACAAGTAACGAACAGCAAGAACATTTAGGGGTAGAAAAGCTCAACGATCGCCAATACTTACTCAGAAAAGCCGATAAGTCAACTGGTTACGACCTCTACACCTACAAAATTGACTCTCTTGGTCAACGTACCCAGCTACCAGAAGTCATCAAAAACTATGATGCGCGATCGCGTCCTAGTTATCAAGCAGCAGTTACCGCTAAAAAATTCAGCTTTAGTCAGATTTTTACATCTATCACCGAACCAACGCTGCTAATTAGTGCATCTCAACCTATATATAACTCCCAAGGTGAGTTACTCGGTGTCAACAGCACTCTAACTCATGTATCACAAATTGGGAATTTGCTGCAAAATATTAAAATTGGCAAGTCTGGACAAGTTTTTATTATCGAGCGATCGGGGCTATTAGTCGCAAGTTCCACGACGGAAGAACCATTCCGTCTCCAAAATGGTAAACCGATTCGGTTGGCAGCTTCCCAAAGTGGGAATGCTTTGACTCAAGCCAGCGCTAAATATTTAGAAACTAAATTTAGTAACTTTGACCAAATTCAGAGTTTACAGCAACTAGATTTCTCTTTTGACGGTAAACGACAATTTTTAGAAATTAGACCGTTACAGGGCGAACCAAATGTCAACTGGTTGATTGTAGTAGCTGTCCCAGAAGCAGACTTTATGGGACAAATCGATCGCAACACTCAAACTACAATTTTTCTCTGTCTGGGAGCATTAGGATTAGCTACTTTATTAGGAATTATCGCCGCCCGTTGGATAACTGTGCCAATTCTCTATTTCAGCACGGCGACAAAAGATTTAGCTGATTTTACCAAGGTTGAATCGGTGGCGGTACAAGGCATTAAAGAAGTAGAGGTGCTGGGTGAATCTTTCAACGAGATGATGCAGCATTTACGTAAAACCTTTACTGCACAGATTACTAAAAATGAAGAGTTAGAATTGCAGGTTAAACAGCGAACTCAAGAATTACAGCAAGAGATTCAAGTACATACCAACAGCGAGCGAAAACTAGAACAGCATAATCGAGCGTTGGCAGAACTGGCAAATCATAAAGCAATTTCAGAAGGAAATCTGGAAACAGCATTCAAAGTTATTACCGAAAAAGCCGCGAATGCTTTAGAGGTAGAACGAGTAAGTGTGTGGTTATTTAATAGCGATCGCACCAAACTACAATGTATAAATCTCTACGAACGTAGCAATCAGAAGCATTCGGCGGGTGTAGAACGCAATCGCGCAGATTATCCCATCTATTTTAAATCTCTGACATCTGCCCGCATCATCGCCGTTAACGATACTCGCACCGATTTACGGATACAAGAATTATGGGATGAACAGCTAGAACCGAAGAATATTGTATCCCTAATTAATACCTCCATTTGGGTTGGGGGCGAAGTGGTGGGAACGGTATTGTACGAACAGATTGATATTCCTCGGATATGGGAACTGAGCGAGCAAAACTTCGTTAGTTCAATCGCTGAATTTGTCGCCCTGAGTATAGAAGTGTGCGATCGCAAAAGTGCAGAATCCGCCCTACGTGAGGCTCAAGAAGCTGCCGAAGTTGCAAATCGTGCCAAAAAGACCTTTTTAGTAAATATGAGCCAGGAACTAAGGACTCCCTTAAGTTCTATTTTTGAGATTGCAGAAGCACTCCAAAATGAAGTCTACGGTACTGTAACCGCAGAACAGCGCCAGTTCTTAAATACCCTCAAATCTAGCGGTAAGAATTTACTAGAAATGATTAACCAAATCCTTGAGCTTACCGACATTGAATCTAGCAAAATCCAACTGCAACTAGCTGCAACTTCGATTCCAGAATTATGTGACTCTAGTCTCAGTTTCGTGAAGAATTTGGCGTTACAGAAAAATATTCAACTGAGTCTACAAATCCCTGAAGAACTCGAACCTATCCAAGTTGATGAGCGTCGTATCCGCCAAGTATTTATCAACCTGTTGAGTAATGCTATCAAATTTACTCACGACGGAGGCAAAGTTTGGATTGAAGTCCAGCCAAATTCCACAAACGAATATATCTTTTTTAGCGTGGTAGATACAGGTATTGGTATGCTTTCCGATGACCTGTTTAAATTATTTCAACCTTTTATCCAAGTTGAAAATGCCTCTACCCGTCGTTCTGCGGGTACTGGTTTAGGATTAGTAATGGTGCAAAAAATTGTTGAGTTACACGGTGGTACTGTCCACGCCGAAAGTCAGTTAGGCAAAGGGAGTCGATTTACAGTCAAACTTCCGTGGAAAAAACTAGAGTAATATTATTAGGACTTACGCAAAATCATGATAAAACGAACCGCAAAGGACGCATAGACACGAAGTAATAAGAGTTTCAGAGAGTTATTGCGTAAGTCCTGATTATGTTTGCTTGATTGCTTACTAAATCCGAAGAACCCCACCCTGCCTCCGGCTTCCCTCTCCAAAGTATCGGAGAGGGATTGAGGGTGAGGTTTGATCTTATATTTAATTACAGCACTTCCCGAAGTTATAAGGTACATTAATTGCTCGAATTATCGTTTGTCTGTGTTAATAGTCTGTCAAGTTTAAATTGATGGGTAAGAAAGTTTGTAGTAAGGACTGAAGTCCTTATTTTATAAGCACTAAAGTGCTTACTACAAACTTTTAATTACTAGCTTGACTAATAGCATTCCAAGTATCTGTACCTCATAGCAGCAGGAAGTGCTGTGTGTCTATCTACATTAAATACAAAAAGACTTTTCACGCAATCCCCAATCCCCAATCCCCAATCCCTCGCTACGCAGTTTTAGTATTTTCACTGCTTGATTCGTCTGCGCCCTTTAAGCGCGTTGCTCTGCTTTTGCGAATGCGATCGCTTTTACGAACACCACCCGCCATTTCATATTCACTGCTATCTTTGCCGTATTTAAAAGCAACTCCAATCAGCATTTTCTCAGTTAGATCGCCTAAGCTTTTGTCCAATTCATCCATCTGAGTTTTAGAAGAGTCAATCACAGCTAAAGCAGTATTATAAGCATCTATTTTGGTACGGTACTGCTCAATTAGCTGTATCATATTTTGCAAATTGCGTGCATCTCCAAAATCCATGCTCGGATCAATTGCTTTGAGTCCTGCGGCTCTCAACTCAGCTTTTTCTAAAACCCGGTATGTACGTTTTTGACGAGGCATCAATGTATCCTTTTCATTCTGCTTTAGAGCTATTTTGGCTTACTAAAGCTGTATTTTAGTCCAGTAAAATCCTCATAAATTAGTATCTAATAAAATGTGTAACTCAGTATTTATCGCAAAAATCATGATTTTGTGAATGAAAACCGTGATTTTATTAATGAAACTCATGATTTTATTAATAAAAATCGTGATTTTGTGAATGAAAGTCGTGATTTTATCAATAAAAATCGTGATTTTGTGAATGAAAGTCGTGATTTATAGCGCAATACAGTTCAGATAAAACCAAAACACTTGTCTTGACGGCGATTTATCGCGTCTCAAAAACCCAACATTTTCAAGAGTTTATTGGGTTTTACTTCCCTACGGATCGCTGTTCGCGTTCGTTCAACCCAACTTACAGAACTTGAATTTCTCTGAGTTTGGCTGTCGCATATTCTACAAATATTTCATAAGGAACCTCTCTAGCAAGATCAATAGCACGATTGAGCGCATCTACAGCCTCTTTTTGCCTTCCCAGTTTTAAAAGAATTTTAGATGTGAAGTAAATCAAATTACGACTTTGGCTATACTTATCACCAATTTGGGTATACAGTTCTAACGCTGCCTGACAATACTCTAAACCTAAAGTTAAATTTTCTTGTAAAATGCCGATTTCTACTAAAGTATTAGCTTCACCCAAGCGAGAACCTGTGTCGCGGTAGAATGCCAATGCTGCTTCGTAGCGCTCTAAGGCTTTTGTTACTTTATAAACTCGAAATTCTGCTTTACCTGCAAAATAATAAACCTCTGCTTTAGCAGGTGTTGCCACTCGCTCTGCTGCAATCTGTTCTAATAATGTTGTAATCAGCGATTCTAGTTCCGCAACACGAAAATTATTGTTCCACTTTTGGGCTAAATCCCAAAACTCGCTGCCTTTCCACTCCCGGTCAACTACAATCAAGTGATACAGCCATTCAATTTGAGTTTCTGGTTGTTCAGTTATAGTTTTTTGACGCTCATTGCTGCTGAAAAAATACTCTGCT
Source organism: Nostoc sp. DedVER02 (assembly GCF_034530675.2). Lineage (NCBI taxonomy): Bacteria > Bacillati > Cyanobacteriota > Cyanophyceae > Nostocales > Nostocaceae > Nostoc > Nostoc sp. DedVER02. Next base: position 100,874 of record NZ_JAVRCP020000015.1, read on the forward strand.
GCCCGTTGTGACAACGTAAGAAATTCATCTTGATGCTCATGCCACAAGTGTTTTAACATCAGATTTCGCGTCAAATCATGAACATTGTGCCCTCTTCCAAAAAACTCTTCAACAAAAGGTAAAGTTTGTAATTCTGTATAAAGTTGAGATGACTGAGCTTGCAGTTCTGGGCGCAGTGCTGCCAAAATATCTGCATTAAACCAGTGTGGCACTGCTGCCGCATAAGCTGCTGACGCTAACTCAGGCGAAAGCGTTGAGAGTAAACTCTCTGTCACAATCCAAGAACGTTCTTCGTCTGTTTGTGCTTTTGCTAGCTTTTGCAATAACTCATGATTCATTGCCGTTCTCTCGCTAGCGTTTCTAACCATTGCACAATTAAAGCAGGTTGCCCTTCTAGTATCTGTATTGTCGTTGTTACCTGATCTTGATTAAGGCGCAATCCAGTTTGTTGGGTGTACTCATACCACGCCTTTGCTTCCGAAATCGCTTTTAAACGACAGCAGTGATGCAAATCCATCCACTCAATTGTCGGTTGAGGAATTTTCTGCCCAGCAATTACTACAATTAATTTCTCTGTATCAACAACCTCAGTTAAAAATTCGCCTCCTAACCAGTCTGCCAGTTCGGTAATGGCTTTTTCGTAAGAATCAAACAAAAAGACTAATGTTTGAGGAATTTTCCGCAAGTCGTAAAAGAATGCTTCTCTTAGTTCAGTCAAGCGAAAATTGCGTGTAGACTCATCCACATTAGACAAAACTACGCTCAATTGATTATCTTTGCCAATCATCGTAGTATTAGAGACTTCTATCCCCGATTTGAGATATTGCCCAACAGCAGCGTTTAAATGAGGAAAACGTTCATTTCCTAAACGTTTGCGTACACAAGAAAAGACATAAGGAATTCCTAGCTGTGCTGTTTTGAGATCCATTTGCACAGATAGTATATTTTGAGGCAGAGTATGCTTAAAACGTGCCAGTAATTGAGTCTTACCTAAACCAGATTTAGCTTCAATCAGTAACACCCGTTTGGCAACGCTTCCCTGCACCATCTGGTTAAAAAATCGAAGTTCCTCTGTGCGATTAGCAATAATCATGGATTCGGAGGATTATTTTGTTGGGGAGAAGATGGAGGATTAACACCATCTGTCACATCAAACTCTTGGTTTTCGCCATCTATCTGTGTATTTTCTACCCAAACATCTCCTTTAGTAACTCTTGCTTTATTTCCTTTTCCTTTCATGGTTGTCCCTCTGACAACAGTTCCCGGATTTGTCCCTGGCTGAGGGGGTGTTGGTTGTGGAGACTGTCTACCCCAAGCGTTACCAAAGATGAGTTGAAGAATATTCACTAAAAAAGCTCCCACCAAAGCAGCAGCAATCATTTGAACTAATCCTCTGACATTTGATGTTTTAGCAACTTCTCCAGACAACCATGCCCAAATTCCTCCCAAAAGAGCAAGTTCAATTACTACAGCAGTAACTAAGAACCAGCTACCCCGAAAGCTTCTGAGTGGGGGTAATTGATTAATCAGATACCCAGAAACAACACCGATAAATGCAGCTACTAAAATTTGTAAAAGCTCATTTGGCATAGCAAAATCAACTAATTCGGTTGCGATTTGGCTTAATTAGGCTGAATTTACTATACACCCTAGATACTTAACGGCATACTGAATATCTAGAAACGTCTACAGGCTTGCTGTTTAAAAGTAGCAAATTTTATTACCAGAAAGAAGATTGAGCGATCGCTGTTCAATCACTACTGTGCTACTTTAAGAAAAATACTGCAAGTATGACCAGTGCGATCGCTTATATGATTGCGTTGGTGGAGCGATGTCTACGACGGGCTACGCCTACGCTATTCTCTCATCAACCAAGGTGCGATCGTTAAACGTTTCCTCAAAAACAACACCTAACAACTTTGATAAGATAGAAAAAATAGTTTAACCTCACTGCCAAGGTTATGAATAGCATTAATATTTCCTTACCTGAGTCGCTGAAAGCCTTTGTTGAAGAACAAGTCGCTCAAGGTGGCTACAGTTCAGTTAGCGAATATCTCCAAGAATTGATCGCTCAAGACCAAAAATGCAAGATGCAAAAACATGTAGAAGAACTTTTAATTGTAGGACTTGAAAGTGGAGAGGTAATAGAAGTTAATGATGAATGGTGGCAGCAAAAACGCACACACTTGATAAACCAGCTGCATCAAGAGAAACAATGACGAAGCGGATAGTCATTACACCAAAAGCCAGTTTAGATATTGATGAATATTTTGTTTACATTGCCCAAGAAAACCTCGATACGGCTTTTTTGTTCTTTGACTCTGTAAGAGAAACTTTCGCACAGTTAGCAAAAATGCCTGGAATGGGTAGCCGTTATCCTCTGGATAATCTTCGTTTACAAGGCTTACGTAAATGGGCTGTTAAGGGATTTAAAAAGTATCTAATTTTTTACTTTGAGCAAGATGAAAGCATTGAAATTGTGCGGATTCTCTATGCTGGGCAAGATATACAAAGGATTTTAGAACAGGAATGATATTGATTAGCGATCGCTTGTATGATTGCGTTGGTGGAGCGATGTCTACAACGGGCTACGCCTACGCTATTCTCTCATTCAACACAAATAGGCAAGCGTAGACCGTCGTAGGCGATCGCCTTTTACAATTGGAGTGTTATGCAAAGTAGCTTGTCGTTAGACATTGTTAAAATCCGGTGCAATGATAACTTTACCTTTATGCAATGTGAGAATTTGAGGTGAGGCGGTATTTGTGACGACTAGGCAAACTTAAGTGCAATTTGCTGAGAAGCTAAACTAGATAATCATACTGTCTAAAAGAATGCCGAGGTTATAGATCAATACGGTTCGGTTAAGGTTTTTTGATGGAAATTCTAGAGCGTAAAGATGCAATAAATCATCACAAAGACCCGATAATCCGCCGTCAATATAAAAAACTGATTATTGTAGAGACGGCGATTCATCGCGTCTCTGTTTATTTTACGCAATACAGAGCAAAAATCATTGACGCGCTAAGTATATACGCAATAAAATTATTGTAGTAGAACCTAGCCATAGAGTTGATTCAAATAATTTACCCAGAGAATAATACACAAGCAATATTAAAGATAATTTGGACAAAAAAAATGAACGCCAAAACTATTGCTTTTTTGGGAATTACTACAGCTTTTGCAAGCTTAGGTAGCCAGGTGTATGCACAGTTACCAGCATCAAGCCTAAATTCAGGACAATACAGATCAACAGGTGATTCACTAGTTGGAATTGATAATAGAACTGCCCAAGATGACTTTGGAAAGTTTTTTGAGCGAACTAATCCAGCAAGCATCTCTAACAATAATAGAAGAGACAATAAAACTCCAGTCAAAATCCGTTTTAACGAATCATTATCACAGCCAGATAATTCGGTTTTATTAACACCCGCTCAGTCTGGCAGTGACAACGATGGATTGCAAGTACAGTTAGATTTAAGGAGAGAATAATCAAAGAAGAGGCAGAGGGGAAAATTCTTCTCCCCTGCCCCTGCCTCTTTTGAGAAGCTATTAATACAAGAGCAATTTAAGATACTTTCGGTTGCTGCCATAAAATGAGTTTCAATTCAGAGCAGTTACAAGCCCCATCACTAATTTCTCCTTCATGGTTAGCTAGCCAATCATAAATTTGTGCAGCTTTTGCCAATGCTAGTTTTTCTGAACGATAAAGCCGAGGAGTAGGGCAATAAGCTTGGCCATTGATGTGTATAGCTACAATCTGCCAATAATCGCTTTCTGGTACAACTTCTAAAAACCCGTTACTGTAAGACTCAATTATTCCTATATTCATCTATACCATCAAACTTTCTAACGTTGCCCACAACAAAGCCGATGCCAGCTAATTCTTGCAAGTTAAAGCTGGAATCACCAGGGAATGCTATTGCATTCCCTGCTTATAATTGTGGGTTTGTAGCCAACAAAAATCTGAATTATCGATCACTTTTTGGCTTAATGCTGAGAGTCTTTGGCTCAAAACTAACTCTTTCAAGGTAATTCTTAAAATCTCTGCGTTTTCTGTGCCTCTGCGGTTTAAAAGTATTTTATTGAACCACAAACTAGCAAAAATTAAAAATAATATGTGGATAAATGCCAATTTGCAATTCGCAATTTGCATTGCATAAAGGCTAAATGGTGGTTTATTTGCGCTGTACTTAAGCTAAATATTCCTCGATTGGTAATTAAATTTAGATACAGCATTTCCCGGTCTGGTGAGATACAAAAACCCCACCCCCAATCCCCTCCCCACAAGCGAGGAGGGGACTATGATGTACCTCATTTGATTAGGAAAAGCTATAAACCACCAGATAGATGAAGAGTTGAGTAAATAATGATAAGTTAATTAGGATTTATGTAAAAGCTTTTCTTAACCCAATTGTAAAAAAGTAGCTATTATGATTATTGTTCATCATCTTAACAACTCGCGATCGCAGCGTGTGCTATGGCTGCTTGAAGAATTAGGTGTCGATTACGAAATTAAGTTCTACGAACGTGACCAGAAAACGATGCTAGCACCAGCATCACTGCGCGAAGTTCATCCACTCGGCAAGTCACCAGTGATTACGGATGGAGAAGAGACTATTGCTGAGTCGGGAGCTATCATCGAATACATAGTAGATCGTTACGGCAATGGTCGGTTAATCCCGCCATCTGGTACGCCAGAACGTCTGCGCTATACTTATTGGCTACATTACGCCGAAGGTTCAGCAATGCCTCCTCTGGTGATGAACCTCGTCTTCAGCAATTTTGGTACAGGAGACAGCAGCGTAAAAGATGCATTTATCGCACCCCAAATTAAGCTTCACTTTGACTATATCGAAGGTGAACTTCGTAAGAGTACGTGGTTTGTAGGCGAAGAATTCACCGCCGCCGATATCCAAATGAGTTTTCCCCTCGAAATAGTCGCTACCCAAGCCGAACTCATTTCAAGCCGTCCTCAGATTAAGCAATTTATCGATCGCATCCATACACGACCGGCTTATGAACGCGCTCTTGAACGTGGGGGCAAATACGACTACGCTAACAGCATTTGATAATTCTCATACCCCGTTGTAAATTAGCTATTTCTGGGCAATTTGCAACTTCAATTCTTGTAAAAGTTCATTGCTAATAGGTGATGTTGCCAGAATTGGATGCTTAATGCCTCCCCAAATACTTCCAATACGCATACGGTGGGAAACTAACACTTCAGGAATTTGATTAGAGATTAAAACCTGTGGTGGTGTAAGTTGACCGATAGCTCTAGCTCTCTGGTAATGATATGATTCTGATAAAGCTAAATCTAGTTGTTCGGCAATAATTTCTGGGGTTTGTTTTGCCGAATCTAGTAATAAAATATAGTGGGGAGGATCGGCAACTGGCATTAAGCTTTTAAAATTAGTTTCTTGCAAGTTCAACAGAGTCAAAACGTTATTTACAAAGGTTTCTTGCAACTTTTCGCCCACCAAATCGCTGACAGATTGATGCCGTCCGAGAAACTCTAAACAAGGAGTCTGGCGATAATAATGAGTTACTCGGATGCGATCGCCAATTCGATAACGATACAATCCCCCTTTCTGCGATAAAATAACCGTGTATTCCCTGCCAATGTTGAGTTCGTGTAAACCATACACTGAACCAGCATCATCCTCAAACTCAAAAAAAACTTCATCGATAATCGGCACGCATCCCCCAGAGACAATCAAGGGAATCGTTATTGGCGCTTCGGTTGCTAGTAGTCCCTTACCTTGAATTAATACACCGGGAAATTGCGATCGTAATCCCTGAGCTTGATCTGCTGCATTGGCACTATCCCAGCAAGAAATCAGCTTCAAATTTGGCCAGAGTTGTAGCCAGGGAATATTACTTTCAGTGAGGAGTTGCAGCCGATGATGTGAAATCCGATTGTGTAATTCTGTTCGCAATAAATCCTGATTTTCTTGAATATATTTTAAATGTACTTGGAGAAAACTAGGACTCCAAATAGAAATAATTTCTAGTTTTTCCGCCTCTAATAATGCCAAAGCTAGTTGATGTTTAAACAAGTTCGCATCATGCAGCCGATTAAGTTTATTTGGCATCACCAACCAAGGGCGCAAAAACCAACGCAACCAGCCATCTAAATAATCTAAATCATTCTGTAAACTTTGATTATCCGCTACATCTAATTGCGGCGAGATACAAGCATAAATCTTGCCTGTGGAAAATTTCGGGCCATGTACAATCAAATCATGCGCCCATACACAAAACATCTGATTAAACGATCGCCGCAAAGATTGAGTATAAGGAATCCATTTTACCGCCCCACTACTACCGGAGGTTTTTTCATAGAACAAAATAGGTTCTGGCGTGAGGGCAATTTGCTGCTGTTTCTGATTTAACCAGGGTTCGAGTGCATCATAATCTACGATTGGTACACGTTGCCAATCGTCTACAGAATGAATCCCCAAAGTTTTACCATACTCGCTTTTAATTAGGCGATCGCAAATTTCCCTTTGTACATATGTCTGCATTAATGGGTTATCCAAAGCTCGATAAAATCGCCTCGCAGTTGGCGCGAGAATTTGCCCAAAAAGCTGAATAATCGGACGCATTATTGCACCTTTTGATTAGGATAAAGCTTGGTGGCTGCTGGTAAATAAGAACCATCAGCAACGACTACACCAGGAGCAAGATTAGATCCGGCTCCCACAAAAACATTGCTGCCAATCTGGACTTTTTTGACATACAACATTAGATTTTGCTTGCGGGGTTTAATGATGTGAGAATAGATACCGACACCATGCCCGACAACGACGCGATCGCCAATTTCTAATAAACTGCGATCGGCAATCTCCAATCTTGTTGTCCAGTATACATCTCGCCCCACTTTAGCACCCCACAATCGCAACCAACAGGAAAATACCCCTGGAATCAGTCGCAGCACTGCTTCCAACACCGGAATTGCAATATAAATTACCTGGATTTGATGACTACCCCACCAAGGACTATATTCTTCACCTAGTAGATAACTAATACCCTCGCGCACAGGATAAACCCATTCATGCAAACGGTAAACTAGCACTGGTAGCCCATAAATGGAAAGCAACACTGCCAAAATGCTGAAGATATTGGGTGAATAGGCAAGGTAAATTATTGCTGCACCAGTTAGCAATAATATAAAGGTAGGAAAAAACGAAAGAATTTTGCTGATAACTGTCATGAAAATGGGAATAAAAGTTTTTGGAACAAGTTTAATGAGATAGAAATTCCAATTATAGATGGCAAATTTTCGCTTTCATAATATGTTCCATGTAACTTATCCCAAATTTTCAGATTAGCCCCATAGTTATAATTGTGGATTTCACGGCAATGATGCCAAGCATGATCTTGTGGTAAGATTAACCAAGTAGATAAGAATTGATATAGCCTGGTATTTACAGGAATGATTAAGCGGCTATGTCGCCATAAATCTAAGGCAGAAGTTAGACTGACTCCAAGTAAATAACCTGTGGGATCGGCTAACAGATATACAAATAAAGTGTGTATCCATAAATATATAATTAACAAACTTGTCCAAAGTGTGTTGCGAGAAGTTCCTAATACATCCATCTGAGTAACAGTATGATGGACTTGATGAACTTTCCACAACAATTTAGTATGCAAGAAACGATGATTCCAATAATAGAAATAATCAATTACAACAAAACTGATAATAAAAGCCGGAAATAATGATACTTTTAAATATCCTTGTTGAGTCGGTAGTAAATATTGATAAAGCCCATAAACTAAAGTAGCTTGGAGTAAGGGAATTAAAATTCCTTGAATCGTTAATCCTATACCATCTATTAGCCAATCTTCACGAGTTTTTAGTTTAAATTGAGTTTGTCCAAGCTGATTGGTAATAGTCCAACCAACTAATCCGATAAAAGTACCAAAAATTAGTAATTGTGCAAAGCTTTGTATTTCCACTTTTGATTGCTCACACTGATTTTAAACATGGGTTTTACCCCACCCTAACCCTCCCCTTATAAAGGGGAGGGAACCGGATTTTCCAATCTCCCCCCTTTACAAGGGGGGATTAAGGGGGGTAATTACAAATTATTTTCAAACCCAAAATGTAACTTCTACTGATTGATTTGGCAATAAACGCGGATCTTCTCCACGAGATATAGCCGCTATAATCGACTCTACAAATATATGAATTGTGTCCGCAGACGTATTATAAAATTGTGTCCCGTATTTAGCGATCGCTTCTCCCTGAATACCCAAAATTTCCACGTCTTGGCGGATAATATGTTGAGCAGTCCACCGCACAAAGGGACGCGCTAACTTATTCCAAATACCGTAGTTGTAGGTGACATCTGTGTAAACCAGAGTTGAATTATCGGTTTCTGGAATAGATTGGCTAGTAATGAATAAATGGCGATTATGTGCCATCTTATACTCTACAGAGGTAATGTTTGGCATATAAAAGCGATCGCTATGTTTAATCTCTGCATTCTGCAAATTCAGAAAACGGCTGTACCATCCCAAATTACTGTTTTCGTTGCGATACTCCACCAAAACCGAACCATGACAGCGTTCTACAGTCATCTCTAACTTTTGTTGGCGGGAGGTACGGAAAACCCCAGGATGAACAAAAGCCGTATGGGGAATATCAATAAAGTTCTCCGCACAATTAGTCACATTGTTAGCAAAACGGTTAATTACCCGTACCGTCTCCCATCCTGTTTGTCCGTAGTGAGGCATAGAAAAGGGTTCAGTCTCAATACTTGGCGTATCGGCTAACCGCACATAAACATAGCCATCCTGTTCTTTGGTAGCGTAACACTTGGCTCGACGCTGTGGGGAAGGTTTGAAATCATCTCCTTCGGCTGGAACTGCAATAACGTTTCCAACCCCGTCATATACCCAACCATGATAGGGACATTGTAAAGCACCGTTACAGATTTTACCTGATGATATACGGCTATTGCGGTGTAAACAGCGATCGCGCAAAGCTACGGGTTGTCCATCTTCACCGCGAAATATCGCTAACCATTCTCCTAAAACGGTGCGTGATAATACCTTGTTAGGTTGTAACTGTTCGCTGAGGGCGACAATATACCAGAAATCTGCAAATTGCATAGTGGGTGGGAGCGATCGTATTTAAATTATGGCAATGTCTTGAGTAGAACTGCACTGCTGTATATATCGAATTTCAAAAGAGCTAATTTACAATTAAAGGTGAGATAGCCTGAGAAAGGAAAATGATAATGACATTAGAACAATTACAAAAGCAGGTATTAGAGTTACCAATTAGCGATCGTTGGGCATTAGTGCAAACCCTGTTAGAGTCGCTACAGCGAGAAACTAGTTCTGAATCAAAAAAGGGTAACTTGTCTCGACTGCGAGGGATTGCCAAAGGTACAGAACTATCAAGTGAAAATATAGAAGTGGATTATATTAACTATCTCACCTTAAAGTATCAGTAATATAAATATTAATTTAGTATAAATGTTGCCTTATGTATTACTAATGTAGTATAGTATATTAATACTCAGCTAAAATAAGCAAGTTTGTGAGTTAAACAATGCATAAGGAGGTTTAGAATAATGCGCTGCATTTTTTGCAAAAATGATTCAAGTAAATCTAGAAGTGTTGAGCATATTATTCCAGAGTCTCTTGGTAACACCACGAACATACTTCCTAAAGGAGTAGTTTGTGATACTTGTAACAACTACTTTGCACGGAAAGTAGAAAAACCTTTTCTTGAAGCTCCTGCACTGATGTCTCTCCGTTTTCATCAAGCTATCCCAAACAAGAGAAGTCTAATTCCACCAATATTAGGAATGCTCTTACCAGAATTTCCTGTTACTGCATATCGATACATTGATAGCCCTTTCGTAGGAATGATTGACGTTCCGTTGAATGCAGTTGAACATATTTTCCAAAATGATGGAGGACAGTTAATTCTTCCGAGTGGTGGTCAACCACCATCTGACAAAATCATCTCAAGATTTTTGGCAAAGGCAGCCCTTGAATTAATGGCTAAACGATTATTAGATACTTCTGGTGGAATCGATTACATAGTTGATCACCCAGAACTTGATCCTATAAGAGATCATGCCCGCCGAGGTAATATACCACATTGGCCACATCACTCACGCCGAATCTATGACATGAATGAGACGTGGATTGACGAATTTGGTTCAGAGGTACAAATGGTTCATGAGTCTGATATTCTTCAGACTGCTTGGGGCGAGTATTTTTTCGTTCTAGCAATCTTTGGGTTGGAACTTGTCATCAACTACGGTGGTTCAGAAATTGAAGGATATCGGCGCTGGTTGTTGGAGAACAATGGGGATAGTCCCTTACATATCGGTAAGAACAAGATAAATTCCCGACTAAGACGAGCTACAAGCTAACACATAATTTCAACTAGCTTCTAATTCAGTTAGTTACTGTTATTTAACTCGCTACAGACATCGAAGACTTTAAATAAAGGTGTATTTCCACCGCTAAAAAATCACTAAACGTATCATGACTTTTAACAAAATAAGACTCTTCCTGCCCTTCGCAATATGAGTAAGTTGGTGGATTATCACCTTCTGAAAGCCTGAAAAAGCTAAACTGATAACCCTGGTGCATGAAAAATACAAAAGCATCCTTTGGTAAAGCTTCAGGAAAATCATTTTCTAGCAAAAGTTGTTTAGCCCATTCTTTAATTTGCGGTAGATGCTGGTAAAAGCAATCAGAACCACGCAAAAACTTACCTGCACCATGTCCCATCATCTTGAGAAAATCTTTGTAAATCCTGGGCAAAGTAATACCTTGTTGTTGTTCAAATTGAATTATTTCCAAATCTGAACATGGTGAAAGCTGATTTTCGTTAAAAATAAGCTGAAGTGGTTCGGGTAAATTGCGAATTGACATTTATACCGACTCCTTTACGCAATGTTTCCGTGATGTACATTTAGCTGAATGTTCGGGAAAGTCTGCCTAAACTGCTTAATGACATACTCACACGAATCACATGGCTCTCTCTCCGTGAATAACTCAATTTTACCTTTTACTTCTCTATTATTTGTATATTTTTGAGCGATTGCTTCTAATATTTTGTACTCTGAGTCTAAGTCTCTTCGGTGTCCAGTAACTTCAAAGGTTTTAAACATTGGTTGAGTGGGTACATCAACCGCTCCCTCTCGCAACAGCTTACCACTAAAGGCGAATAGCTCGGAAAATATCTCATCTATCCAGACTCTAGCAATAGCAACATTTCGGGCTGGTGCTGGTACGTTACAAGTTTTACGAATTTTTGCGACGCGCTCTAACCAATCCATACTTGCTCTTTTAATTGTTTTTAAATCATCACCTAAACCCCACGAATTTCAACATTACCTGTAACATTAATCTGACAATCTAACCGCGCATGAAGATTATTAGGTGCTAAAGTCTCTAACATTTCCTGTTCATCAGTTTCAGGAGGAGGAATATTACCAATAATCTCAACTAAACAAGTAAATAGGTTGGTTGGCGCTAGCAAACCCAACGTTTCAAAAAACTGACAAATGCGATATTAGGTATAAAAAAAGCTGATTGTTTATTTGATATGGCATAGAAATTACAGCTAATTCAAAGATTTAGTCACCGCCACTATCACAACTACCACCCCCATCAGATGCCCCACTATCGCAACTGCTTGAGTCATTACTACTCCCGTCGCCATAACTTGCAGCATCTAAAGAATTCCAACTACTATCTGTGTCATGAGAGTAGTAACTAGAATTAGTTATATTTGTTTTGTAGGAACTCTTTTGATCCAATAAAGTATTTAAAAGAAAGGGTATCAAGAACGCACCCATAAAACCTATTGATATGAGGAAAATAATCATGGGGAAAAAATGATCGAGATGCATAGCTTTTATTTTTTGGTGATGTTTTCAAATTATTTAGCAAAAAGTAAATCTCAGTATAAACTTCAGTGCCATTAAGCCTAATTCTAAATTTCAACCTTACAACATTAACTAAATTTATCCTTTCAGTCTCCGAATTTCAATATTAACTGTAACATCCTCAATCTGACAAGCTAACCGCGCATGAGGGTTATTAGTCGCTAATGTCTCCAGCATTTCCTGTTCATCAGGTTGAGGAGGCGGAATATCACCAATAACCTCAACCAAACAAGTTGCACAAATACCAGTCCGACAACCAAATAAAACAGGTGAATTCTGAATTGTGAGATGTTCAGACAAATTTTGATGACATTCCAAAGTGATAGGAACAAAATCACTTTCTGGAAACGATATCTTACATAATTCAGCCATAATACGCAATAATTTTACCTAAACTACACTCTTCTATTCCTCTCTGCACCTCTGCGTCTATGCGTGAGATATAAACAAATCCTCTCGCTGTTCAAAACCTTTAAAAGCCCTTTGTTGAGTTGCCAAATATCGAGAAATTGAATTAGTAGCCATCAGCGACATATCTCGATTACGTTGCCAAAGATAATCGAGTTTTTCAATATACACTTGATAAGATTTCATCGCCTCCTGATGAGTTGAAAAACTGCGCTGTAATCCTTCCGACTCCTCCGTAAAACAACGCCGCATCATTTCTTTAGCATCTCTGTCACTCATCTCAAAAATTGGCGATCGCAACACCCGATAGATCTTGCCATACAGCGCCGGCTCGTACCAAAAAATCCCGTTTATCGCAGCCGAAAAATGGAAATGATCGCGCTGACAGCCCAGCAATCCTAAATTAGCAACCAGTCGTTCAAAAGCAGTTGGTGGCTGAAGGCAAGTGACAACATCGTGAGATATAATTGTCGAACTATTAAAGTGAAAGCTTTCATCCATGAAGTGATAATAGGAGACTTGAGCCGGAATTGGAGCAGTTTCAGGATGGGGATGTTTTTGATAATAATTGCTGAGTTTGTGCTGTATTAACTTGCCGTTTAGCGTCCGCACTCCCCGAACTGTAAAATATTGACAAGCCAAAAAAGTATTATTCGCAGAAATTAGCCCAAAGTATTGAAGTTGAATTTTTTTCCACCAAGTTTTTAAGGCATTGGTGTCAGCATAAACCATCGTTTCGGTGAAGGGGCCGCGCATGGGGTATGTAAAGATAAGTTCCCAAAATAACGCTTGTTCAACCTGTTTGGCAATGGTGCGGAAAGCATTAATGTGCGATCGCTCTTGGGCGGATTCCAAATCTAATGTATCGCAGATTAAGCGAAAATCCTCTTGGGCGTAAAGTCCGGCTGCACTGGTTTGATTGAAAAAGATCGTGGCAATTTCAGCAGAAACAATTTGTGAGTAGTAAGCTACCCAATAAAGTTGGTTCAAAATTATACGCTGATGTTGAGTAGACTGTTCCCATAAAGGTGTACCATATAACAGGGAAAACTCTTCTGGATTCCAATACTCGTTTTGGCAATCCTCATAGCGAAAGTTGGTGACAGCTTCATCCATTAAAGCAGTATGGTCTTGCTGTTTGTTGCGAGTGTGGTTAATTTGTAATTTGCGATAAATAGTTTTTTCCATATTCGTTTTTATTTCACGCAGAGATAAAATTGAGATTTGTTACACACATTGATGGGCGGGGAGTGGTTCAAAGGCTCCGCGTTCTTCTAAATTTTGCAGGATAGACTGGGCTGATTTTATCCCCATGAGCGATCGCAATATTTGTAATCGAGTTCCACTGTGGGTTTCAGTATCCAGTTCTTCTAGAATTTGGATTTTTTGCGATCGCGTCAGATGTCCTTTCACTTGTTCGATTGCTACAAGTAAACTTTGCGGCCCCACCTGTACCATAAACAAAAACTGTGCCAATACATCAAGAATTGTTGTTTGACTGAATGCTGAAACAGTAATTTGATTAAACAAGGTGGTTCCCGTAGCGTGATGACGGGATTCAGATTGTAAAAAACTAGAAAAAAGTTTTGCTAAAACTGGATAGCGACATTCCTTTGCTAAACGCCGATAATGGCTTAAACCCCATCCTTCTAAAACGACTTGCAACACAAACAATAAAACTGTTTTATCTGCACTTTCAACCACTTCTGATAGTAAGTGCAAAAATGGATCGTCCGTACTAGTTACTTCCATTTCTGGTAAAAACTGGCTAATTTGGTGAAGGTGGGTAGCTTCATCAGCCGTAAACAATCCATAAAGAATGCGTTCTTCAACTGTTTCTGCTAACAGTACCATTTTTGCCATATAGCCAACGCCCGCTTTCTCAATGAAATATGATTCTTCTAACAGGCTACGGTTGGCAAGTTCTAGAATAGCAGTTTGTTCTGTAATATTAGATTCTTGAAAAAGTTTGGTTTTCTGTAAGTTGAAAAAATCAGCATTCCAATAATTTAATTGGGGGTAATTGGCATAATTATTTTGATTAGGTAATACTGCTGTCAATATCCGTCGTAAACTATCATGAGAATTAGTGTGTGGTAGATCAAAACCTACAATATTATATTTGCAATCCATATTTTTCTTATTAAATTGAAGTTAATTACGGGTTATATAGCAATCCTACTTGAATTAGAAACATTATCGAGGCGGTTCGTTTAATAATTAACTGCATCCTCATACCGATTAACAGTGTCCCAAGTTTCCCAGCTTAAAGCTTTCTGATGATTAACGTGCTGAATAAATTCCAGAATAGATTGATCTGCTTTAGTAGGAGTCTTCAAATCAAACTGAATTGTCTGAAATACCTGCGTATCCCCTTTGGCGAAGTAATTACCAACCTGCTGAGTTAACCATAATAAACCACGATTTAAAACCCATCCCCAAAATCCTGAACGCTTGGGAGTGACAAGAATTGTTTGCCCTTCAGTTTTGCCACCTTCTATCATTCGCAGTGTAAATATAATGTAGAAGTGCAGAAAATCCGGCCCTAGCGTCACAGTACCAGTACTGCCATACCAGTAACACATACTATAAGTAACTTCGTTGCGATATAGAGGGCGAATCAGGCGAATTAACCAGGAATCATCCCCTCCTCGTGTAGTATTGCTGAAGGTAATAGCGTTGGGGTTGAGGTTTTGAGAATCAAATACAATCTCTAAAGGCAAATTGTGTACTGTATTGAAGTGGTGAGCATCAATCGCATTAATTAGCAAGACATTAGGATGGCAGTTTTTGACAAATCGAGTCCCCAATATATAATCGTAATCTGCCTGTTCTAACTCTGGTACAAAAGGCAGAGAACTTGGCTTCTCTTCTCCCACCCAAACCCAAATCATGCCGTATTTTTCCGCCGTGTGCCAAGTTTTAATATACACAGGTAGTGGTTTTCCGAGAGAAGGAACATCTACACAAATTCCGTGACTGTCATACTTCCAATTATGGAAAAAGCAACGAATTCCATCACCTTCTACCTTACCTTCTGCTAAATGAGCGCCCATGTGTGGACAATAAGCATCTACAGCTACTACTTGACTACTAACTCCCCGATAAATTGCCAGATTCCTACCTAGTAAAGTTATAGCTTTTACCTTACCAGTTTTTAATTTTTTTGATGATAATGCCCAGTACCATCCTTCTATAAATTGTGTCGGATTATTAAAGTTTGATTGTAGATTTGTAAATGCCATAAAAGTTAAACAAGAACACAATCTTGCACAAATTGTAACGATGATTCTGACTCCCACATCCGTTTTCCAGCACGAGTGAGATTGTCATAGTTAATTTCAGTTAAACAAACTAATTCATCCCCTAATCGATAACCTGGGTTTTTTTCTTCAAAAAACTGGATATGGGGGTTAGTCTGTCTTCCTGTGGGGATTTCAATCAAACCCTCACGAAGAATTTGGGGATGCTGAAAATGGACGATACCAGTTGCTTCTTGGTATAAACTACCATAGTATTCGCGTGCCAAATTACTCATTAGATGCTTAACATCCGCAGGTGTTGTAACATCATAACGTGGGTAAAAATCTTGCCAAAAAGTAGGGAGAAAACGATAAGTGCGAAAACCAGAGCAAATTAGCAGCCAGTAAAGTTTATTTTCTGCATAGTGTTGACGCAGAAAATTGATAGCGGCAATCCAACTACGTGGTAGTGTTGTACTCGACCAAGCACTAGGATCAACAATAGTGTCGCCAGAATACACCACACTAATTTTTTCTCCCAAAAAAGTTGTTTGGCATAACATCAGAGTTGAAAATCCTTTGAGTGCGTTGGATGTTTCATCTCTCAACAACAAAACCCAGTTTTTGCGCTCTAGATCGACTAGAAACCCATCCCAGGTTATACCTTGGAAGTGATTTTGCAGCAACGCATACATGGCGGTGCGATCGCTTGGTTGCAAATTTTGAACAGGAATCAGCAAACTCTTCATTGCGCGGAAATTACCTAAACTCGATTTGTATGATATTTCATTAAAACTTTATCGACCATTATGGTAAATTTACGGTATAATGTGACAGATTCCAGAATGGTTATTTACACTACAATTCTGTACCTTTTCAATCAGAGTTGGTGACATTTCCCACTCTACAAAATAATTCAGATGTAGGTTAGGTTGAGAAACCGAACATTACCAAAGCTTTTGTTTGGTTAGCGATCGCGTAGCCCAATGTACTATTCTACGCCCCTATTTTTTGACCATCGAGACGGTTTTAGCTGATTTACATACTCCATATATTCAGCTAATGGACGATCGATGCTAAGGAGTAACTTCGCATTAAAGCGAATATTGTCGTAAATTTTGCCATCTTCATCTCTGAGCATGTAGTAAGCTAACCGAGTACAGAATAACAAAAACTGACTTTGTAGATATCCCCCAATACCTTGACGTTTTTCAGTTACATAAATCGGTTGAATTCTCGTTCTTCCAGGTGCAATTGGAGTATAAGCATATATCATAAACAGTGGCGGAAAAAGCCTGACATCCTTCATCATTGTTAACAACCCAATGCAACCATGAGCATAACGCATTGAATACTGATATGTAGAACCCAGAAATCTTTGACCTAACTTTTCTCTCCAAGTAGTTTTTGGGAATTGTCCCCGCATTGTAAAGTCAATTTGCGTGCCTAATTCACTGCGATTTAGCGATAGATCCATTTTGATATCTAAATGATGAATTGTTTTTAAATGTTGAGCATCAATCCCATTCATCATACAAATATGGTGATGGCAATTTCTTTCAAATGCAATATCAGCTTTTGCAACAATTTCTTTTCCCTTCAATTCATCAAAATCAGCTACTCCCTCTGGTGCTTTAACATCTGGATAAATCCAGATAAATCCATACTTTTCTTCTGTTGCATAAGCTTGTAATTTAGCTTGACTAGGAATTTCTGATTGACAGGGAATATTTTGACAAAGCCCTGTTTCATCAAATGCCCAATGATGAAATGTACAACGAATCCAATTACCATCAACCTTCCCGATTCCTAAATCTGTCCCCAAATGAGGACAGTGAGCATCTAAAGCCCGTACTTGCCCATCTTCACCTCTAAAAATGGCAATTTTATGACCGCATACTTCTACAGATTTTGCTGTTTTTTTAGGTATTTCATGACTAGGACAGGCAATATACCAACCCTTAGCAATTACATTCCAATTATTGAAGATTTGCATAATTGTTTGATAGATAATTCTTTAATATTTCTTGTCTTTGGCGAATATCATCTCGGTATTTACCTGTCAAAATTCTAAATAACATTTTACCTAAACAATAAGAAGCCCGCCAAGAAAAAACAGCATCTTGTAAATCAATATGGCTACGCTCAAATAGAAAATGCCCAGTTAATCCCACCAATTGAGTTAACGGTAAGCTCAAGAGCAACCAAAAGTTTTGCGACTTCCAAGTATAAAAAAGTAAACTGTAAAAAAATAATATTCCCAGAATGTGTAGAGTAATATTAATTGGATGTTGATGTTTAAGAATAAAAATATCCCAATAATCTGTAAAAGGATGATCCAGAATTTGATTACTAATCCGATTTCTCAAACTTTGTTGAGGATTAGAATTCATGTCATAACCTTCTATCATTAATCCTTGGTTTAGTGCTTTAGATCGCGCAATGTGTGGAAATCACTGTTCACCAGCAGCAGTAATCCTTAGTTTTATATAATACTTTGGTGGCGCAACTTCTAGTTCATTTATAATGTCTGTTTTTTAACCAGAATAAACGAATTTGATAAACTCTTCACATGAGCAACCCGCTCCCCTCATCATGAGATCAAAGACGAAGAAGTAAGACAGCGAACTCTCATAAACATTTATAGAATCAATGAGTGAGCGTAACGTGAACTTATACAAAGTTTGCTTTGTCTTACTAGCTTTAGCTGCTTTTTTAGCAAGCCCGTGTATGTTCTCAATAGAGGTAAAAAGACATCCTAAATTAAGGATTGAAGATTGCTCTCCCTCAAGAAGCTCTCTATATCTTTGCAAACCAATAGTAAAATCAAAGATTGACTTTGCATCTAGCTTCATCTGTCGATGTAATATTTTTTGTTGTTCATACTTTGGAATTACTTTTAGGGAAGGGTTATACATTAAGTATTTTATGCACTCATCGCCACATCCTTTGTCTATATATAACTTATTCAATTTCTCAAGGCGCTCATGCTGTGCTGGATCGAAAGACTCGTAAGCTGAAGTTAGATCATAGTCAGAGTTCCTAACCGGAAATAATTTCTTAGCTTGAAGCAAGATACCATTACTAAAACTATTATTAGGTTCGATATTGTCTTCATACTCGACAACAATACCAATATCTGACTGAGTTAGATCATGCTCCTGGTGCTTATTGTAATCAGTTGTTGATATAGAAACATCAGCATGTAAAAGACCACCATTTTTCTTAAGATCATTATTCAAATCCAACAGACTATAATGAAGTTGATGTAACTGTGAGCCACGTTCATCAAGTAATTCACATAAAATTGAAGTTATATGTTCTTCATTCGGTAGAAAACCAAATAAAAATCTATTTGCTAGGAGTGAGTCTATACCTTTAAAGTATTTTGAAAAGCATTGTGCTTCATAAGGGCCAAGAACTGGAATTTTAGGTGATTGTATTGAAGCTGGATTCATATAGACACTGCGGGCTAATTGACTGATTCAAAGTATTGGGATCAAGTAAAATCATATCCGTTTAGTGCGAAGAGTGGGATCGCCCTACAGATAAAGTTCCCTTGGATAGGTATATTATATCGATATATCAGATATGATATAAATACAGAATGGAAGATAAAAGTAAACCTTTAGTTTGGTTATATGGTGAAGTTAAAACCCCACCTTTCAGTCAAGAAGCACGTATAGAAGCGGGTGTTCTGCTCAGACAATTACAGGAAGGTGAATCCCTTGGGTTGCCACATTCACGCCCTATGCCAAGTATAGGAATTCACTGTCATGAATTACGTATTCGAGATGCAGATAAAAACTGGAGAATCATTTATCGAATTGATGACGATGCAATCTTGATTGTTGAAGTCTTTAATAAAACAACGAGAACAACATCCAAGAAGATAATTGAGGTTTGCAAAAAGCGTCTGAGCAAATACGATAACGATCAATAGGAGTAATGTGATGGATCAAGCTAAGAGAGAACGTTTGGAATCTAAAGGCTGGAAAATTGGCACAGCTTCAGATTTTTTGGAGTTAACATCTGAAGAAACTGTCTTGGTTGAAATTAAGCTAGCTCTCAGCCAAAACTTGAAGGAGCGTCGGCAAAAACTGATGACTCAAAGTGAACTTGCTGCTAAAATTAGTTCCAGCCAACCTCGGATTGCTAAAGCTGAAAATGGCGATGCTTCAGTATCAATTGAATTGTTGATTAGGGCAATGTTAGCAACAGGTGCAACTCCTCAAGATATTGGGCAAGTGATTGCTGGTGTGGGGTAACAGCAATTCAATGCTAAACGATATAATTTATACCTTAATAGTCATTATCAGCCACACAAATACCTTTACATTTAATACCGTTCGTAGCAGTGCGCTGACAATGAGAACATAGAACTTTTTCGTTTTCTGTTTCTTTATTTATGTTTATATTAGTGTTTGCCTGTAGCTTGTCTTTGTCGATCTGGAGTTTTACATTCATAAGAATAAGCATGGAGGAATTTATTGCTGTTTAAATTTTACAAGCCATTGAGGAGTGATTGTCGGTACAACTCTCCGTGAGATACTTCAACAAGGAAACAAAACTGTTCCCAACTTTTCACGCCCCAAGCGATCGCTCACTTTCCCCCGACAAATAACCCGAACCCCATTAATATAAACCCCTTGCACAATATCATCTGAACCACGCTTAACCATCCGAAGTTCGCCATCTAAAACCGGATCTGATATCTGCACTTGCGGGCTAATTGGCTGATTTAAAGCATTGGGATCGAGTAAAACTATATCCGCTTTCGCACCAACTTTGATAACTCCCGTATCAAGACGAAACCAACCAGCAGGTTCTCCGGTAACGCGGCAAATCGCAGCTTCCGGTGAAAGGAATTTCGTTGCAACTGCTTGTTTGAGTAAAGATAAAGCTCCATCATAGTAGCCCAGGTTACGCACGTGAGCGCCAGCATCAGTAAAACCAGGCAAAATATGAGGATGCTGCATCATCGCTAAACGGGGTTTTAGGCGATCGTTCGCTCCTGTGGCTACCCAACGTAAATCTGTATCGTATTTTTGTAATGCGTAGATAAATAAATCTACTGGTTCTTGTTGGTTTTGACGAGCAATTTCCGCAAAACTTAACCCTTGCCAACTTGCTTCGGGACAATGAATAACTTCCATCAAATCTAACTGACGATGGAATGATTTACGCCGTTTATTGAGCCATTCTTGGCGAAACTGACGACGAAAAATTTCCGATGCCCATAGTTGTTGTCTTTCTTCTCGTGACTGACAGCCATTAAGTTGTGCGCCTGTGGAAAATTCTTCAAATAAGGGAGTTACAGATCCATCTGAGTAAATGGTGAAGGGTTCAGTTAGGGTTTGAAAGCGCACATTCCCATTTAGAAGTCGATTCCAAATAAAAAGTAGGGGGGAAAATATTCGCCATAGTTTGCGATCGTGTACGGCATCTAAGGCTGAGAGGACAGTTAGCCGCAGTGGTTTTTGTCCAATCCCTGAACCCATCCGCAGAATGTCTGCAAAGGAAGCTAGTCGTTGTAAGTTGGGGGTGACTTGAAAAACACGTTGGCTACGCCGACACAAATCCGCCAACATCGCATATTCTTTAAATTTGGCGTGTTGAGAGGGAATTGTGTAGCCTTGCCATTCTCCACTCATCCGATGCCAAGGAAACATATCAATAGAAATACCAATAAAGCCAGCATCTATTGCATCTATGGCTATGCGCTGCATAAGTTTTAGTTCAAATTTTGTCGGTTGAACAGTTAAACTGCGTTCTAACCCCATCACATGAGCGCGTAAGGCACTGTGTCCAAACATTGGGGCAACATTGGGGCCGAGGGGTAGCTGTTGCAAATGCTGTAAATATTCTGCTGGTGTCTGCCAGGAAACCGACTTTTTCAACCATTTTGCAATCAGCCGATGGGAAAGTGTCTCTACCCTCTGAAAAATATCAGCTAAAATTTGGGGTTGGGCGATCGCAACTGACAAGCTACAGTTACCAATAACCACGCTAGTAACACCATGACGAACTGATTCGCTCAATCCTGGTGCAATTTCTAACTCTAAATCGTAATGAGTATGAATATCTATAAATCCAGGTGTCACCCATAACCCCGAAGCATCAACCACTTCACGCGCTGGGGTAGTTAAGGAGGGTGCAAGGGTGACAATGCGGCCGTTTTGAATACCAATATCTCCGCGCACAGGTGGAGAACCTAAGCCATCGAAAATTAACCCGTTTTGAATCAGCAAATCCAACATGATTCTTTCTAGTCCTTTGGTTGTTATTGGATCTGTTTAGGGTCATTATAGGCTGGGAATTTATTGGAAATGGCGATCGCTTGTGATTGAATATTGTCAACATACCGATAACCTCCTGAACCCCGATTGCTCAATAGTATAACGGCAAAGCTTAAAGTATCCTGTGCAACCAAGGTGTAAGCTTCAAACTGTTGCCTAGTGCAGCAATAGCTTGTGTTACAATCGCGCAACCCATCTACATCTAAAAACTTACTAAAATGACTCGGTTATATTCGATTATTGAAAAACTACACAATGTATACGAGATTGGATACAAAATTTCTATTTTGGAAACAGGAATAAATTGCACTACAAACCGTACCTATTATGGTGAAATGTTATTTACAAAAATAGTTCAACATACTGGAAGTGTTATACGTCTCTTACCGAATTTAGAGACTAGTAACGAAAGATGGATAGATATAGATGTTTCATCTATTGCTAGTTTGACTAGAGACGTAATGGAGGCGTTCTCTGTCTTTAAGTACATCTGCATTGATAAACTATCTGAAGAAGAGTTTGAATTTCGTATCCATCTTTTGTCGCATCATCAATCATGTGACATGCTTAAGATAATAGAATTGTTGGGTTTTGATTCAGACAATAGTACATCTTCTTTCTATAAATGGATAAAACAATGTACTTCATTATATTTAACGCAATCTAATTTTTATCAAAATCTTGATAACAAACTAAAGCAGAGATTGTTGAAAGGTGACAAAGCTTTTCTCCGTAATCTAAGCGAAATAAGCAATGACTCAATCGGTGTAGAAGCACAGTCAGCACTCTATAGATTATTCTCAACAAGCAACCATTCCTTTCCTCTAGGAATTCATAATGTTACTGGTGGAGGCTCAAATAATCCGCTTAATAAACAGCATCTTTTGTCGCTGTCAACACGAGCCTGTGTATTGTACTTATCACTTTCAATACGAAATTACATTCGTTTGCGGTGGAGACACGGAAAATTATTAACCGATGAAGAGAAATCTTTCATACATATCGAATCTAAGCGAAACTTTATAGAAGAATGGATTTTAACGGTCAAAGAGCAAGAGCGGATTCTTTGCTAATAGAGAGGTCTAACACCTATAAGTTATGTTAGTAGTATGAGTAGTTTTCTTCTGCTTCTGAGCCAAAAAACTGGAAGATGAGCAATATTTATAACTTGGAGACAAGACCACAAGTTTTCGTAAGTTATGCAAGTGCCGATAAAGCAGTTGCACGAGTAATTATGGAAGGTCTGCGATCGCGGAATATCAATGTATGGTTAGATGATTATGAACTCTATCCAGGAACGCATTGGACTGAATCTATTCGCTCCGCAGTTTCAGCAAGTGCCTATTTTCTGCTTCTCTTGTCCAAACATTTGGTAAACTCCCATTGGGTAAGCAAAGAAACTGAAGCTGTACTGAAAGAGTTGCAAAACCGAGATATCACATTCTTACCTGTTCTTTTAGAGGATTGTGAGATTCCATCATCATTTGCTACATATCAGTTTTTTGATATGAGAAGTGGAATAGAGGAAAATTTAGAAAAGCTCGTTAACGCACTTAGCTCTACTGTGGAGATTGATTTTGAGAAATTGTCTCCACACACCTTTGAGCAACTGATTACGGATCTTCTTCAGAAACTAGGTTTTATCAATGTGCAATCGGAGAGCAAACAAAGTGATTCAGGCATTGATGCTATTGTTGAATTCCGACATAAAGATCCTTTTGGTGCTGAAAATCGGGAGGTATATGCAGTTGAAACAAAATTTTACCGTGATTCCCGTGCTGACTTGCGAACATTCAAGCAATTGATCGGTTATGTAAAGAACGATCCAAAGATTGATAAGGTACTGCTTGTTACAAACGGAAATCTCACATCTGTTGTTCTTGATTGGGTAAGCGATGCTCCAAAATTAACTGGTATCCCAATCCGTGTTGTTGATGGAACAGAGTTAAAGCGGCTTCTCCTTCAAAACACCGATCTAGTTTCCAAGTACTTTACTGCCAGTGTAGGTCACGCTTAATGAGCCGAATTACTGGTTTTATCAATCGGCTTGATAACTGTCCTGCTGGTCAGAAAGGTTGGCGAGAATTTGAAGATATGTGTGTAGAAATTCTTGAATTTTTATTTGTCCCGCCGTTGGTAAGACCAATTATTCAGCCACGAACGTACTCTGGTACAAATCGACGCGATGCAGTATTTCCAAATCGAAATTTTGATGAAAAACACAGTTGGGGCTTGCTTCTTCGTGAACTGGAAGCAAGATTGGTGCTATTTGAGTTCAAAAATTATGATGCAACAGATATTGGACATGAGGAAGTAATTCAAACTGATAATTACTTGACAGAGCCTATGGGTAAGCTTGCAATAATGGTGTGCAACAAACTTCCTAACGATGGCGCTCATATCCAGCGAAATAATATTTACAGTCGCCGTCGCAGAGTCATTCTCTTCATGACGAAGGAGCATTTGAAGGAAATGCTCTTCATTAAGGAAAGAGGAGAAGATCCATGTGATTTAATTGTCGATCTAGTTGAACGATTTTATCTACAACACGAGTAAAAGTAATAAATAATATTTTTCCCTCTGTGTGAAAATGCATCCGAAAGATCGCCTTTTGATTATGCCTCCATATCCAACGGTTTTCTGAATACTAGCCACCAGTGGAACAGTAGTATTGCTTCCCTACTTTCTAAAAATGAAGAATCGCTGACACCATTTGCTATAAATTGAATTCGGAGATTTTTTACTTCAAAAGCTTACTGGTTAAAGACTTTACTACCTAATTATAGAATATACTGCAACTTTACCTAAGTAATTCGACCACGATGCTCAGTCTTTACCCAGCGCGATCGCTCCTGCACACACATTTTAAAAGTGGTTAAAATCATCACAGGAATCCAATGCACCATATATAATGATGCTTGCACTGTTGCCCAAAGCAAAGGCCATCCTCGTAAATTTTGAAATTGGTAAAGTCCAGCAATAAAAGCAATTGTCAGAATAATACTAAGTAGTGTTTGCAGTGGAAACAGAATGGAATGATGGCTATAAAATATTGTCCAAAGTAAGTCTGGGATTAGTCCGATTGGCAAAATAAATTGTAATAGAAAAAACAATAGTAAATCAACTTCTTTCGCCCAACCTAAAGTCAGAATTTGCGGAAAATAATCTAGATAACGCTGATAGCCACCTTCAGCCCAACGACAGCGTTGATACCAAAGTTTTTCCCAAGTAGTTACACCTTCTTCCTGAATTGAAGGAACTGTCACAAACTCAATTTCTGTACCTGCTAAATAGAGTTTGAAGCAAAGATCCAAATCATCGGTGACAGTGTTCTCATTCCAACCATGACACTTTTCTAACAATTCCCGCCGAACTAACATTCCATTACCGCGCAGTTCAGACATTCCACCAATCGCAATGCGATGGGTTTGCAAAAAGCTATCACAGCACATTTCCATCTGCTGACAACGGGTTAAGAAATTGGTATTAGCATTAGAAATCGTTTTTCGCACTTGCACTGCACCGATCGCTTGCTTCTGAAACAGAGGTACTGTTTGCTGGAGAAAATTAGTAGGTAATTGAGCATCCGCATCGCAGACTAGAATAATTTCGCCTTGGGTAAAGGGAAACACCGCATTCAATGCCCCTGATTTACCACCTTTTGATTCGCGTCGATGAACTTGCAAAGATGGAAATTGAGTTTGTAATTCCCTCAATATCTGGGGAGTTTCATCGGTACTACCATCATCAACAATCCAGATATCGAGAGAATCGCTAGAATAATTCAATTGGTATAAGCTGTAAACTAAATTAGCCAAAACTGAACTTTCATTTTTAGCCGGAACTAAAATCGAGACTGGCGGTAAATTAATCTCACTCTCCATTACCGCCGCTGCTGGTTTTGCTAATAGCATCCGTAATGCTTGCACAGTCAGGATTGCCGTTAATCCCAGCATCAACCATTGTGTTTCTGGTAGCCAGTGCAGTAAACTCACGCCACCCCAAACCAATAAAACTACTAAAGTTGCTTTGAGACGACGAGAAAAGATAGTATTTTTACTAGGTTGATAAGTGTTTCTTCCCACTTTATTTGCTACATTCTTTCGGTTCGTGGCTTAGTCCTGCGACGTAATAATAACATCGTCACTGCTCCCAACAAGAAACCGCCCACCCCGGCTGCAATTGCTAGAATCCTCCCTAATTGTTGAGCAGCATTTAATACCGGGTTATTCAGGAGATTGGAGGAGAAGTGCAGCGATTGAATCGTCCATTTATCTTGGATTTTTTGTAGTACGGCTGTCCATCGTAACGCCATATCAGCCGCTTTGCCATCTTTGAAAGAAAAGGATGCGATCGCTTCTCCAGAGGAGACATCTATATCGGGAGTAAGAAATGTTCTAAGAGTATCTCCCTTTAATTGCATTTTGATATCTTTGATAGAACTGGAAAACTGCTGATTCCAGTACTTTTCAAACTCAGAAACTTTATTAAAAGTCTGATTATCAACTGTTGTGATTGTGAAGTTTGGGTGCAAATAAGGCTGTATTTTGGAAAAATCACGAGTGTTTAAGGCTTGCAGAGCAATATCTCGCGTGCGAATAATTGCATTTATCTCTTGTGGGTTAATATCTGCTAGAGCATATTGGGGTAGATTCCAAATTACCAACACTAACAAAACACTCCAAAGTAGCTGAGTGGATTTGTATATGCTTGCCCATCGCTGTTTCATCATATAAAAAATTCATACTCTTTTTTGCTTAAGGTAGGCGATCGCAATTTTTGTACAGATAGCTAAAACCGTTATTATCTACGCACTTGGCCACTAAATCCAGCTGCTTTAAACTGCTTCAGCTTCAACGGCGTAGGCTGATTTGCAGGGACAGAAATTCTCAACTCAAAATCGCTAATACCTGTTGGTACTTCAGCAATAGAACCTAAGCGAGTGCGATTTTGCATCACCGAGTCGTTGTTGGCATCATAGATACGTCCAAAAATATCTGCGTCGTAGACTGTTTTATTAGTACCATTTTCTGCTTTGCCAGTAACAATAAAGCAATTGGCCGCTGCGCTACCACTACTAATCACAGCGCCTTGTGCTAGTTCTGGTGGACAATCCTTATAACTAACGTCAAATAATCTAATCTGTGTCAACGCTACAGCAGAGGGAGCGATCGCAGATGATAGAAACGTAATGACACAGGAAATCAAAACAACCGTCAGTGAGCGCAACCGCATAGAAAACCCCGTTACTGAATCCAAGAATATGTAACTTATAATCTCAGCTTACCTGAATTTAACTACAAGGATTGAAGACTTTAATTTAACCTTTGTAATAATTAGGGAAATAACCCTCAATTGCTATTAAATTATGACTCCAGATGAGATTGAAGCATCTATGCTCGCAGCCTTTAATGATTGTGATGCAGCAAGCTGTCCTCTCACTGACAGGCAGAAACAGATATTACTGCAAGTGATTGAGCAAATTCAGGGGAGTTACGCCTTCGGGGTGTCAGATATTGCTAACCCCTTGGATGAACTTACCCCAGAGGAGTTAGAAGCATTTTTACAGTTTGTTAAAAGCGAAGAACAGCGTAACCGCACTTGGAAAGTGCAATTGCTTAACGACTGGCTGCTAGGCAATGACTCTGGAACAGTACAGTTTATTCGGCAACGTTATGGTTTACAGTGGCTCAATCGGGTTGAGTCATACCATTTTGATAAGTATTCTTATTTTGAGGATGCATTAAAGTTAAGAGTAGGCGATCGCATTGAAGTTTCCAATGCACTATGGGAATGGGTGCAAGAAGATGGGCCTTGTAAGCGTGAATGGTTTCCTTGTATGGTGATTAAGGTTGAGAAAATTAGCAACGATGATGATTCTTCTACTAACTGCGTCGTCCGCTTCTTTAATGGCGCTGAGTACGAAATTCAAGGAATCTACGAATGGAATCGCTATAACTGGCGTTGGCCGCAAAAATAGTGCTGAGTGCTGAGTAAATCTCATTGAGGCTTTGAACTCCATTAATGAGTTTTTATGCTCTGATTACTGGTGTATGTTTATAGAACCCATTTGGGATCTTGGGAGAGAGGGTAAATAAAAAATAAATGCCGTATTCCAGCAGCTTAACGGATAAAGAGTGGCAAATAATTGAACCACTGTTGCCCCAGAAAAAGCAAACTAGTAGTCTGCCAACCCAAAAATGCGCTTGTGAGGGCTGGGGAAAGGGGAAAGGGTACTGGGTTTGGGATTTAAACCCTTTCCCCCTTCGCCTTTACCCTTTACCCCGCCAAGTTCCCTTGGCGTACTACTAGACCGCCAAAGTGGACAAAGCGACAAATATTAGATGGTATCTTTTATCAACTCAAAAATGGGTGTAACTGGGGTGATTTACCTAGAGACTTGCCGCCATATTCAGAGTAATGAGTAGTGAGTAAGGAGTGCATAGTAAGAAGTAAGAAGTTCTTGCACGCTTTTTTGCGCCTGTTGCTCTTTTACTTATTACTCATTACTCATTACTCAGCACTGAGTGAGGCATGGCAACGCTATGAGCGAGTTCGCTTACTCTGTAAGAGTTTCAAGCTGCGCTTTTAGCGTCTCGTAGAGAACATCATTTTGAATTTTAAATTTTAAATTCTTTCGCTGGCAATTTTTTGGAGGTATTCAATGCGTTGCTGAATATTTTTTCTATATGCCTCCTTACCCATCAGTATTTCTGATTGGGCAAGTTCTTTAACTAAAGTTGCTCCAGCTTGCCCCAGTTTACCATTATCAGTTGTTTTCAATGCTTCTTCGAGTGCTTCATACCACAGTTCATTTTTGGCATAATAATTTACGCTTTCTGGAATGCTAGTATACTGTTTGTTAGCAAGTGATTCACGATTGATGACGGTAAATTCTGCACGTCTAACAATCGAGTCGTTTTCGCAGTCAATTGCAATTTGCCATAGATATGTTTTACCCACTGTCAGTTCGGAGTAATCATGGGGAAGTTTTAGTTTGTTAATTCCGACTCTTGTGGGTATTTTTTTTACTTGGCCAATTTGTTTAAGGTTGTTGGCTGAATCAAATTCAGCCAATCGGAATCGCACATTTTGGGGACTTGACATATACCAAACTAACGTCGGACGGGTGGAACTGGTTTTACCAATATATGTCTGAGGTGCAAGCTGTGTCATTGGGATACCGCCGTTACTTGGACATCCACGGGAACCACCCGCACGGGAATTTTCGCTAGATGGTTTGCGATCGCGTGGTTTAAACTCAGCAAATGCTGGGGCTGCTGTCATAAGAAAAACCATGCCTACAAGAAAGCTTGTAAGTCTGCGGTTATTTTGCCAAAGTCCGAAATGTTGATAACTCATGATAGATGTTGTTGATTATAGGATTAATCTAAAATTTGGTTGTACTGTTTCTTTTATGGTAAAGCTACTAGCCTGATTAAACCACATTTAGCACTACATTTTGTAATATTCCACTTAGTATTAAAAATTACTTAATTTTTAATACTCATCATTATATAGTGTATTAGTACTATATTTTGAAATACCGAATGCAATATTAAAGAATGAAAGCCTTTCCCTGTAAGCTTTTAAAGTTGTTAAGCGACAAGTTTTTAGTATAGAAATCTGGATAAACGACTTCGGAGATGTCAGCATAAAAGCATTAACTACTGCCTTATCCCTTTTTGTAAATACCAGGAAAGTATAAACTAGGAAGAAATCGGAAACAATAATAAGTAGTAGGGACGGTTACGCCTTCTAGACAAGCAGTAAGCACAGTTGTCTTCATAGATAACTATAATAATTACCATTAATTAGCGATCGCCACATTGATAATGTTGTATCAAAACCCAATAAACAAGTTGCAAAAATTCATCCAAAAACAAAGTTTTTTGCATATAGGGATTTTTCTGGCAATTCTGTTGGGGATTGTATTGTTCAATTGGGTAGCACTATCGCAACGACTAGTTACCCTCAATATGTTAATTACTGCCCCTGATGCCCAACCTTGGAAGCAGGGTTTGATTAGAGACTTTGAGGCTGAAAACCCAGGCATTCGCATTAACTTAGTTGAGGGGCCCAATGCCACAAATTTGCTCGAAGACCTTTACACCTCATCTTTTATTTTAGGTGAATCCCCTTATGACTTGGTGAATATGGATGTTATCTGGACACCCAAGTTTGCTGCTGCTGGATGGTTGCTACCCCTAGACGATCGCATTTCTAAGCAAGAGTTGGCAGTATTTTCACCCAAGGATGTAGAAGGCGGACGTTACCAGAACAAGTTGTATCGCATTCCTATGCGTTCCGATGTGGGAATGCTCTACTACCGAGAAGATTTAATCAAAGAAGCAGGATTGAAACCGCCAGAAACCTTTGAGGATTTGATGCGAATTTCCCAAACCTTGCAGAAAAAAAACAAAGTGAATTGGGGCTATGTTTGGCAGGGACGGCAATATGAAGGACTGGTAGCAATGTTTGTGGAAGTCCTTAATGGCTTTGGTGGCTTCTGGGTTAATCCCGAAACATTGGAGGTTGGGTTGGATAGACCAGAAACATTACAAGCCATTGAGTTTTTGCGTAGTACCATCAGCGAGGGCATTTCTCCTCCTGGAGTCACAACCTACCAGGAAGAAGACACCCGGCGTTTCTTCCAAAGTGGTCAAGTAGCGTTTTTACGTAGCTGGCCTTATGCATGGCCTTTAGCCCAAGAAAAGAATTCGCCAATCAAAGGCAAAATAGCAATTAAACCGATGGTTCATGCTCCCGGTAAAACTGGTGCAGCTTGTTTAGGAGGCTGGGGTATAGGGATTTCTAAATCTTCTAAACATCCCGAAGAAGCTTGGAAAGCAATTCAGTACTTTACCAGTCGGGAAGCACAGCGCCGCTTCATTTTGAGTGCAGGCTATGTTCCTAGTCGGCGGGATTTATTTACAGACCCAGAGATTGTTGCCAAATATCCTCACTATCCGCAATTACTGGAGGTCGTAGACAATGCAGTTTTACGTTCCCCAGTTGCCCAATATGCCCAGACATCTGATATTTTGCAGCGTTATCTCAGCGCTGCATTATCCGGTCGGATAAATCCAGAACGAGCAATGCAAGCTGCTGCTGATGAAACGCGCCGGCTTCTAGGGACTTGGGGGCAGGGGAGCAGGGGAGAATAATAATTCCTGATTAATGACAAATGACCAATGACAAATGACAAATGACAAATGACAAATGACTAATATTACACTCCGAAGCCGAGAACAACGCACTGCTTGGATCTTACTAACACCAGCATTATTGCTGTTGTTGTTTGTATTTGCCTACCCGATTTTACGAGCATTCTGGTTAAGTGTATTTACTAGGAATTTGGGAACGGAATTACAACCTGTATTCTCTGGTTTGGACAATTATGTGCGAATGGCAGGGGATGGCCGTTTTTGGCAGAGTTTGTGGGCGACGACCGTGTTCACAACAGCATCCGTGCTTTCGGAACTATTGCTTGGACTATTGGTTGCTCTAGTTCTCAATCAGGCGTTTTTTGGAAGGGGCATAGTGCGGACAATTGCAATTCTACCTTGGGCTTTGCCTACTGCTCTGATTGGTCTGGCATGGTCTTGGATTTTTAACGACCAGTTTGGGGTTGTAAACGATATTTTACGGCGGTTAGGGCTGATTACAACTGGAATTAACTGGTTAGGAGATCCAACTCTGGCGATGGGTGCAGCAATCTTTGCTGATGTTTGGAAAACTACACCCTTTATCAGTATTCTGCTGTTAGCCGGCTTGCAGTCGATATCAGCCGACCTTTACGAAGCGTACTCTGTCGATGGGGCAAATCCTTGGCAAAGCTTCCGTAATATTACCCTGCCACTGCTGCTGCCACAAATCTTAATTGCAGTCTTATTTCGATTTGCTCAAGCTTTCGGGATTTTCGACTTGATTGCTGTGATGACCGGTGGTGGCCCTGGTGGTGCAACTGAAGTGGTGTCGCTATACATTTATTCCACGGTGATGCGCTACTTAGATTTTGGTTATGGAGCAGCCTTGGTAGTAGTAACATTTTTAATATTAATTGCTGCGGTGGCGATCGCTAGTTTCTTACTTAATAAATCCCGTGCCAAAACATCAGGAGTTCTTTAACCATGAGTTCAACTCCACAACCAATAGTAAAAACCAGGTTTTCTGTTAAAAAAATCTTGCTCTTAATAGCAGTTGCATTAGTAATTTTATTCAGCCTCGCGCCAGCCTTATGGCAATTGCTGACCTCCTTTAAAGTTAACGAAGATATTGCCGCCGTTCCTACTGTTTATTTCCCCACGCGATTTACTTTTAGCCATTACATTGAGTTATTTACTCGTCGTCCATTTTGGCGCTACATCTTCAACAGTGCCTTTGTGTCGATTACTTCTACAGCTTTAGCTTTAGCGATCGGCGCACCTGCTGCTTATGCTCTGGCACGGTTACGCCCTTGGGGTGAACAAGCTATCCTCGCCAGCGTTCTCATGGTGACTTTATTTCCTGGAATTCTGTTGTTCCTCGGACTGTTAGAAATTATTCAAGCCCTCAGACTGGGCAACAATTATTTAGCGCTGATTATACCATACACCGCCATTAATTTACCCCTGACAATTTTAGTACTCAGAAGCTTTTTCCAACAATTACCTAAAGACTTAGAAGATTCCGCTAGGGTCGATGGCTACAACACCTTTCAACTACTGTGGCAAATTGTATTGCCTATGACCCTTCCCGCCTTAGTAACGACTGGAATTCTCACCTTTATTTTTGCCTGGAACGAGTTTATCTTCGCTCTGACTTTTATGACTCGTGAAGAGATGAAGACGATTCCCGTTGCTGCTGCTCAATTGGGCGGTGCAACAGTATTTGAAATTCCCTATGGTGCGATCGCTGCTGCTACTGTTATAGGAACGTTACCTCTGGTTTTACTAGTTTTGTTTTTCCAGCGCCGGATTGTTCAAGGTTTGACTGCTGGTGCTGTTAAAGGATAAGGGGATAAGGGGGACAAGGAGGCAGGGGAAAAGGTTAAAGGTTAAAGGGAAAAGGAATAAATTTAATCTTTCCCCTTTTCTCTTTACCCCTTTCCCTTTCCCCATACCCTGTTTGCCTAATGACCAATGACCAATGACAAAAGAAAAATGGCTAAACTCGAACTCAAAAATTTGAATAAAACCTATACTTCCAAAGTCGTCCCTGTCAAAGACGTAAGCTTAACAGTAAATAACGATGAATTTCTGACTTTACTTGGCCCTTCTGGCTGTGGCAAATCGACTGTTTTACGTATGATTGCAGGTCTTGAAGAACCTACTCGCGGTGAGATTAAGATCGGCGACGTGGATGTAACATATAAGTCAGCAGGCGATCGCAATATCGCAATGGTATTTCAAAGTTACGCACTCTATCCGCACATGACAGTGTACGAAAACCTTGCCTCTGGACTCAAGCTGAAAAAAGTACCACCGACAGAAATTAAACAGCGAGTGGCAGAAGTAGCAGAAATTTTAGGATTAGCAGAGTTAATGAACCGCAAGCCTGGTCAAATGTCTGGAGGTCAACGCCAGCGGGTTGCAGTTGGTCGTGCTTTGGTGCGTAATGCCGATGTGTACCTGCTAGATGAACCGTTAAGTAACTTGGATGCGCTGTTGCGAGAACGAGTCCGAGCCGACCTCAAGCAAATTTTTGCAGATCAAAAAGTCCCTGTGGTCTATGTTACCCATGACCAAACAGAAGCGATGACACTCTCCACCAAAGTAGCTTTACTTAACGATGGCTATGTCCAGCAACTTGACCCGCCCGAAATCATCTATAACCATCCAGCTAATTTATTTGTGGCTGGATTTGTTGGTAGCCCTCAGATGAATTTGCTAACTCTTCCTTGTAAGGAACGCTACGCTATATTAGGTAACTTCCAAGTACCTCTACCAGATATACCAACTGTACCACCTCAGATTGTGCTAGGTATCCGCCCAGAAAACGTTCGCATTGCCCAACCAGGTGATACCCAAACTATTCAAGGGCGAGTGTATCTAGTAGAAAACTTGGGTATGCACTATTTGGTTAGTGTCAAAGTTGAGGGTTCACAAACTGGAGCCATTACAGTACGCGCTTTGCTGCCAACAGACCAAAATTGGAGTAGCGAGGTTATTACACTGACATTGCCTCCTGAAGATATTCACTGGTTTGATGTTCAATCTGGCCATGCTCTTGTCAGGAGACAAATGTTAGATGTGAGGGGCTAGTACCGCAAGGCGGAATTAAAAATTAAAAATTAAAAATGAATACAGCGTAAGCGTTTCATAGATTTGTAATGGGTGGTTTACTTCCGCCGTGCTGTACTAGTAACCCTTTTTCAATTACTTCTATTGACTATGAACTGTTGGCTATGGACTAATAACTAAGAACTAATAACTAATTAACATTCACCAATGACTAACCAAACCATTCATGTTGTAGCTCATTTTGTGGCTTTACCAGATAAAGTAGAAGAACTCAAAGCAATATTATTAGGACTGATTGAATCAACGAAACTTGAAGTAGGTGTCATTAAATATCAACTTTTACAAAATCAATCAGATTCAACAGATTTTACTTTTGTAGAAGAGTGGGAATCTGCGGCAGCACTGGATACTCATTTAGCATCACCTCATCTGCAAGCAGCAATAGCCAAGCTAGAAGGATTAATAGCTGCGCCACTAGAAGATATCCGTCGTTATTCTATTTTGGCTGCGATACCTAATACCTAATACAGTGCTGTTTTAACCAAATATATGGTAACAGTCAAGATGGTTAGGATATCAACAGATGATGAAACTTAAACACAAAAAGACTTTTCACCCAGTCCCTAGTCCCTAGTCCCCAGTCCCCAGTCCCCAGTCCCTTGCTATATAAATAAAAGTTAATCTGTGACAAAGATGCCTCCTTGAGATTCCGTATAGTTATGACTGCCGAACTACAAGTCGGGCAAATAACCCTTCTTGTGTAATCAAGTTTGAGTAATTACCCATCTGCACTACATTACCTGCATCAAGAACATAAATGCGGTCTGCATGACGAATTGTGCTAAGGCGATGGGCAATCACCACTCTGGTAGCATTTAATTTAGCTAAACTTTCAGTCACAATTGCCTGGGTGCGATTATCTAGAGCGCTGGTTGCTTCATCCATTAAAATAATTTTGGGCTTTGCAACTAGCGATCGCGCAATCAATAATCTTTGCCGTTGTCCCCCAGAAAGATTAGTACCCCCCTCGGCGATTATAGTATGCATCCCCATTGGCATTTGTTTGATGTCATCAGCAAAGCCTGCCATCTGTGCAGCTTCCCAAGCTTGTTCTAGAGAAACCAAGGCTCCGGCGGTGATATTATCAAAAATTGAGCCAGTTCCAAATTTGCCATTTTGCAATACTACCCCTAACTGTCTGCGTACAGCCTGAAGTTCCAAATCTGCCAAGTCTTTGCCATCATAGTAGACACTGCCTGTCAATGGAGTTTCAAATCCCAGCAACAACCGGAATATTGTTGATTTACCACTTCCAGAAGGGCCAATAATCGCTACAAATTCTCCTGGTTCAGCATATAAACTGACATTATTGAGAATTAAGTTGCCATTTTCCGAGTAGCGAAAACTCACACCTTCTAGGGCAATACGACCACTTAATTGACCAGGGTTAACTTTGGTTGAGTTATCTTCAGGCTGCGATCGCCAAATTGGTTTTGCTCGTTCCCATATTGGTACAATACCCCAAATCTCAGATCCAGTATTGCTCAGGTCAATTATCCCTTTGATGAAAATTGTCAAGGCATAGTTAAAAGCAACAAATATACCAAGTGTGAGGCGTGGCTGCATCAACAGCATTGCAAACCCGAAAAGCAATATAGAACTTACTAAGGGTAGTGCTTCATTGAATACAGACATACCATCTTTAATCTGTTGCCAATTCGCCTTTAGCCGGATTCGCTGGCTATACTTTTTTGCCCAAGCAGCAAATGCCCGTTCTTCTGCCATTGCTACCCGCAATTTGGCAACACCGTTGATTAGTTGGATAGTAAGTCCCTGAATCGCGCCATTGAGTTCTTGCTGTTTGCGGGATTTATTCACCAAGAGGAAACTTGCAACTGTCGTAACCACAGCAGCAAAGATTGCTAAACCTACTCCTAACAGCGCTAATTGCCAGCTGTAAATAAACATCAACACTAAATTGAATAGGGCAAAAACTCCACTCAACAACGTTCTTTGGGTAGCACCACTGAGTTTTTGATGAATTTCCCTCACCGCCATGACACGGTTAACTAAGTCTCCGGCAGTATACTGACGAAAAAACCTCGGACTTAATCTCAGCAGGCGATCCCAAATAGCTGGCTGCAATACGCTATCAGTGGCGCTTTCAACTCGTAGGGTAATAATACTTTGGGCAATTTGAAAAGCTAACTGTCCAAAAGCAACCGCAAACATGACCAATCCTATTTGCCACAGTAAAGCGCGATCGCTATCTGGAATGGCATGATTGATTAAAATTGCTGTTGCTTGTGGTGCAACCATTCCCAATATCGTCCCCAGTAGCCCCACTACTAAAATACTAACGATGTCTTTTTCATAACCTTTCATCCCAAACCGAAGTAAATCGATGGCTTTGAGTGCTACTTGGGGCAACGGTCGATACAGAACGTAGGCAGATGTTGACAGTGTTTTTGCTACTGCCTCATTTACAGGGAGGCGAGTCCGCGCAACTGGGTCAAAGATCGCATAATCTCGGTTTTCTGTGGGTAATAAAGCTACTGGGCGCTTTTCTAATTGGGTATAAGCTAACATCGGCCCTTGATCTTGTCGCCACCAACCATTCGCCAAAGTCACACGCCGGATGCGAATGTGCGATGATTGGGCGATCGCTGCCACAGGGTCTTGAATAGAACTAAAATTATCTGCTGCTGGACGAATCTCAATTCCTAATGTCCGTGCAATTGCTCCCATTGCTACCAATAAAGGCGGCCCCTCTTGAGAAAATACAGCTTCTTGCTCTGGTTGCAATACTGTTGCTAAGTCAGAGAGTGCGCCCTCAATTACTTGCTGATTAAGTTGCTCTCTTTGCTGAAACTGCTGAAATTCTGCTTCTGCTTGCTTGTTTGCTAGCAAACTCAAGTAGCAAAAGAAATAAGTATGTAAACATACTAAACTGCTGCATATTTCTTCATTACTTGGTAAATCTGCCGTTGCTAGCACCTGTCCAATAACTGCATTTTCTGCCTCCAACCACATTGCACTCGTGAACGGAAAAGCTGGCGAGGCGGGATTCAAGGTTAGTTCCTCAACTCCCATCCAGCTAGTATTACCTTGCTGCAATTTCACCCATACAAGTGTTTGTTGCCACAGATGTAGTGCCTCACCAGTGGATAATGAAAAATTCTGTCCCGATGTCTGCACAAGGTTTAATGCCGTTGTCAAAACTGTTTGCTGGGCATTAAGAAATTGACCTAAATGATTTATCCAACCTTCTAAAAGTTCTATGGCTTGAGAGTCAACCGCCGCGATTCCCTGAACCAAATCAACCATTGACATCTGGCATAATTGGGTAGGTTCAGTTGCGATCGCTACAAAACTCCATTGGCTTTTTTCTGGTAAGAAAGCTGCACTAAACAATGCTTCCCCAGGGTTGACATGAAACAGATAGCGGCGCTGCTCCTTTGGTAAACTGTTTTTAACTCCAGTCGCAAATACAGCTAATGTCCCAGACTGCACTATCCAGAATATTTCTGAGTCATTTAACAATACTGGTTCGTTTGCCTGAAAGGAGTACAGATTCACCTGCTGGCTACTCATTGCTCAACTATGCCTCTGCCGCGTGGAGTAAGCGAACATAAGTTCCGCCTTGCTGCCATAATTCCTCATGAGTACCACTTTGGACAATTTTACCTTGGTCTAGAACAATAATTTTATGGCAATCACGAATTGTACTCAGGCGGTGAGCAACTACAACACAGGAGCAACCACGTTGTTGCAAGTTACGGTTAATCATCAATTCGGTTTCTACATCGAGGGCGCTGGTTGCTTCATCTAGTACTAATATTGTGGGATTTCTCACCAAAGCGCGGGCGATTTCTAAACGTTGGCGTTGCCCACCACTGATATTCATACCGCCTTCAATCAATTCAAAGTCATATTTGGCAGGCATAGAAGCGATCGCATCATGAATGGCTGCATCATAACAAGCTTGCACCAAATCAGCTTCTGGCACAGTTGAATCCCAAAGAGTGATATTGTCTCGCACAGTCCCCGCAAATAAAAAGATATCCTGCTCAACCATTGCCAATGAGTTAGCCAACACAGAACGCTTAATTTGCGATCGCTCTACACCATCAAAACAGATTTCCCCTTCCCAAGGTTGATAAAGACCGCAAATTAGTTTAGCAATTGTAGATTTACCTGAACCACTTCCCCCCACAAGCGCTATTCGTTGTCCAGGTTGAACAGTTAAGCTCAAATTCTCAATTAAAGGAGGTTCCACCCGACTGTAGCCAAAAGTGATATTTCGTAACTCAATATGTCCCTGTAATTGCCACAGAGATGAAAAAGTAATTTCTCCCCCTTCTCCCTGCCCCCTGCCCCCTGCTCCCTGCCTCCCCTCCACTTCCAAATCAACAGGATTTTGCAGGACATCATCAAGGCGGTTTAAGTCAGCTTCTAAATCTTGCAGTGTGCTGCCGAAATTAACGAGGCTATTAACTGGCTCTAAGAAGCTCAGTGTTAAACTTTGGTAGGCAACCAGCATTCCAATACTAAGATTGTCATTCATTACCTGAAAGCCGCCAATCAGTAGAATAGAAGCTGTGGTTAGGGCTGTCAAAATTGTTGGTAATGTGGTGAGAATTTGAGTTTTTAAGCCTAATTGTTGTTGGGCGTTGAGGGCTTTAGCGTAATAACCAGCAAACCGAGCAAATAAATCTGACTCCAACCCAGAAGCTTTGATGGTTTCTATTGTTTGGATGCCGCTAACTGTCACACCACCGACTTTACCGTATTCCTGAGCTAGACGGATATTAGCATCGACACGAGATTGCGATAAAAATAGGAGGGCGAAAATATTGATTGCAGCAAAACCAACTGCGATCGCACTCAATAATTGGTCATACTGAATCATAATCAGCAGGTAAAAGACCATCATTACTGCATCAATTAATGTAGTTGCCAAAGGCCCTGAGAGAACTTCTGCCACTCGGTCATTCAATTGCATCCGACTACTAATTTCCCCTGCAAAACGTTGGTCATAAAACCCAACAGGCAATCGCAGAATATGCCAGAGAAACTGTCCTGATGTGCTGACTGACAACTTAACCATCAATCGCCGCAGGTAGGTAAGCCGCAGTCTGGCAAGGAATGCTCGCAGTATAGTAGTTAACAGCATTCCTAGCAATAAAGGTCGTAACCAATCTTGCCGATCTTGGATTAAAATCTCATCGATAAAGACTTGAGAAAAGGCTGGCACGGCTAACCGAGGCAATGTTAACAATAACCCAGCTAGCAGACAAAACAAGATAGTAACTCGTGAATTTTGTAAACGGGTAGTTAAAGCCGAAATAATGTGATTTTTTTTGCCGCCCTTCTGAAAGTCTGCTCCTGGTTCCATTGTCAGCACAACACCAGTGTATGCGCGATCGAACTCTTCCCAACTCACTGTTCTCCGACCACTAGCAGGATCGTTGAGGTAGACGCATTTTTTGCTATATCCTTCTACCA
Source organism: Nostoc sp. DedVER02 (assembly GCF_034530675.2). Taxonomy (NCBI): domain Bacteria; kingdom Bacillati; phylum Cyanobacteriota; class Cyanophyceae; order Nostocales; family Nostocaceae; genus Nostoc; species Nostoc sp. DedVER02. The sequence goes on from NZ_JAVRCP020000015.1 coordinate 140,488, forward strand.
CAAGAAAATGGTTAAAATTCCAAAAGGCAATGTAGGGAAGACGGGTAGCTGTCACCTTTTCTAGAGACAGTTTTAAACCTTTAGCATTGAGTCCATAGTTTTTGGCAGCTTTGAGAATATTAAAAGCTTTACTCCCATCCCGCGAGACACCGCATTCTTCACGCAATTTAGCCAGTGGCACAACCCGCCCGTAATAGCTAAGAATTATTCCCAAAGCAGCCGCACCACATTCAACCGCTTCCATTTGTAAAAGTGTAGAAGTGCGAACACGATTTGGTTTGGGCATGGGGCATGGGGTATGGGGCATTGGGGACTGGGGATTGGGGATTGGGGGCTGGGGACTGGGAAGTAAAAATCTTCTGAGGGTGAACGTTGAGCTTCTGAGGGTGAACGTTGAGCTTCTGAGGGTGAACGTTGAGCTTCTGAAGGTGAACGTTGAGCTTCTGAAGGTGAACGTTGAGCTTCTGAAGGTGAACGTTGAGCTTCTGAGAGTGAACGTTGAGCTTCTGAGAGTGAACGTTGAGCTTCTGAGGGTGAAAGTTGAGCTTCTGAGGATGAAAGTTGAGCTTCTGAAGGTGAACGTTGAGCTTCTGAAGGTGAACGTTGAGCTTCTGAGGGTGAACGTTGAGCTTCTGAGGGTGAAAGTTGAGCTTCTGAGGGTGAAAGTTGAGCTTCTGAGGGTGAACGTTGAGCTTCTGAGGGTGAAAGTTGAGCTTCTGAGGGTGAAAGTTGAGCTTCTGAGGGTGAACCTTTAATTTTTAACTTTCTATTCCCAATTCCCAATTCCCAATTCCCAATTCCCCAATGCCCAATGCCCAATTCCCCATTCCCAATTCCCAATCCCCAGTCCCCAGTCCCCAGTCCCCAATGCCCAATTCCCCATTCCCAATTTAATAAATCCCCGTCCAAGATCGCAGCATAGGAATAATATAAGAAATTGGTGCTTTTTCTCCAACTTTTACTTGAACAGAGGTAGTTGTGCCGGAGGATATTTTTAAAGCAGGGCCGTCAGAAGATGACCATTTGTAGCCACTGACTGATGTCGGATTTTCTTTGAGTTGGACAAAAGCTTGCACCTGATTTTCACCTTTACCCGCAAGACTGGCGGCCATTTCTTTGTTACCAACGATCGCTGTAATATCTTGTGTAGTTACAGGAAATGAAGAAATATCTGCGATCGTTCCGACAATGCCACCTTCGCGCTCACGCTTGGCAAAGCTGGGAGTCACCTGTACAGCCATCCCTGGCTTGATTTGCTTACCATCTTTATTAGCAAAGTAAACAAGACTCATAAGTTTTGAATTTGCTTTTTCAGCTTCGATTGACCCCAAACGAGTACCCGGATTCATCATTTGTCCAGGGACAGCACTCAGTTCGAGAATGTGACCATTATATTTGCTAATAATTCTACTTTCTTGAGATAATTGCAGTTCTAATTGGGCAATTCGCCGCTTTACTTCCCGAATTTGATTTGTTTTGTCAATTGATCGGTTCAGGTCTTGCTCGCGTAATTTAGTATTTTGAGTATTCAGGTCTTTAATTTTGGTTTTAATTTCGTCAATTCTATTAAGATTTTCCAGATATTCTCTTTGCGTAGTAGTTTCTTGGATTTCCAGATCCTTTAATTGCACATCAATATCTGAGAGTTCGCTTTGAGTGTTAAAATATTCCTGTTCAGCTTGCACCAACATATCTTGGCTGATGACATGCTGCTCGAAAAGGTGACGACGATTATCAACTCGTCCTTTAAGAGTTTTAAGTAAATAATTAATTTGTTGTTTGCGAGAATTAATGCTTTGACGTTTTTGAGCGATCGCTCTTTGGGTTTGATCGCGTAACTTTGGTGCATCTTGCTCTCGGCGCAGATTATTTTCCAAATCCATTCTCTGCTGTCCAAGAGTAATGATTTGTTGGTCAATCAGCAGCTTTTGTAACCTATCAGTCTCTTGATTTTGGGTTTGCAATTGTTGCAATTTTATTTGCTCTTGCTGTAATTGCTGCTTCAGCGCTGATTGGTCGATTATCCCTAGTACATCACCTTGTTTAATAACATCTCCCGCCTTTACCTTCAGAGTTAGTAACGGGCCAGAACTGGGTGCTTGAAATTCCACAACATGGTGCGGTTTAATCAAGATACCTTGACCTGTGACGGTGAGGGGAATTCTGCCGAACACACTCCAAAGGCCAGCTACAGCAACCACAAAAGTCATGGTAGATAAAGTCAACCAAGCTTGAGGCTTGACTACATTTATCGCTTGATCCAGTTGTTCTGGTGAAGATAAGCGCTCTAAAGCTTCTGGGCGATAGATGTGGCTGTGTTTTAGTTGCATTGTTCTCCTTCTTGCTGACAGCACCTAGAACCTTAAGACTTCTAGACTTTTAAGATTAAAGTGCGATCGGGGAGAACTAGGGGAGAAGTAAGGGAAGCGATCGCTTCTACTCAAATGAAATATTCCCAGTATTTCCTAGCTACCTCTTTTGATAGATTTTTCCTTAAGTGTCTTATCTGTCTTAACTGTCCTTGTGTCGCTTTTTTAGCTGTGCTAGGTTACTTGAAATTTGAGATAGATACACAGAAATATGTCTGCAAAAATCATGGAAAGTGTTAATAGAATTACACGGCGACTAATGTTAGTAGTCTTAATGTTGGTTGTAAGTGGAATGATGTTCTTATCATCTCCTGCGATCGCTGCTACTATAACAACTGTCAATCGAGATAATTTTGAAGCTGAAGTTTTAAAATCTGACAAGCCTGTTGTTGTGATTTTGGCAGATGATACTGGATCATTAAATAATGAACTAGTGTCAAAAGCTGAAAAATCTTTTGGAGATAAATACAAAATTGTTGTAGGTGAAATCAGAGAGAACGTACAAGCATATTCTCGTGCAATTGTGCCACTCATATATCCGGCACCTCCCGCCGCTGTAATCTTTAAAAATGGCAACGTACCAACACCGGGATTTGCTTTTAATATAAATGATCCTACAGGCTCATTTGAAGGCATAAAAAAGAGGTTTGAAGATTCACAAGCTTAAGTTACCCAGTTCGTGATGCCCAAAAAAAGCCCTCCCCAACCTCGGTAGAAGGGCTTTTTTTTTGATAATGCGGTTTTTGGGTACAAACAACAAGCTCAATCCCACAATAATATTGAAGGCAAGTCATTGTTAGCCAGACGCAGCAATTGATAACCAATTCCAGATATGCCGGGTAAAAAGCCAGGATTAAATACAGAATTGGGTAAGTTGGGGAACAGTTGATAAGCTCCAGTTCGCTTGGCTCTAGCCACAACATTTGTTGCATTCTGGTGAGCAATTTGCTGCCAATCAGGACGGGAACAGATTTTTGCACCGACTAACAGCACTTCCGCTCGACCGAAATTGCCACAGCATAAGTGATCGATCGCTTGTAAGCCAAAACTCTGAGTAGTTTGGAGAGCAATTTCAATTTCTTGTTGAATTTCCGACGTTTCCACGATTCTCAAACTGCCTAAGCGTCCCAAACCAATCCCGGCTGCACCATGACACCACTTATTTGCAAAGTCAGGTTGTCCCGGTTGTCCCATTCTGCGGAAGTCGGGCCAGTTGGCGGTGGACTGGCAAAAGACGCTACGCTCATACTCGATTCCTGCTAAACCTGCTTCTAAGTACTTGCCCTCTGAGGTGGCGGCATAAAGTCTGAGCAAGGCATAGGAAATACCTGCGGCTCCATGAGAGAAGCCAGTTAAGGGCTTATCCCAATAAGTATGCCAAGCTTTGGGCGCACCGTTGTGGCTAACTTGACGGTTGATTAAATGTTGTCCACAGGCGATCGCTTTTTCTAAAACTGTTGCTTCTCCTGTGGCTTGATGCAGGGACAATAACCCCAAAATTGCCCCAGCTGCTCCACTCATAATATCCAAGTGTTCATCGGCAGCAATTAGTTCTGGTGTCATCAAATCCGCTAATACTTGAGCCTCTGGCAACAGCGTTGCATCGTTGAGAAATTGACTAATTTTCACCAGGCTATAAATCATCGATCCTAAACCTGTTGCACCCCCAACACCCATGAAACGAGCCATGCGTTCCCAAGTTTCGGGATCGATAGTGTGGATTTGGCGACGCAGAGATTGTACTGTCCTCAATGCTAAATCGCGGTAACGGGAATCATCAGTTACTTGACTCAGTGCAGCTAAAAACAAGGCAACTCCAGAACGTCCGTCAGAGAGACAATTGTTCAATACTTGCAGTTGATATCGTTCGGCGCGAGGTACAAAGTCTAGGCCAATCCAGTTAACGCTGCCATCAGGGTCAGAAATGGCTCTGGTTTCCAGTTGAGTGGCGATTTCCTTGGCTTCAGCAATCAATTCTTCCGAATTTAGCAACGGTAACGATTCGCCTTGCCATTGCCCACCTTGGCGGCTGGAAGTGGTTGCAATCTTGGCATCGAAGGAGCCTTGAATAATCGCTACTTGTCGAGCTAAGTCGGTTTCATCCAGAGATTGTAACTGGTTGAGCAGGTCTTGGTAACTGGATTGCTTGAAGTAGTTGGGAATGGAAGAAGAACCGTTTAAACTCAGTTCATCAACCACCGCGCTAGCCGTGAAGAAGGGAATATCCAATTGTTCCATCGCTCGGAGTTCTGCGCTCAAAACAGGAAAAGCGTTTGGTCTATTTTGAGCAACTAGAAAAGCACGACTGAGAACATCGAGTTGAATACTGTAATCTACACCGTGTTTGAGATAATCGGGTGCTAAAGCTTTTTGGAGGATGATGCCATAAATGCGGGTGTTGCGGAAGATAAAGCGCACCTGCTGATTTTGCATCGCAGATAACAAACTTTGGCTTGAAATTAAGAAATCTTTGTGCGCCATCAAAAAGCGATACATCTGCTCAAACCCAGTGGTGATTTGGAGTTGATAATCGTTTGGAGATAGAACAACTTCACCCAAGCACGGCACATTTTTCCCAATCGGCAAGGTTACAGACTCAGAGGACAGATGCATATTATCTGTATTAATGTTCTGCCAGCGCGGGACTTTGCGGGGAGATAGTCGGGGATCTGTGCTGCCTAGCCCGCTAATATCATAAGCGACACTGCGATCGCCACTAAAGTCCCAACGGGGTAAAAGTCCGGTGCGGAGTACGGAATCCCAAAATTGTTGTGTGGCGGTTGTTTCTAAATCTTGGGTAAGCGGTGAGTCTTCAATGAGATTCGGTTCGTGGTGCAGCAGCGTTTCCATGTCAATCAGCACCAGATGTTCGCCATTGGCAATTAAGTTTTCGTAATGGCAATCTGTTCCCCGCAAAGCATAAAGCACACACAACAACATCCCAGAACGTTGATAGAATCGTTTCGCAGCTGCTTCATCCACACAAGGCAACTGTTCAACATGTTCTACCCAACCGTAACCATTGCGCTCCAGTACTTGAATTATTTTAAAATCTAAAAGATTGCTGTGTTGATTGCACCAATCCAAAAATTGGTTAAATACAACCTCTAATCCTAAATCTTTGGGTTTATAAACAAGTTTAAGTCCAGACTCAAAGGTGAGCAAAATTACCGTTCGTCCGCGTTTGTGTGGATCGGAAATGGATGTTTGAATTTCAGCAACTTTGTTTTGAGAAAATGGGATAATTCTTTCATCAAACGTTTGTTGAATATCTGTCCTATCTGCAACTAAACGTTCGAGAAATTCAGCAGTAAACTCAACCCAAAAATTGACGGCTGTTCCCACTAACCGACCGAGAACTGGATATTTTTGGAAGAACGTCAGCATTCCATCTTCTAGGAGTTGATTGACGAACTTGGTGTAGTGAGTGTTATTGTTTTCTTTCTCCAGTCCCAGCAAGCCGAGCAAGTTTTGACCAAAGGGACGCACCTGAGAGAATTCAAAATCTAATGTCTTTGTGCAAATTCCTGCTAATCGTTTCAGTAGACCACATTCTAGAGAACTGTAAGCAGTTTGGGAAAGAATCGATAAGGGAAGACAATCTTGGGTGAATTGACTGTTGCAGCGAGTCAGTAATTGCTGTCTGGCTACCAAGATAGCAGGCAAAAGAATATCTTCAAAGGCGATCGGATTTTGTGAATCAATTGGTAGAAAAACTTCAGTTGCAGAATTGAATCCTGTAGCGGTTTGGATGATTTGCTGCAAGGTTTCTGCCCACTCAGGCAAAGGTTGATCGCCAAGCAACTCGATAGTTCCCAATTTGGAACTAACAGTATCGAGGTCTAACCCTTCCCACTGTAAGCGTTTGTGCAATGTATCTAATTTACCTTCTGCTGCAACTTCGCACCAGCGATCGCGCCGACGGTTAATTTCTTGTTCGTTGACTCGATCGCCATTAATTGCAAATCTGCTTTCATCAAGACGTTCCCAGATAAAGCTAGCATTGGCTGCGATCGCTCTTAAATCGTCTGATGTTTTCTGTTGGGATAAGCGAACAAGTTGTTGAACCATAGCTGGATTTTTCATAGTGAAAGTTAAAACAGAGATATCAATTTCTTTGTGGTCTGGGGAAAGGGTAAGGGGTAAAGGGTAAAGGATGTATTCAAAACCTTTCCCCTTTAACCGAACCGTATTGAGATATCAATGGGATAAGGCGGAAAATAGGAATAAGAATTATATTTTCTTAAATTTGGTGAGAATTATGAATGAAATTCCCTCTTTACCTTCATAGAAAAGCAAAGAAGGAATTCAATATTTGTCGGTTAAGGGGAAAAGAAAAAACCTTTACCCTTTAACCTTTTCCCCTCTTGCAAAAAAAGAGGTCTATACTTTTTTTAGCAGCAACCAGCGTGTCCACCACCGCAGGAATCTGTATGACATAGTTTAGCCGCACTTTCAGCCATCATCCCGCCGCTAACACTGAGTAATTCCTCTTCACTCAGTTCGTTGGAGTCCACAAAGGTCAGTTCTGCCAGCATTTGAGCTACGCTTTCGGCTGTGAAAGTATAACCTTTTTCTGCACTAGCAATTAGCAACAGTTTGATGGCTTCTGTTTGGGTAACTGCTGCTTGCATGTTCTCACGTAACTGGGTGTTTTGGAGTAGGTTTTTAATTTGTGACAACATAATTAGATTCTCCTATTGGTGGTAATAATTATTCTTGAGATTTTCTCTCCCCTCTGCTCAAAGGAGCTAAGAGGGAATGTGTTATGCAGCATCTCTTTCTGAGTTGAACCTCAGTACCAAGTATGGAAATTATCCAAATAAAAATATTGGAAAAGTTGGATCTAAAAAGCTCTTTTAGAAAAACAACCTGATCCTGGAGGCTACAATGCCGAAGAGCAAGAGAAGCTACATACCTTTTTTAGCAGTGTCCGCCACCACAGCCTTCTGTATGACATAGCTTAGGCGCACTATCAGCCATCATCCCACCACTAACACTGAGTAATTCTTCTTCACTCAGTTCGTTGGAATCGACAAAGGTTATTTCTGCCAGCATTTGAGAGATAGCTTCGACTGTGAAGTTATAACCTTTCTCTGCACTAGCGATCGCTAACACTTTAATAGCTTCTGCTTGATTAGCTGCTGCTTTTACTTGCTCTTGTAATTGGGCGTTTTGCAGTAATTCTTTAATTTGGTGTAACATCCGTCTATCCTCCGTTTTTGTTGACTTATCTAAACCGCAGAGATTCTACACTTGTTTTGTGCGGTGTTCTCTGTTCTTCTGATTTGAATTTAGAGAAGAATCGGGGAGAAGTAGGGGAGATAGTTGCAATAGCAGAAAATTTTTTAAAATAATTGAGGTATGAGAACTGGATATTAGCTCTGAGCGAAGAGGCAGGGGGAAAGATAAAGATAGTGGAATTACCTCTGTCAGGCTGGGTTTGAGGGCAAGTAAATTTCAAGCAAATTTATTTATGCCCAGAAGTAACTAGAGCTAGAGCCTCTATAACGACAAGTTGAAAGGATTATGAATCTAAAACTAAAGGGCAACCAGTACTTCACTGATTTGCTCTGCCAGTTTCAATGGACGGAAAGGCTTGGCAAAGATAGCAGCGACATTCAAATCAGCAAAACTTTCTCGATCTGATTGCTGGAGTTTAGCTGTTAATAAAATTACTGGAATTTTCTTGGTGGCGGGGTTAGCTTTCAGTTGTTGCAGAGTTGCACGCCCATCCATATCAGGCATCATCATATCTAGTAAGATGACATCTGGTTTATGGGTAGCAGCCACCTTCAAAGCTTCCTGCCCAGAACTTGCTGTCAATACATTCCAGCCAGCAGCCATTTCTAATCCCAACTTGGCGATCGCCCGCACATCTTCTTCATCATCAACAATCAAGATATTTCTGTTCATAACGGCACTCTTACAAAATATATGTGCTGATTTGCTTGATCGCTCTTGAGCTATTCTAAAGCCAGATTGGGAAAAGTAGGGAAGAATTAAGCTGTTAGAAGTAGTTTATCAAGAAGGAGGAAGGGGGAAAGGGGAAAGGGGAAAGGGTAAGGGGTAAGGCATCCGTGAGAGGGAAAGGTAAAAACCTCGCCACGTTAGGGCGACTTGTTCCTCCCTTTTCCCTTTAACCTTTAACCTTTTCCCCTCTTTTTTATTGCAAACTTGGTAAAGGTAGTAGTACATAAAAGGTGCTACCTTTACCTAAAATGCTTTGAACCCAGATTTTGCCATCATGTTGCTGGATGATATCTCGGCAAATAGCCAGTCCTAAACCTGTTCCTCCTTTGTTACGGGAGTCGGATGCATCCACCTGCTGAAAGCGCTCGAAAATTATTTGTAATTTATCTTCAGGAATTCCTCGCCCTTGATCTTGGATAGTAATCAAAAGGTATTTGGGTAATAAAGGCTCATTTTCTTTAGGCTCAACGCCTTGAGATTCTGAGAGAGTGGCACTTATATATACTGTGTCTCCTGGTTCAGAAAACTTAATAGCGTTGCTCAGTAAATTAGTCAGGGTTTGCAGCAGGCGATCGGGATCTGCCCAAAGTTCAACTTCTACAGGATTTATAATCAATTGGACTTGTAATTGATCGGCCATTGCTTGCATGGCTTCTGTAGCCATAGTTAGCAAGTCTGCGGCGTTGCACTTCATCTTCCGCGTGAATATTTTGCCCGATTTCATCCGCTCTAAATCGAGAATATCGTTCACTAAACGAATTAGGCGTTCAGTGTTAGTGGTGGCAATGCTCAGAACTTTTTGGCCTTGTTCATTCAGAGTTCCCAGTTGTTCTGAACCCAATAAATCTAATGCTCCCATTGTGGAAGTTAAAGGTGTACGCAATTCATGACTGACTAAAGAGATAAATTCGTTTTCTAGACGTTTGCGTTCGGTGATGTCATTGGCAATTAATAAAGCACACGGTACTCCAGCTAAGTCAATCAATTCGAGAGATATCAGTATAGTTTTGAGTTCTGCACACTTAGTTGAAAATTCAAATTCTAGATTGTACAGTGACCCGGTTTCTGGCAGAAGTTGAATTGTTTGAGCGTAGACGCTTGGCGGCTTGTCGTTAGACATCGCCACTGTGCTTTTACCCAAATTAAGTTCAGTGGCAGTATTGCCAATCACTTCGTCTAGAGAGTAGCCGCTCATCTTCAAGAAACTGGGATTGACATCAATAAAACGAGCATCTGAGACTGTAGCGATCGCTATTGGATTGGGACTAGAGCGAAAAACTTTAGCAAACTTCTCTTCTGCTTTGGTGCGATCGTGAATTTCCTGCTGCAACCGCTCATTTTGGGCTTGGAGTTGTTGTTGCAGTTTCCAAATCGTTAAGTGATTTTCAATTCGTGCTAAAACCTCTTCTAGTTGAAAAGGCTTAGTGATATAGTCCACTCCCCCAACTGCAAAGGCTTTCACCTTATCTAGCACATCACCCAAAGCGCTGATAAAAATTACTGGGATTTCACGAGTGCGATCGCTTGCCTTCAAATGTTCGCAGACTTCATAGCCATTCATCTCAGGCATATTCACATCCAACAAAATTAGGTCGGGGGGAACTGCATTTGCTCCTCGTAAACCCGTAGAACCCTTAGTCACACTCCGAACTTTATATCCCTGTTCCGTCAACATGGCAGATAAGAGATTCAGGTTTTCTGGCGTGTCATCAATCACCAGTATGTCTGCTTTGGGAAAGTTTAGCGACTCTTTTGGCATTGGCAATATCGACTTTAGCCAGAATAGGCTACTAATGATTTCTAGAAATTGTAACCTTACTTCAATGTCTTAATAATCAGTTACAAAAAAAATTTCCATTATCCATTTATCTACCCTAGTTCTCCCCGATTAATTCCTAATCTTAAAAGCATCAAATCAAATTAATAGCTCACACCTACCAAATTGCAAAGTACGGAGTAACTTGTATGCAAACTTCAATCATGCGTAAACCAATTATTCTTGCACCAGGAGAAGGTAATCAATTCTCAATTATGGGTGGACAATTTACAACCAAAGCAACTGGTGAAGAGACAAATCAAGCTTGGAAAATTTATGAAATTACAGACACACAAGAAAATGGGCCACCACTGCATACTCACCCTTGGGAAGAAGCATTTTATATTCTCGAAGGAGAACTAGACATCCAAGTTGGTACAGAAACTATTTTGGCATCAACCGGCTCTTTTGTTAATATTCCTCACAATGCACCACACGCCTTCAAGATTCGTTCTGCTACTGCTAAATTTTTGGTTTTAATTGCACCTCAAGGCGCGAAAAACTTTTATGAAGAAATGGGTCAAGTTGCAGATAGCCCATCGCCAAATATGGACAAAATACAGCCTCTTTTGAACAAATATGGATTGCAATTTCTGGCGTGAATCTTTCGTTTGGATATAAGGTGTATAGCTAGCTATACGCCCTTATGGAGAAAAGCCATACATAAACACACAGAATTTGCATTTGTTGATAAATCAATCTATTTCTATAAAGCAATATGTACTCAATAACAAAACCAAAAGCTACTCAACTTTTAACTACTAGCGCATTTAGTTTGGGAATTATCGCTAGCCTCGTTTTCTACCCAAGCGCAAGTCAAGCGGGTAAAAATGATGCTGGAGTACCTGCCGAACTCCAGGGCGAGTGGCGATACGGTCGAATCTCGTCTATTCAATACCAAGATAGCTATACAGGTCGGCCAGCAGCCCCAAATGGTTCAAGCGACCAATTTCAACTTGCATCTAACGGTAACTACCAGCGAAATCGGCTGCTTCAAATCACCACCTATAACTGTGAATCTAATCTCTTTATACAGGAAAAAGGCAAAGTTAAGATTGAAGGTCAACGCCTGACTTTCCAACCTAGCGACAGCACATCCAAAGGGCAAATCTGCAATAGCGGGCGCACCTACTCCAGCCGCAATTCAGCAAAGCCTGAGACTTACGAGTGGTCGATTGAGACGAACGAGTACGGGCAGCAAGTTCTAATACTTGAGACTGCCGATGGCCAGGGTAAAGCTCATTACGGGCGACCTCAATAAGCGGGGAAAAGGGAAAAGGTTAAAAGGTAGTATTTAAACCTTTTCCCTCTTCCCCCTTACCCTTTTCCCCTAGTTCTCCCCTATTGCTTCGTAATCTATAAAATATCGAACTGAGGTTATCCCATGATTCACCATATTTCAATTGCTGTTAAAAACCCCAGCCATGTTGCTCAAGTTCTGGCAGAAATCTTAAAAGCAAAAGCTGTTCCCTTTCCTCCTAACCCAGGAAGCTATATGGTTATACCTTTTGATGAATACGGTACAGCCATTGAACTCTATCCTTTAGGCTCTCAAATTGAACCTGGTGAAAATGATGAAGAATGCGTATTTGTCCGTACTGCAATTAATTCTATGTATACAGATATTCATGCAGCTATTTCTGTACCCATCAGCCAAAAAGAAATTGAACAAATCGGTGTCCGTGAAGATTGGCGTGTAGTGTGCTGTAACCGCGATTCTTTCTTTGATGTGATTGAGTTTTGGGTGGAAAACAGATTAATGATTGAATTGCTAACACCAGAAATGGCATCTCAATATTTGAAATTCGCCACTCAGCAAGAAAATCTAAAATATTTTGTGGCAGAACCTGCTTTAGCAACAACTTGATAAATATCTATCGAACAGAATTCAGGAGTCAGAATTCAGTCGAGTATTCTGTACAACTGGTGGATAGCATTAGCGAGTATTCGTTCGCGCAGCGTCTCTTAGAGAGCGCCGCGTCTTGATTCTGACTCCTGAATTCGTTTATTTAAAGAAGTTGTAGTTACTAAAACTTCTCCGTTAGTAACTTCAGAAGGAGTTGTAGTCACTAAAACTTCTTTGTTAGTAACTCCAGAAGGAGTTGTAGTTACTAAAACTTCTCCGTTAGTAGCTCCAGAAGGAGTTGTAGTTACTAAAACTTCTTTGTTAGTAGCTCCAGAAGGAGTTGTAGTCACTAAAACTTGTTAATTAATAAGTCAAAAAAATTTTTTATTAACTAAAACTTCTTTTTAACTTATCATTCAATAACTTTTTATAATTAAAAAATTTATTTAATACAAATTTGGTTTTACTTATCAAATATGCGATCGCACAATCAAAGAAAATATTAATAGGCGAAAATTGAGTGTTTGAAACCCACCTCCGTGGGTAAAGCCTCGTGTAGATGTGGTTTCTAAGCGCCCATTTTACATTAAGTTGACTCAGTTACAATTTTCTTCCGTTACATCAATAATTTCATCGAAGCAGAAACTTCGGACTAAATTTGTCAATTTTTCTGCCAAAGTAGAATGTGTTGGTGGAATTTGCTCAATTAGTTGAAAAATCCTTTCGGCATCGACTTCAACGGCTGCCTGATTAAGTTCTGTTACCCATTGGGTAGGCATAATATTAATTGCAGAGCGAAGATCCAAAATGGAAAATTGAATATTTTTTAGGTTATTGTCTGTTGCATCTTCACTGCTTTCTTCTGCACAGATATAACGCACCTGCAAATATTCAGCAATCTTTTCAAAAATTACCTGCTCACGAAATGGCTTACGAACCAAGTCGTTGCAACCTGCGGCTAAAATACTCGCCTGTTGTTCTTCAAAAGCACTGGCAGTTAGGGCAATAATTACAGTGCGGTGATTTGTATTTGTATTTCTTTCCTTGGCTCTAATTTCTTTAGTTGCATCGTAGCCGTTCATTACAGGCATCCGCATATCCATCCAAATAAGATGAGGCTGCCAAGTTTGCCACATTGCGATCGCTTCTTGTCCATTATTTGCAGCCTTAATTTCAAAACCAATGCTACCAAGAAGTTGTACAATTAAATCGCGGTTTTCTTTACGGTCATCCACTACCAGAATCCGGTAAGAAGGTTGGCCTGGTGCTAGCTCAATGACACGTCCCTTATTCAACCTTGGTGAAACCTTCAATTCTGCGGCTAAATTCACTTGGATGTCAAAGCTAAAAGTAGATCCTTGTCTAGGGCTACTCGTTATGTGAATATCGCCACCCAACAACCGCACAAATTGACGGCTGATAGTTAGTCCTAGTCCAGTTCCTTCCTTGGTTTGGATACCGCTTGTTGTCTGGACAAAAGGCTGAAACAAGTTATTCATTTCTTCTGGTGCTATTCCTCGTCCAGTGTCTTCGACTTCAAAGTGAAGGAATGGGGCATGGGGCATTGGGGATTGGGAATGGGGCATGGGGCATGGGGCATTGGGCATTGGGCATGGGGCAGGGCTTAATAGTTCTTCTTCCCCTGCCTCCCCTGCTCCCCCTGCTCCCCTACTCTCACTCCCCAAGCTGACTCGTAAAGTAACTCCGCCTGTTTGAGTAAACTTGACGGCGTTACCTAAAAGGTTAATCAGAACTTGGCGGAGTTTCCCCTCATCTGTCTGGATATAACGGGGCAGATTGGGAGCAATTTCAAATCTGAGGAATAATTGCTTTGTTTGTGCCTTTACCTGAAACATTTCTTGTAATGTTTGCAACAGTAGATAAAGGTCGAAGTCTTCAGGGGTGAAAATGATTTGTCCAGCCTCAATTTTGGACATTTCTAGAACATCGTTAATCAGGTTGAGCAAGTGTTCGCCACTGCGGTTAATGGTAGCTAAAGATTCACGTTGGTTTGAGTTGAGGCTAGTATCTCGTTCCATTAACTGAGAAAAACCAAGGATAGCATTGAGAGGCGTGCGGAGTTCGTGGCTCATATTAGCGAGGAAAGCACTTTTAGCTTGGTTGGCAGTTTCAGCTGCTTCTTTGGCAATTCTCAGCGCTTCTTCTGCCTGATGTCTGGCTCGACCGATCGCAATTATTTCACCTACCAACTTCAATAAATTAATATCTTCTTGACTCCAGGCTTTACACAAGTGAATCATCGCTGTACCGACAAAGCCAACTACTTTGCCAGAATGAAGCATGGGTACAGCAACTACAGACTGAAATGACATCCCCTCAAATAGCTTTCTCTCTGCTGTCTCAGGTGGCAATTCTGCCACAGAAGGGATTTGTATATAGTTGCCACGCAGGATTGGAGTATAAAAATAGGGAAAACTCTCAACAGGCGATCCTTTGGCAACATCAATTAATGGTGCAACACCTTCGCCACACCATTCATGAATCAGGTCGAATCGCCTTTGATCTTCGGATAATTCAAATATGCAGCTGTGTTCAGAACTAATAAACTGAGCGATCGCTTGGAGTGTAAAATTAATTGCTGTTTCTAAATTTTGGTCAATAAATTGCCGAGAAATACTACTGAGTAAACTTTCGGCTTGAGTCCGACGTTGTAAAGCTGCTTCTGCTTGTTTGCGATCGCTAATATCACGAGCTACACCCACAATTTGGAAATTACCTTGGGCATCTTGTGTGCGGACTGCATTAGAAGTTAGCCAAACCCAGCCCTTAGTGCGATGTTTGGCGCGGTACTCAGTACCAGAAATTCCCTCACCGGTTGCGAGGATAGTTTGAGCGACTTCTTGACATTTCTGCACATCATCAGGATGAGTAAAGAATGTCAAAGAATTACCCTCCATTTCGCTGGGGGCAAATCCGGTAGTATTCAAAATATTCGGGGAAATATAGTTAAAAACCCCATCAGCACTGATCGCGAACAACACATCATTGACCTTTTCAACGATAGTACGAAACTTTAACTCGCTTTCTTGTAGGGCTGCTTCTGCTTGTTTGCGTTCTAATTCGGCACCAGCACGGGCAGCAAAGATTTTGATAATCAGTTCCCGTCCTGGATCGTGCTTCATCGGTTTAACATCTATTACTGCTAGATGTCCAATAATTTCCCCGGATGAACTGGTGAGAGGAACGCCAAAAAAACTTTCGGCATTCATCCTCACTAAATCTACATCGTCGGGGAAAGCGGTTTGTACTCCTTGGGGATAGTGACACATATTTCCTTCCAAGGTATATTGGCAAGGAGTACCGTGCAAATCATATTCCAAATTTTCGTTTATAGTCCCGCAAGACCAAAATGCCAAAGTGCGAACTCTAGTTTTTGGTTCATTATCAAACTCAGTAACTAGGGCATACTGAACTTGTAATACTTCAGCTAGGTAACGAACGCAGGAGTTGAAGAATTCATCACCTGTTTTTGCTGCTGTCCCCTCAACAATTAAACGTAAAGCCTGTTCTTGCTGTTTGCGTTCGCTAATATCTGTAAAAACTGAATCGAGACAAGATTCTTCGGCGTTGAGACGGAGTGACAAGAGTAACCAAACAACCGAATCATCGCGCCGCCGCAGTGCGACTTCAAAATTCCGAACTTCACCGTCCTTTTCTAACTCTGCTAACATCCGCGTGCGATCGCCTGGATCGGAATATAATTCAGTTGTAAAAAACTTGCCAATCAAGTCATTAGCAGAGGCAAAACCTAAAATATCGGCACCGCGTTGATTAGCCTCGATAATCAATCCATCTTGTTGACGAGTGCGGAAAATACCTACTTGAGAATTTTCAAAGATGTTGCGGTATTTCATTTCACTACGACGCAAAGCTTCTTCTGTCTGCTTGCGTTCTGTAATGTCACGCCCCACACCCAAAATCGCAACTGTGCCATTTAAAGCAGTAATTGTCGAAGTGTTAAAGTTGAACCATCGCCACTTACCATTTTTGTGTCTTAATCGCACCTCAATATCAGTCAGTTTTTCCCCAGTGGCAGCCCTTTGTAATGCTGCGGCGCTGGTTGCTAAATCTTCCAGTTTGGTAAACTCCGCCACAGAATGACCTTCTATTTCCTCTAGGCTGTATCCCATAATTGAGGTAACATTAGGCGAATGATAGGTAAAGATTCCATCTAGGTTAAGGACGAATATCAAGTCATTGGCATTTTCAACGATGCTACGGAACTTTAACTCGCTTTGCTGGAGGGCTGCTTGAGCGCGTTTGCGTTCTGTGGCATCAGTGCCTACTGAAAGAATTTCGATTAAGTTTCCTTGGGCATCTAATATGGGTTTATTTGCCCAGACTATCCAGACGCGATCGCCATTTTTGCATAAGTTCTCATTTTCGTTGAATAAATAGTTTTCTGGGTGTTGACAAATGTCAACCATTAATGTCTGTAAGTCGCGTCCAGAAGTTTCGGTTTCTGGAACAATTGTGCCGATGACGTTATGCCCAATAATTTCATCTAAATCAAAGCCAAAAAGCCTTTGTCCGTAGTCATTTAAAAATATAATGTCACCGTTAGTATCCCAACGCAGGATAATACAGTTGGCTGTTTGCACCAAATCTCGATACTGGACTTCGCTTTGTCGTAAGGCTTCTTCGGTGCGTTTGCGATCGCTAATATCGCGCACCACTGCCAATATGTGGGGCTTACCGTTGTAAATGCAAGTCGTTCCTTTGACTTCCACATCTATTAAAGTACCATCTTTGCAGATATCAACCGCTTGCCCATAAAATTGCTCACCAGATCGCGTTGTTTCAACAAACTCTAGAAAAACTGAATGTGAGTTTGGGTGAATATAGACAGATGGATGTAAACTTAGAAATTCCTCATAAGAATAACCGTGCATCTGATAAGCCGCAGGATTAACTTCAGCTACTTTTTCAGTTTCTATATCAGTAATAAATAGTCCATCATTGATTGCTTCAAAAATAGTGCGATATTGCAACTCACTTTGCCGTAGTGCTTCTTCTGCCCTTTGGCGTTGGGTGATGTCGCGGAAACTCCACACTCTACCAATAATCTGTTCGCCAACACGCTGAGGGCAGGAATATCGTTCAAATATCCTACCATCTTGCAATTCTAAGCAATCGTAACTAACTATTTCCGGGTGTGAGTATAATTCTCGAACTCGTTGCAAAAACCGATCTGGCTCTTTTAGCTGATTTGCCAAATACGCCAGTCGGTGAGGATGATCTGGTTCTGTCAAAAGTTCTGGTGGAATTGACCACATTTCTAAGAACTTTTGGTTATAAGTAGTGATATTACTTAAACTATCGACTACTAATATACCATCTTGAATCGATTCAAAGATAGCGTTTAATAGAGATAAAGAGTTTTCTAAAGCTATTTGAGTTTGTTTGCGTTCGCTCAGATCCCGCCCTAAAACCACTAGAGCCTTGCGTCTACCATCCTGGTGAAATAGGGGAGCTTTGATCATATCGAGACTGCTGACTGTCCCATCAGGTCGGGGTATAATTTCTTCTACCCGATGCACACATCCCAACTGCCAAGCTTGTTCATCTGTTTTATCGCAATTGAGTAAAGCATCGTGATAAAAATTGCTAAATTCTGCTAGTTCGGAGTCTGTTTTGCCTTGATAATCAACCCCTTGTATTTCTAAAAATTCCAGGTTAGCCTGGTTTGAAAGCAACCATTTTCCCTCACCGTCCTTTAAACAGATAATATCGGGTGTAGCGTTAATTAATGTCTGCAATCGCTCCTCAATCTCTTGCAAGGATTCTTGGGTTTGTTTTGCTATCGTGATATCCCGAATTACCAATATTGCACATCGATCGTCAGTCAGCTTGGTACAGCTACCAGAAATTTCTAGTGTTAAAGTCTGCTCACCCTGCTGGTACTGATAATTTGCTGTTTCGTACTCTCCATTGAGTATCTGCACATCAGGATAAACTGGTTGTCCTGCTTGTGCTAAGGGTAGTAAGTCAGTTAATTTTGCGCCGCAGATATTGTCGTGGGGTTGATTTACCAGAGATTCAAAATGAGAATTGCACCATTGAATGCGTCGGTCTTCTCCTACCCAGACTACAGCATCAGCGATCGCACCTAATGTTACTTCCATCTTGGTGAGGGTAGCTTGCAATTGCTTCACCTGCTCCAATTGTTTAGCGCTCATCACCAACTCCTTAATGTCTCCTGGTATAGATAGAACAACTTGGTATAGTGATTCTATCTATAAGTTGAGCATTAAGATATTTAACCATAGCAAAACTACATACTGCCTTCAAATGTTACAGCATTAATACGGTTATTAGCATCATTGAGGGTTAAAGGGGAAAGGGAAATGGGGAAAGGTTTTGAATAAGTAAGTGGGCGGAAATAAATCTAACTATATTACAAAACGTAAATCAGCTTCAAGCTCTTACCAATGACCAATGACAAAGGATAAATGACAGCCCCCACTAGTTAGCTTTAATTGCACCGACCTACTTACATCCTTTACCCAATACTCAAAAAGCCTTCTTTCCTATTGCCTTTTAGCTCTGCTTCAACATAGAATTAGCAACTTGGTATAAAGATTGTAACTTTAGTCCATCATTAGGATATTCAACCATAGCAAAGTTACAAGTTACCTGGAAGCGATCGCCATTTGAAGCTGTAAATACCTGCTGGCGAAGCTTAATTAAAATTTCACTGAGGCGATGTTTAACGACAAGTTGCTTTGTGTCTGCGGTTTCAGTAAACCCAGAAATTCCCACTACAAATTCTCCGTTACCCCAATAGCCCAATATTTCGCCACTGCAAAATGTCGATTGGAATAGCCGACTCCATCGTTGCAATACTTGATTACCAGCCTCATGGCCGTACTGGATATTAATTTGGCGTAAATCGCTGATATTCAATATCACCAAGCAAAGCGATCGCTGATTTTTTTCGGCTTGAGCAATCAGGCGTTGTAAGTCGCGGCTAGACTGAAATTGATTTGCTAATCCCGTTAAAGGATCTTTGGTAGAAAGCGACTGTAGTAGGCGGCTGCGTTCTAAGCGATGGGTAATCCTTGCCAGCAATTCTGCCCCTACAACAGGTTTAACCACATAATCATCTCCCCCAGCAGCAAACACCTGCTGCACTGTTTCCATCTCTCGGTGAGCCGTTAGAAAAACAATTGGCAATTCCTGCCATTGCGGATCTGTGCGAACTGCTTGGCAAAGTTCTATACCACTAATGTGAGGCATTTCCACATCCAAAATCAACAAATCTGGTGCAGTAGATTGTAATACCTCCCAGAAACGTAGGGGATCGTCCAATCCGGTGATTCGCATTCCCCAAGGTTCTAACATTGGGCCTAGCGCTGCTAAAATAAGCGGGTCATCATCAACGACTAATACATTTACTTTTAAAGAACGGGTAAACTGTAAGATTTGTGAGGCAGTTTCCCAAACTTGGCTGGCGGTGACAGGCTTAAGGAGAAAACCCCGCGCCCCAGACTGAGCCAAAGTTACACGATCCACTAGGCGATCGCTAATAGCAAGTGCCAGTACAGGTATAGGAGGGGTGTGTGTTGCTAAGTTCAACATTAATGCTAAAGTTTCCTCTCGCTGCCCAATCTCATCTACATTTAGCACTACTAAATCTGGTGATGTGGTTTGCAAGAAGTTTTTCGCACCTTCTAAAGTTGTTATTTGCTGCCAACGCATTCCCGTAGAATATGCCAGTTGTTGCAATTGTGAACCCAATTGTAAATCAGGGTCAATCAGCAGTAACTTAGAACTTATCTCTTCCTCAATGGAGGTAGCAGTTTGATCTACTAGCTTTTGTGCCATGAGGTTTAACAATTCGCCTAACTCTTGTATTAGCGATCGCAGTTGGCGTTTTTGGGCTGCTAATAAATCCCCTTCTTTCGCTAAAATCTGTTCAATTTCCCGCGCTATTTGAGTTCCTATTTCTTGCTCAAACATTCCCAAAACACCAGCTAACTTATGCGCTTCCCGTTCCGCCGAGTTACGTAATTCTATAGTTAGTGTGTCGCTAGAGAGTTCTGCTGCTGCTTGTTGCAATACCTCCATTCGCTGTGTCATTAGCCCCTGGTATTGACTCCACAGCCCATTCATTGCTTGCTGAAACTGCTGCTCAACTGATGGAGAATTCTGAACTGGGTTTTTTTGAGTTATTTCTTTGCTATTTCCACTACTATTCTTTTTTTGGGATTTTAAGCGATACCCCAAACCATAAACGTTTTCAATCCAATCTACGGCTCCAACCACTTTCAACTTGTGTCGTAACCCCTTAATATGAGACTTCACAGTTTCCTCTTGGGGTGGATCGTCAAATGTCCAGAGATGTTCGATAATATCTCCCCGACTAAAAACCCGCAATGGATTCCGCAGAAATATCTCCAGTAGACTATATTCTTTTGGTGTCAAATCCAGAACTTGATTGTCGTATGTTACCTCGCAAATACTTGGATCTAAACGCAATGCCCCAACTTCTAGCACTGGAGGAAGGGGAGTATCACCGCGACGTAACAAGGCGCGTACCCTTGCTTGCAGTTCTCTCAAATTTAAAGGTTTAATTAGATAATCATCTGCTCCTGCATCAAGTCCACGAATGCGATCGCTAGTTTCATCTTTTGCTGTAATCAATAAAATAGGAGTGGAACAGCCACTAGAACGTAAGCGCTGACATAAAGTAATACCATCTAGTTTCGGCAATACTACATCTGTTAATATCAGGTCGTATTTCGTCGCTTGGGCATATTCCCAGCCAAGTTGCCCATCTTGTGCTATTTCAACAGCATAGTGTTGTTGGGTAAGAGACTGCAACAAAACACTCGCTAAAACTTCGTCATCTTCGATCAGCAAGATTCTCATCGCAACACTACCTTTTTTTGCATATAAAAATCCTATTGGGACTTAAACAAAAATGTAGACCAAATTGGGTTTATAAGCAGTAAATACGTCACGATGAACGGTCAAGCAATCGAAAAATTAACTTAAAATACATTCGCTCCCCACAGATTTACAAACTGAAGCGATCGCAATTTCTGCAATGTGATGTGAAAAACTACTTCCTTAATCTCTATCAAACCTAACAGCTTCTCCTCCACAACCGTCAAATACGGTCGCTTTAACATCTTCTTGGTTTTCGTTTTTCCGTAGCTTATGAATGCGATCGCTAACTTTGTTGAACTTTCTGGGGCTGAACTCAAGAAGTTCCTTGACAAAAGGGCGAAAACGAAAACTGAACGACATCAGCAGCGTAAAGCAGAATTGTCCGGTCGCTACGAAGTTGATGTTTCCCCTAAGCTTGTCGAGAAAGATGACGACGGCTCGTATCCTCAACTGCGGATGCACTATTATTTGACACTGGGACGGGAATTTCTAACCAACCGTGACGCTAAACAGGCTAAGGTGCAGTTCTTGAAAAAAATAATTCTGTGTTCGTTATCTTCTGATTAGCTTAAAGTGACCTTGCAAGGTTCGGTTTAACCCAAGATTGAATCTGAATCAAGTTTCCACTGATGTTTGAGCAATTCTTGGTAAGTCGCTTCCCTAACTTTCATGTCTTTATAGAGCATCAGCAAAAACTCTTGAGCTTGTTCACGTGACATCTGCTTCACAGCGTCAGCGAATGTTCTCAGGCTAAATTCTTGTTCTAAAGATAATTCAATGGGTTGATTCATCACTTTATTACCTAAATATTGCTTTATATAAATAAATGTTACGATAGCTTTACAAAAACCAAAGGGGTGTAAACCGTACCGATGTAGGTTTAATTGCCGTATCTGCTGCTAAAAACCTTGATATTACTCCATTGTGGCAGCCAAAGTCGAAACCTAAGTTCTAAAGTTTCTTACATTGAGGTTTTCAAAAGCATTTTTAGCCTCTGCTTGCGGCTGGCGATCGCCTACGGCAGGCAAAACAGCGCTACAGATGATAAATTTAGACACAAAAAGACTTTTCACCCAGTCCCCAGTCCCCCACTATGGTTTACTGAAAATAAACTGTGCTTTATCTCCCCTCTCCTTAGTAAGAAGAGGGGCTGGGGGTGAGGTTTTAAGGTGTACTTCCTTCAATAGACCGGAAAATGCTATATGTTCCCTATTTCTGAGAGTACTCGAGAGAATATTCAAGAGATAAATGCTATTGGAGAAGAATTCAAGAGTCAAAATATAGGAATGTCTCTAGTTCCGCTCCTGACTCCTGAATTCTGTTTTGATAATCTACAACTATTAATTATTTATCCTAGTTAAACGCACCTGTAAAAAGCTAGGTGTTGATCAACCTACAGGTACAGAGACATTAGCTACAGAGCCATTATTGAGGATAGGCTGGCGAGTTTTTAAGTCAAATTTGAATCCATGTGGTAAAATATGAAGCTTTGCTCCGCAAATCGCCAAAGACTCATCCCTTAAAATTTCGCCCATATTGTTATATGTAGCTTCTGATTCATCGACAATTGTTACCGCACCTTCACCAATCACTTCAATTTGGTTATCAGTTACAACCATAGCAGTATTCTCATCAATACCGAATCCTAAAACAGCCGGTTCTAGTATTAAAGCTGAAATTAAACGTCCCAAGCGTCCGCGTTGGGAAAAATGCTGGTCAATTACTACCCCTGGTAAAAAGCCTAAACCAGGGCCCATTTCAACAGTTTCTATTCGCGGATGTGTCTGTGAATCACCTTCAACTATCATTTTATCTGGCATTACAGCAGCGCCCGCACTTGTACCGGCAATAACTATACCTTCCGCAAACCGTTCATGAATCGCCGCATCGATTTCAGTGTCTTTGAGGATGCTAGTAATGCGAGCTTGATCTCCTCCTGTGAAAAATACCCCAGTTGCTTTATTGATTGCTTCTAATGCGGTAGATGAAGATGCATCTTCGCGGGTTTCTGTATCAATAATGCGAACATTCTCGGCTCCCAACCGCTCAAAAACTCTAATGTAATTTTCTCCAACTTCTCTTGGTAATTCTGTCGCCGCCGTCATAATGACAATGTACGCCTTCGTACCGCCAGCGCGTCGAACAAAGTCCCGCAGAATTTGGGAATCTCCTTCTTTGTCTTCGGCTCCCCCAATAATTACCAACTGCCGTTTAAAATTACTTTCCACCTTGATGCCCCCTGATGTGAGTTAATAAATTTCACTAAACCATGACAATTAAACTATCAAATCATCCTTCTGGTAGATTACCTGATAGAAAGCAGGATTAGAATTTGCATAGACGCATTAGCGAAGCGGTAGCGACGAACGCGAGAGCGTCTCGCAGAGAAGGAACGTCAGCGGCTTGTCGTTAGGCATCGCAATTCGACCAAAAGATTTTTCCGAGAAATTACCCAAAGAACAGCTTCCCTCAAAATTAATTTCTTTTACTAAATAAAAACCCCAAATGCAACTGCTTAGAGAAATTGTTCTAGAGGCAAGGTTGACTACGTTCCTAATTACCGAAAAATTTATCGTGCAATTGGATATCTGATGGTAAATCCTAATGAATGCGACTTCTGTAAAGCAAGTTAGTCAAGAAAAAACGGGCTTGTTCTAGTGGGAGATGCCTGGGTTTACCTTGGTAGACAATTTGATACTCGTTGATGTCTGGCCCATCACCATGCCCAGAGATCAGCTTTTGATGAAAAGCTTCCTCAGCAAGTTCTCGAATTTCATCTCTTAGAGCAGCTTGTGTGGTATTCATACTTGGCTGTCTTTTCAATACTGGATATTTATTTATACAAATTTCCTGATGAGTGTTGCACCTTTCAAAGGTTATATCTTTGACTATTCGTAAGGATGAAGTTACTATTCTTTATTTTTTGCTGAGGAGAGGGGATTTTATTATGCCTTGAGATAGTTAAAAATGCTTACTAATAGAGTTAGTGTAGGTTCTGATTAGATCAATGGCTTTGCCATCACTCTCCAAAATTAATGTGAATCGATCTCCAATCAGTAATCTAAGTAACGATAACTCACCATATAAATTTCAGGGTGTTTAGCCAGAGGTTCGTAATCAATGGTTCTACAAAAAAGCAGTGATTTAGTCCGCATTAATGCTAGAAGAACGGATGTATTCGATATTTTCAACTTCAAGCATTATGCTGGCCCCAACCCCTATTTAAATTCAGGGGCAATAGTATTTGACTTTACTCTAGTTGAGTCTAGAGAGCCTTTGCCCATTGAAGATTATATTGCAAGCATTGGCGATCGCTATCCAAATCTGGGCAACCAAAGCTACGAGTCCCATGCCCATCTGTTCGCCCAAGTTGTGTCTGAAGTTGGAAAACTGGACATGGATTTGCACCTGAACCAATGGAGTGTCAAGCCATATCCAGATTTAGTGCGAATTAGCGTCCAATCACTACACGAACGCACAACTAGAGAGGTCGTTTATTTTGTTTGGGATTGGTTTGAAGCCATTACCCAAGATGAAGACTTTAACTTTGACGAACAGATAGTCAGGCTGCAAAATAAGTTCCGTGCATCTGTGTATGGCGGCCCCACAGTTTACGCCCTATTGCGAACAGCCTACGAAAAAGGTATTCCCGCCTTTTATTTGTGGGAAGAAGGATTAATGCAGTATGGTTTTGGGAAAAAACATGTCCGGGGAGTAGCAACAACATTTAACTGTGATAGTCATCTAGATTCGGAGTTTACCACTCGTAAAGATGACTGCAAGGCATTTTTAAAGACATTGGGTTTTCCAGTCCCTGAAGGCGATATCGTCTTTTCTGAAAAGGAAGCATTAACAGCAGCAAGACAAATTGGCTACCCAGTGGCAGTTAAGCCAGTGGTAGGTCACAAAGGAATTGGCGTTACAGCTGACATTCAAGACTCAAAAGAACTAGAATCTGCTTATAATAGGGCATTAGCAGCGATTCCTGAAGATCAGCTAACTCGGATAATTGTTGAAAAAAGTATTTCCGGCTCGGATTTTCGGATGTTGTGTGTCAATGGCAGATTTGTCGCTGCCACAGAACGCCGTCCAGCATCGGTTATTGGTGATGGGTATTTAACGCTTGCAGAATTAATCCGCCTAGAAAACCGCAAACCTGCACGTTTAGATACGCCTACCTCACCCATGAGTAAAATTCAGATTGATGAAGCGATGGAACTCTACTTAGAGGAACAACGCTTATCGTTAGACAGCGTGATTGAGAAAGGGCGCACTGTTTATCTGCGTAAAGTCGCCAATCTTTCAGCCGGGGGTATGAGCATCGATGCAACGCGCACGGTTCATGCTGACAATATTATTCTGGCGCAAGATATTGCTCAACACTTCCAACTGACTTGCCTTGGTATTGATGTCATTACCAAAAGTCTCTCTGAATCTTGGAAATCCAGTAACTTCGCTATCCTGGAAATCAACGCTGCACCGGGAGTTTTGATGCATCTTAAACCTTCTGAAGGTGAAAGTGTTGATGTACCTGCTTATATTCTAGAAACCTTTTTTGAGTCGGGTACAGATGCGAGGATACCAATTATCACCTTTAATAAAATCTCCGTTGAAGAACTTCAAGAAACCATTGACCATATCCTTTTGCAACATCCCAATTTGACAATAGGTGCTGTTTGTCGTGATGCCGTTTTTGTGAATCGCTCGAAAAAAGTATTAAGCAAAAACTACAATAGCAACGTCCAAACTTTGCTGCGTCATCCCAAAGTTGATTTGTTGATTGCCGAGTATGCGGAAGAAACCTTAGATGAAGAGGGGATATTTTACCAAAATAGTAATATCGTAGTTTTGGACAATCCCACCGAAACTGAGATGATACTAGCGCGGGATGTCTTCGATAGTTCTACTGTGGTGATTAGAAAAGGCAATGATATTTCTATCCGTCGCAAAGGATTGATTGAAGATTATACTTTGGCTGAAGATGAACCATTTACACGGGTTTATTTGAAAGAGACTGGAACGATTTTTTGAGCTAAGTAAGTGAATCCATTAGATACCCGACTTCTTTAAGAAGTCGGGTATCTGAATTTATCGTTAAGGCAAGAGACGCAATGAATCGCCGTCTCTACAATAAATTGATTGCCTAAAATTTCAAAATATCTAATGATTCTTCGATTTCTAAATCTAATATTTTTTCTCGTGTATCTTTGAGTGCTTCTAGCTTACCCTCTTTCCGATAGATGTCTGCCGCTTTCTGAAAATCCTCGATTGCTCCCTGTTTATCTGCGATTTCTAAACGGATATTGCCACGATTGTAATAAGCGTCTGCATAATTTGGATTAATCTGGATTGCTTGAGTATAATCTTCAATCGCTTCCTGAAAATTTTCTAAGTCGGAATGAGCATTACCACGATTGTAATAAGCATCGGCATAACTAGGATTAATCTGGATTGCCTGAGTATAATCTTCAATTGCTCCTTCAAAATCTCCTAAGTCGGAACGAGCATTACCACGTTTTTTATAAGCTATGGCATCTTTAGGATTAATCTTAATTGCTTGGGGAAATCCTGGTTGAGAACTTAATAAATAACGAGCAATTCCACGGTTTTTGTAAGCATCAGCATAATCAGGATTAATTTTAATCGCCTGGGTATAATCTTCAATTGCTCCTTGGTTATCTCCTACATGAGAACGAGCTTGAGCCCGATTTTTATAAGCTACGGCAACATTAGGATTAATTCTGATAGCCTGGGTATAATCATTAATTGCTTCTTCTAATCGCCCCAGTTGAGACAGCGCTAAACCTCGTTTATTGTAAGATTTGGCATCCTGAATATTTATCTGGATTGCTTGAGAATAATCTGCGATCGCAGCTTCATAATCTCCTAGTTGATAATGAGCTAAACCTCGTTTATAATATAAATCAACATCACCATGATTAATTTTTAAGGCTTTATTATAGTTAATTATTGCATTTGTATATTCTGCTCTCTCAAAACACTCATCACCCAATTTAATATAAAGTATATTTAAATCTTCATTACTGTATTCAGATTGAAAAGAAGCTTTAGTAAATTGATTATTAGTTGGCTTAGATAAAACTTCTGGCTTTGCAAGATATTTGTAAATTGGTGATTGCTGCTTAGAAGAATTATTTATAGAAGATTGTAACTGTTCTAGGTAACACCATAAACCACCGCCATACAGTAATTGTTCTATCCCAAAAGAAATTTTCCCAGTCTTTAATTTAATCATCCGGGTTGGGAGAAAGCCAGCCAAAAAAAGGTGATATTCAGATTGTGCTTCGCTGACATCTTCTTGAATCAAAATGCAAACTACAACTGCATTTTTTTCAACTTCTTCAGAACTAATTGACCATCTAACTCTATCAATACTACCATGACGAGATTTAACCTCGATACCAATAGATGGGTCAGAAGTTAAGGTAAAGTCTATATTGCCATCACCGCCGAATCGCTTTTCATAATCGACTTCGGTAATAAAATCTGCTAAACGTTCTTTGACAACTTCCTCACCCAATTTACCTTTAAGATAGCTGAGAAAAACGTCACGGACTGGTGAAACACGCTTATATTTCTCAGCCATCAACCAGCAAAATTCCCGTAGTGCCTTTAATCTCTCTCCAGAGATTATAGTTAATTCACTATATTGACCTTCTGTTTCACAATGAAGCAGACAACCAGATGTTAACCTTTTA
Source organism: Nostoc sp. DedVER02 (assembly GCF_034530675.2). Taxonomy (NCBI): domain Bacteria; kingdom Bacillati; phylum Cyanobacteriota; class Cyanophyceae; order Nostocales; family Nostocaceae; genus Nostoc; species Nostoc sp. DedVER02. The sequence goes on from NZ_JAVRCP020000015.1 coordinate 168,127, forward strand.
ATAAAATCAGACTGTAGCGATCGCAGTAGTGTAATCCAGTCCATTGATATTTCTGCGAATCTTTTGATGAAATTATTCTATTAAAATATCCAGTCGCCGTAAACCTTTCAATTAGCTTGGGTAAAATTATGCGAAATTGCTTCACATTATGTATTATAAGTTAATTTAAATTTACATAATTATTTTTGCAAACAGTAAAACCTAAAAGTATTGGCATAATTTTTTAACTTTGCAGTGAGAATTACTTTAAGTTATTTAATGCATCAACCGCTACCTACTTTTATAGTTAGCGTTAGGATAGCTATGTATTTTTTGGAAGTATAAATATGGCTCAGACTTTTTATGTAAATCCAGTATCAGGTAGCGATACTAACCTTGGTAGTCAACAAGCGCCGTTCAAAACTATTACCCAAGCACTCAAAGTAGCTACAAATAGCACCAAGATTCAACTAGCAAATGGTAATTACAATGCTGCTAGCGGTGAAGTATTTCCGCTAACGGTTCCATCGGGCGTAATAGTTGTAGGTGATGAAACAAACATTGGTAATGGTGTTTTGATTGAAGGGAGTGGTAGCTACCTCAGCCGTACTTTTGCTGCTCAAAATGTAACATTTGTACTGCTAGATAAAGCTGAGGTACGGGGAGTTACGGTAACGAATCTGGCTAGCCGCGGTACTGGTGTTTGGATTGAATCAACTGCTCCTACTGTTGCTAATAGTACCTTCATCAACTGTAAGCGGGAGGGAGTATTTGCTACAGGTGATGCTAACCCAGCTATTCTAAATAGTGTATTCAGAGAGAATGCAGCTAATGGAATTGCGATCGCTAAAAATTCCAAAGGTCAAATTCAAGGTAATACCTGTGTCAAAACAGGTTTTGGCATCGCCATTAGTGATACTGCATCACCCATACTTCGAGATAACAAACTTTCGGAAAACCGTTCTGGAATTGTCATCTCTGGCAGTACTCGCCCTGTATTGCGTAACAATGTCAGCGAAAATAACACTGACGATGGCATCACAGTAATTGGAACCGCCCTACCAGATATCGGCAGTGCCAATAATCCAGGAGGCAATACTCTACAAAATAATGGTAAATTCGATTTGCAAAATGCCAGTTCCAATAAGCTGGTTTCTGTGGGAAATAAAATAAATGCGTCTAAAGTTACAGGAAACATAGAGTTTGCGGATAGTTCAGTTCCCACCCCGACACCAACGCCAACGCCAACTCCCACCCCGACACCAACGCCAACACCAATTCCCACACCAACTCCTACCCCAACACCAACTCCCACGCCGACACCCACACCAACACCCACACCTAACCCGATACCAACTCCTACACCAACACCAACACCAACACCCACCCCGACACCAACACCAACTCCTACACCAACACCAACGCCTGCTATTGAATTAACCGATATTAGTAATCATTGGGCAGGTGGATTTATTCGGGAATTAGTCAAATTGGGCATAGTTAATGGTTTTCCTGATCGCACATTTAAACCCGATGCTACAATGACACGGGCGCAATACGCCGCATTATTGGTAAAAGCTTTTAACCCATCACCAAATCGCCCCGCGAGCAAATTCAAAGATGTACCAGCAGACTTTTGGGCATCCAAGGTAATTCAACAGGCATATCAAGGTTTATTTCTCTCTGGTTTTCCTGACAATACCTTCGGCCCCAACAAAAATATTCAGCGCGTGCAAGTGATTGTCTCTCTAGTGAATGGGTTGGGATTATCTGCTGATGGTACAGCAGCTATTAAATTTGATGACCAAGCAAAGATTCCTGATTATGCTAAAGATGAGGTAGTAAAAGCTATAGACAAGGGGATTATCGTCAATCACCCGAACCTCAAACAACTCAATCCTACCCGCGATGCTACACGCGCAGAGGTAACGGTAATGGTATATCAAGCTTTGCTTGATGCTGGCCGTGTAGCGGCGATTGAATCGCCTTATATTGTGAGTGCATAAAAAATAAAAGCGATCGCTCTTTAGTTTAAAGGAGCGATCGCTAATTTGTAAATTCCCAAATAAAACTTAAGCAGCAACAGGTTCCAACAATTTGATGTTAGAGAAAATAAATTCTTGAGTAGATACTTCTCCTGCTGTCTCGGTGCGAATCTCCCGACGATTTAGAATGAAATAGTCACCAACTTTTTCATATTCATCAATAAACTCGCTTCTACCGCCCTTTTGTTCCCCAGTTTTGGGGTCATGATACACAGAATCATAGCGGTGAGAGAGGTAGCCTTCACCAGTGTCATGGCTGCTGAAAGTGTCAATTGTCACGAAAGTACCGTGAATTAGACGGTGAACGTGGCAGACTTCATTATTGCGGACTTTGTATTTATCGCCCTCAGCCTTACCACCAATTAAAAGCTCAACCGCACCAGTTTCGTCAGTTTTACCATAGCTAAATGTATTGGCGCTGTGGGTGTCTTCAAAGCTGCGGCGGATGCGGTGAATTGCTATCTCCCAGGCTTGGCCATGAATTGCTTTCTGGGCCGACTCGTCATCTACATCTAAAACTTCGGCTTTGAGATTGGCATTGATGATTACTTTACCTGTAAAAACTTTATCGTCATGCTTAAAGGTAATATTTGCAGTATAGCCGGGGAAATTCTTGTCCCAAGTATAGCGGTTCTCATAAGCAGCCCGGAAAAGTTCCTGAGCAGAGAGTTGTGTAACTGTCATGTGCTTCTCCTAGTCGCTACTGTTAATTAGCGTTTTAGTTTCGTTGGTATTAGCATAGAAGTAATTGTTGAGGCTTGGATAGTCCCCAACTGGGTACACTTATGGTTAATTCTCTTCACGCTGTATTTGATGCGATCGCTAATGTCCAAAATGAGCAAGAATTAAGGCTAGCTCTAACGGATAAAATTGGTGAGCATTTTGGCGTGCAAAATTGGGGCATTTATTTCTTAGATGAGCAGCCAACAGCCCAAATCGATGTTCAAGGTATTCCCGCAGTCTGCTTAGAAAGCAATCCAGTGGGGCGCTATGTGGTTGAGCGTCACGCTCCCGCCCACGAACAGTTATTATTATCGCCAGGAGACTGGAAGCATTTTTGTTCGCGTTCTGACCACGAACACGTCATGACTGGGCCAATTGTTTGCGATGGTCGTCTTGTGGGAACGCTCAACTTAGCTCGTGATAAAGGAAATCCCCCTTTTAATGGCAACGATTTAGCCGATTTGAGTGCCCTATGCATTCATTTGTCAGCAAAAATGGCAACTCTGCGGACAAAACCAAAAATATCTCATTCTCTTGTAGTAAGTCCTCTAACAGCGCGTGAGTTACAAATTGCCGAGTTAGTGGCGCAGGGGTTAACAAACGCAGAAATTGGGGAAAAACTTTGGATTACGCAAAATTCCGTCAAACAAGCTTTGAAGAGGATGTTTCGTAAGCTGAAGGTTTCAGCGCGTGCAGAAATGGTGGCAAAGCTGCAAGATATGCAAGTTTCTTGAAGAATAATTCAGAAGCATCTGTTGTAAGAGCAATTCAAAAATTGACCCTACGATAGATGCGGTTTTTCAAATGATTTAAATTTAACTTTTTCTGGCGATACATAAATCCTAGTAATTCCAGGAATCAAACCGGATTCCTATAGTTAAGGCTTAAGTCTAGATTATTTTTGTTGTACTAAGTTTAGATATTTAACTATCTTCTTATCTGTCTTATCTGTCATTGCATTTTTTTAGCGATAACGGGAGAATACGAACGTTACAAGGAGAATTCAGGAGTCAAAATTCAGAAATCAGAAGAATTAAAGAATCACAATAACATTTGATTAATCATATCGATCATTCAAAGCAGACCTGGTTCTAAATTCTGATTTTTAATTTCTGAATGCTGAATTGTTACCAAAAGACATTTGCCAAAAATGCAATTACCTCAATATAGCCTATTATTTCTCAGGAGGAAAATTAATGAATTCAGTTGATCAAAAGCAGATCGAAATATTAACACAAGATCAGAATATTAAACTGTCTGGTAATCCCATTCAAACTGAATGCTTTTCTGTTAAAAAGACCCTAAGAGATGGAGGGAAAATCCGCTTCAAAATCCGTTATTCTGCCGAATTACAGGGTTTCTCACTGCTGGAAGTTTTTTTGATGAGAGCGCAGAATGGAACACAAACTGCTGGCATGACTATTCCTAACAGTGGCTCTACAGCTATTTCTCAAGAACAAGAGCAAGAATTTAGTATTTGGGAACCAGGAGATTATTTCTTCTTTTTTAAAATGTCTTCCAATAATGGAACATTTTTGATTGAGGACTATCAGCTTTATTGGTTAAATAGTTAATTAGTTATCGTTGAAAATCTCTAAATCTGTATTCACAATTGATTGATGCTCTAGAGAACTCTGGACAGAGAAATTCTCTACCCAGAGTTCCGGTAAACATAGAGGCGTGAGATAAAAAGTACCTGAGAGTCATTATCAAGCACGTTTTTGCAATGGTTTAAGTAGAACGAGGTGAAAAAACCAAACTATGTTGTTACATACTTATAAAATTTCACTACGACTTACTTATTTAGCTGTTGTTTATCTAATACTAAAAGTTTTTTAATAAAGCACTTAATTCCCTAAAATTCATACCCAGTAATGAGTTTAGTAACCTTAATATCTGCTGTACGAATTAGATAAACAATTGAAGAAGGCAGAAGGCAGCTATGCTGAGGGCAGAAGGTTTTGTAAGATCGGGGATTCAGACCCCTCTAAACAAGAGCCACCAAATTGAAAATTTGGTGTTCTTGTCTTAACCCCTTACTCCCTACGATCGTGGCTCCACATGAGTCAGAATTTCATAAAAGCCTCCTGCCTCCTGCCTTACTTGATAAATAATCCAGAAATTGAATAAAAATTATATTTAAACCAATGAGAGATTTAAACTTGTTACAACGGTTAAACATTGCCGTTACCAGTACAGTAATTTGTTCTGGTAGTTGTGTGATATCTACGATGGGCTGTGCCTACGCTCAAATCACTCCAGATAGCACTCTACCCAATAATTCTAACGTTCAAAAAAATGGCAACACAATAAAAATTGAAGGTGGAACCACTGCAGGAAGCAATTTATTCCATAGTTTTAGCGAGTTTTCTCTTTCCACCGGGAGTATAGCTGATTTTAACAATAGTCTGAATATTCAAAATATTATTAGTCGAGTCACAGGTAAATCGATATCTGATATTGATGGATTGATTCGTGCCAATGGTACTGCAAACTTATTATTTATAAATCCTAATGGGATCGTTTTTGGCCCAAATGCCAAATTGGATATTGGCGGCTCATTTGTAGGAAGTACAGCAAGTAGTATCAAGTTTGCTGATGGCTTTGAATTCAGCGCCAAAAATCCTTCAACTACTCCATTGCTAACTATTAGCGTACCTGTTGGATTGCAGTTCAACGGTGGCGAAGGCAATATTGTTGTGGAAACCGGGAGTCCACCATCAGCTATCCCATATACAGAAGTGGGTGATGCAGGGAAATTGCCATCTACAGCCCAGGCTACTAATAGCTCAACTTCAGAAACAGTCAGTGCTATCTCTGGGACACTAGATAATGACAATGACATCGATCTATACCAACTTTTTTTGAGCAAAGGGCAGAAATTCACAGCAACAACTGTGGGCGGTACTGAGGTAAATACTCAGTTGTTCTTGTTTGATGGCAATGGCTTAGGTCTAGTGATGAACGACGATGATTACAGCGTTAATGATGAAACTCGACAATCAACATTGCCTTTATATGAACCTTTCATTGCCCCAAGTTCAGGCAAGTATTACCTGGGCATTTCTAGTCATGAAAACAATCCGTACAGTTCAGAGGGTGCAATATTTGAGTATGGTTACCTCATAGGTGCTGGTGCCGGATTTCCAATTAGTGGATGGAATGAAAATCTTGGTCAGAGTAGCGGAACTTATACTATTAAGCTTAACAACCAGGTAGCTCTTACTCCCAGCCAATTGTTTGCGGTTCCACAAGGCAGAACCTTGGCGCTCATAGGTGGCAAGGTGACGGTTAGCGGCGAACAAGTCATTGCTCCTAACGGGCGGGTAACTTTGGGAGGTGTGGATGGAGCAGGAATAGTCGGGCTGAATTTGGTCAATAATCGTTTGCAGGTGGATTTTCCTAGTCAAGTACCACGAGCCGATATTTCTTTAAATAACACTGGTGAAGTGAACATTGCGACTGCTAGTAGTGGCAGCCTTGATATTCACGGGCGGAATGTTGATATTACTGGCAGCTATACTGGGGTATCGCTATTAGTGGAAGCTCAAGACAATATCCGCTTTGGCGGTGACATTAACATCGCTCAACCAGATAAAAGTCAATCTAGAGGGGAAATTAGCTTAAAAACGATATTAGGAGATATAAGTACCAAAGCAATTATTACTCATGGTGGAGCAATTGAGATTAGTAGTAGTAAAGATATTACCACCCAAGACCTGAATACTACAGATGGTGCTAACGATGGTGGGGCGATCGCTTTGACTGCTAATGGCAATATTATCACTGGAAATTTGTATTCTTACTCTGATTCTAATTCTGCTTCTTTTGCTACTATGGCAGGGAATGGAGGAGCTATTTCACTCTCTGCTATTAACGGCAATATTACCAATTGGGATTTGAATTCTTCTTCTTATTCTACGAGTATTGAGTCTACTAGTACAGCAGGAAATGGGGGAACTATTTCACTCTCTGCTATTAACGGCAATATTACCAATTGGTATTTAGATTCTTCCTCTTATTCTAGGAGTGGTAATTCTACTAGTACGGCAGGAAATGGGGGAACTATTTCACTTTCTGCTATTAACGGCAGCATTACTACTAGTGATTTAAATTCTTCCTCTTTTTCTTCTAAAGAATATGGTAGTATAACTTATGTTACTAGTACAGCAGGGGATGGGGGAACTATTTCACTTTCTGCTATTAACGGCAGCATTACTACTAGTAGTTTGAATTCTTCGTCTTACTCTTCTAGCAATCCTCAGACTTCTGGTTATTCTACTAGTACCGCAGGGAATGGGGGAGCTATTTCATTCTCTACTACTAATGGCAGTATTGCTACCCAGGAAATTGAATCTTCTTCTATTTCTTATTCTTCTACTAGTACGGCAGGAAATGGGGGAGCTATTTCATTCTCTGCTACTAATGGCAGTATTAGCACTACCTATTTGTTATCTTATTCTAATTCTACTAATATGGTAGGAAATGGGGGAGATATTTCACTATTTGCTACTGATGGCAGTATTAGCACTGGAAATTTGTATTCTTACTCTTTTTCTGAGTTGGCTTCTTCGATAAGTACAGCAAGGCAAGGAGAAACTAATACTCTTGTTATCGATAATGACATCAGTCTTAAGCCTAAAAATGGTGAGGTAGCAAACGGAGGTGCTATTACTATTAAAGCTACTGATACTATCAAGATTGAATCAATCAACTCTGTAGGCAAGCTGGGTTCGGGAGATATTACGATTGAAAGTTACGCACCTTTGACTTTAGATCGTAGCATTCTTTCTAGTGATACTTTCGGGTCTGGCAATGGAGGCAATATTTTGATTAATGTACCATCTATTTCCCTGACAAATGGTGCACAGATATCTGCTAACAGTCACAGTAGTGGACAAGGTGGAAATATTTCTCTGATTGCTTCCGAGCTTATAGAATTGAGTGGAACAACAACTGAGCCTCCTAATGACATTTATGCCACTGGACTAGCCGGCATTCCTCCGGGTACTTTCCTTGGTGGTTATATTCCGAATGGTACTATTGACAACCTTAATCAAAGATATGATGATGGAACCCAATTTCCTAGCGGTGTTTTTACTCAGACAACTGTTGGCTCAACTGGTAATGCAGGCAACCTGAGAATTGAAACAGGGCAACTAATTATCAAAGATGGAGCAGCTATAGCCACAACTACATTTGGGCAGAATAGCAATGCAGGAAATATTTCGATTCAAGCAGACTCAATCTCAGTAGATAATGGCTCAATCTTGAGTGGAGTCGCAGGAAGAGCAAAAGGCGAAAGTGGCTTAATTGACCTGCAAACTGGTTTGCTTTCTATAACTGGAGGAGGTGTTGTACAAACACAAACTTTGGGAGAGGGTAAGGCTGGAAACATCAATGTAAATGCCTCTGAGAAAGTAAATTTGTCTGGTGTTAATAGTGGTCTGCGCTCAAGTAGTGGTGGTAGCAATGACCAGTTAGGAACTATCAGTAGCAAGATTGGGCAGGGTGGTGATATTAACCTGACAACCAATAGCCTGAGCATAACTGATGGAGCAGCTTTGGATGCTCAAACCCAAACGAATTCCATTGGAGGCAATATTACAGTTAATGCCAATACCTTGAGTGCAATTAACGGTGGACAAATTCTCACCTCTACTTCCAGTGGTGGTAAAGCTGGTAGTATTACACTTAACATCCCTGAAATTTCTATTTTTGGTTCCACTAGCGGTCTTTTTGCTCAAACTAATAGTACTGCCCCAGCCGGAGATTTAACTATTCAACCAGGTAATCAAGGGCAGAACTTGAAGATTAATTTTCAAGATAATTCGCTCATCTCTGCATCAACTTCTGGTAATGGCAAAGGAGGAATTCTCAGTGTCAATGCTCCTTTTTCGATTACCCTAACTGGTAATGGTACTTTAGCAGCGATCGCTCAAGGTAGTGCAGCAGGAGAAGCAGGAGAAGTAAAAATTACCACCAACAAGCTTGACATTGCCGATTGGGTGCGGGTTTCGGCGGCGACGAATTCTAGTAACCCCACAGCTCGTGGAGGTAAGCTAACCGTGCAAGCTGCCCAATTGAACCTGACAAACAGCAGCATTTTAGAAGCAGGGACAACAGGAGCAGCACCAGGCGGTAACTTGATAATTCAACCCAATAACAATGGGCAAACCTTAGCAATCAATTTCTCAGGTAAATCCAAAGCGTCTGCTGCTACTTCTGGTAGTGGACAGGGAGGAACCCTGAGTGCGATCGCTCCAGAGTCGATTACCCTAACTGGTGAAGGTTCGCTGATTTCAGCCCAAACAACAGGTAGCGGGAAAGGTGGTGATTTGACTCTGCAAACAGGAGATTTAACAATTCGAGATGGGGCGCAAGTGAGCGTCAGCAGTACAAATACAGGCGTTGCAGGCTCGTTAAATGTAGTAGCTGACTCCATCCGTTTGGACAACAATGCCAAAATCACTGCTGATACAACAGGAGGCGGTGGCAATATCTCCTTGCATACAGCCTTGTTGAGCTTACGCGATCGCAGTTCTATCACTACCAACGCCACTGGTGAAAATATTCCTGGAGGTGACATCACCATTGATGCTAGAAATGGTTTCATCATTGCTGTTCCCCAAGAAAATAGTGATATTAGTGCTAATTCTAGAGATTTTCGGGGTGGAAATGTGACCATCAACGCTCAAGCGATTTTTGGCATCCAGGCTCAGGATGCACCCACCCCAAACAGCGATATCACCGCTACTGGTAAAGATTCTGCTTTCAATGGCACAGTGCAAGTCAACACAGTCTTAAATCCCAATAATGGATTAGTGGAATTACCAGCCGATTTTGTTGATCGTTCTGGTTTGATTGCTCAAGGTTGTCCGGCGAATCAAGGTAATTCGTTTGTGATTACTGGACGCGGAGGTTTACCCCCTTTACCAACCCAGGCGCTTCGCACTAATCAAACTGCAACTGTTGATTGGGTGGGGTTGAATCCTCAAGCACAAAGGAGTGCAAGTGTAGGAGAAAATTCACATTTAGGGAGGAATTCTTCGGTTCAAAGCCCTAAGTTAGAAGTTCAGCAAACTAACCCGACTATTGTGGAAGCTACTGGTTGGGTAATTAATCAGTCTGGCGCAGTGGAGTTAACAGCCTCTGCACCTGTAGCTACACAGACAAGTACTTTTAATTCTGCTACAGCAGCTTGCCCATCCCAAGCTGCCTCTGTGCAAAAATAATTCGGGTTCTTCCGGTAGTTTTATGGAATGGGATACAGCCATTTGCGAAAAATTGTGTTAGGCGCGGTATAACCACATAGGTGATACCATTTCACTAAAAATCTGATGCACATATAGGTGAGCCACTGCGTTGGACGGGTTTCCCGGCTTGTACCGCTAAGGCGGAACCCGCTCTTTAGCAAGTAGCGTTTGAGGAACGTAGACGCAAAGCGGCTTCCCGCAGGGTAACCCAACACCAAAAACGTTGTATTTGTTGGGTTTCACTTTGTTCAACCCAACCTACTAGTCTGCCAACCCAAAAATGCGCTTGTGAGGGCTGGGGAAAGGGAAAAGGGTAAGGGATTTAAACCCTTTCCCCCT
>NZ_JAVRCP020000016.1:0-167362 GCF_034530675.2 Nostoc sp. DedVER02
TGAGGTAATATCTATCTCATCTTATAACTTTATTTTAGAAGCTCTTTTCTATGCAGCTTCATATTAAATTGGTATTACTAAACTTTGTTGCTTTATTTTCATGCATTAAGTTTAAAAATCATGCTATTAATAAGTTTCTAAGATTTTGTATGTACTACAAAAATGAGTTTAAGTATTTCCTCAGAAATATCTACAGTTTCAGACCAAAATGAATCTGCTCCAAATATAGATGAGTGGCGTAATAAAATTATTCTTGGCGACTGTTTGGATATTCTACAATCTATTCCTTCTAATATTGTTGATCTTATTGTCACCTCGCCTCCTTATGCTGATAGTAGAAAAAATACTTATGGAGGGGTTCATCCTGATAAATATGTGGAATGGTTTTTACCCATATCTCAAGAATTGAAGCGAGTTTTGAAGGATGATGGAACATTTATATTAAATATCAAGGAAAGAGTAGTTGATAGCGAACGTCACACCTATGTTTTAGAACTCATATTGGAAATGAAAAAACAAGGTTGGTTGTGGACAGAAGAATTTATGTGGCATAAAAGAAATTGTTTTCCTGGTAAATGGTCAAATCGTTTTCGTGATGCTTGGGAGAGATGCTTACAGTTCAATAAGCAAAAAAAATTTAATATGTACCAAGAGGAAGTAATGGTTCCAACGGGTGATTGGGCGAAGTCACGACTGAAAAACTTGAGTGAAACAGATAAAAGGCGGGATAACTCAAAAGTTGGTAGTCCTTTTGGTAAGAAAGTAGCGAACTGGGTAGGTCGTGATTTGGTATATCCCACAAATGTTTTACATTTAGCAACAGAGTGTAATAACAAAAGTCATAGTGCTGCTTTCCCTAAAGAACTTCCTTCATGGTTTATAAAATTATTTACTCAAGAAGGGGATTTGGTGCTTGATCCGTTTGTGGGATCTGGTACTACGTGTGTGGTTGCTACAGAACTAAATAGAGAATATATTGGTATAGAAATAAAATCAGATTACTATGAGTTAGCAATAGCAGAGGTAAACGCTGTCAATAAGAGTGCTACCCAAATGAAACTACTATGAATAATTCTATTTATCAAAATTATTATGACTATCTTTCAGAGGAAGTAATAACTCCTTTTTACAATGATAGGGTTAATAACCTAAATAACTTATGTTTAAAAGACGTTTTAAAGCGTAAAAATCCCTACTTATTTAAAGCTAAAAATCTTGAATTAGCCGGAGATTTAGTAAAAAGCATTGTTGATGCTTTTCTCTCTTCACAAGAAGAAACAAAATTTGGAAATTTACTAGAAAAATTTGCTATTTATGTATCTCAATCTTTATATGGTGGTTTTAAATCTAGTTTTAAAAGTGTAGATTTAGAATTTGAAAGAGATGGTATTTATTATATAGTAGGAATAAAATCTGGAACTAATTGGGCTAATTCTGACCAGATAGCCGCAATGAAAAGTAATTTTAAAATTGCAAAACAAAACTTAAGACAAAAAGGCGTTACTAATGAGATTATTGCAGTAAATGGCTGCATGTATGGAAGAGAGACTGTACATTTAAAAAATAATATAGATATTGAAAAAGTTTATTACAAATATGCTGGTCAGGATTTTTGGTATTTTATATCTAATGATGATAATCTTTATCAAGAAATAATTGTACCAATTGATGAAAAAGCAAAAGAAAAAGATGAAAAATTTAAATCTGCCTATGCTGCGAAAGTTAATGAAATGACTCAAGACTTTATACTCAATTTTATGAAAAACAATCAAATTGATTGGGTTAAGCTCATTGATTATGTATCTAAACGAGGAAAAGCTGAACTAGATAACTCTATACAAACTAGTTTATTTTGATTTAATGGGAAAATATTATCCTTCTTCTGTTTTTCAGCTTTCATTTAACCAAGGCATTAAAAATCTATCAATTATTTGATTGCTGAAGTAGCTTACCTAAACAGAAGCTTTTTTGACTTTATCGACAGCATTAATTACTGAGAAAAAAGTTACTTTTCTAAACGAACTGCATACCACTGTAAATATTGCCCAGTACCAATATCTAATTCGCAACTCGTATCTAGTAAATACTGTGCTTGAGCTTCAAAGGTATCAAATTTTTGTACGTCAGGTGGTAAGTCTTGACTTGAGAGTTTTTGGAGAGTTGTTTTAAGTTTTTGTAATAACTCGGATGGTGTAAGAAACTGTTCTGGTTGATTTGTTTCTAGAACAACAAAATTATCTTGCTGATACATTAATGGGTCTGGCATTTTAATAATTTAGTTAATGTAAATGAATTGGAATTTTTTGCAAGAGCTTATAATCATTGACGTAACCCAAAAGTTGGCTATTTTATATATTGTCCGCAAAATAGTTACAAAATTTAGTTGTTCAACATATTTATCTTAATTAAATCAGAATTTTTACTTAGTTTATCGAGCCACAATGAGTTGATAATCAAGCTTTGCACTAAACTAAATCTCAATCTTATGTAATTATACTAAACTTCCCTAGACCTAATCTAATAGACTAAATAAATTTCAGTCAAGTGAGATTAGTACTTAGTATTTAGCTATCTTAGTACTTAGTATTTAGCTATCTTCTGAAGTACTTTGGTAGTTGCTTTGTCCTGTATCAGGAGGTTTATGAACTAACTACAAAACTACATAATTGAGATAGGCGATCGCAATTTTCAAAAAAATCGCAATTTAACTTTAACAATGGGGAAATATAAAAGTAACATTTCTTTCCATAACCAGAGCCGAACAAAAAGGTAACAATTGCCTTCGTGTTCCAATTATAGATTGTCTATGCAACTTAGTTATCTACCGCTTGCTTGGCTCAAGAACATTGAGCAGTCTATTGTCAAACAGCAGTTGATTTTAAAGACAGACATACCTTTGCCACAAATCCTGGCATTGATGAAAGGAGCGATCGCCCCCATGCGATTGAGTTGCACAGTCTTTTTCAGAAGAATCCCGCAATTGGAAGGCAACTCATGTCAGGCATAAGCCCATTTCCTGTTTCTAAGCAACCACCACTGATTCTAGTGGCTGATGATGACAAGACTATCCGAGTGTTGTTGCGTAAAGCTATGGAACAAGAAGGTTATCGAGTGGTTGAGGTCAATGATGGTAAGCAATGTTTAGATGCTTACGAGACTATCAAACCAGATATAGTTTTGCTAGATGCTGTAATGCCTGTGATGGATGGCTTTACCTGCTGTAAGCACTTGCTCCAAATTGCCAGGAATAATTTAATCTCAGCCCTTGCCACCTTCGATACTGACTCGACGCTTAACAATACTGTCATCTCTAAGATATGGGAACGCACTCCCATATTGATGATCACATGCTTGGACGATGAAGATTCGGTAAACCGTGCTTTTGATGCAGGGGCGACTGATTATGTCACTAAGCCAATTCATTGGCCTGTACTGCGCCAACGATTGCGCCGACTGCTACAGCAAGCACAAGTATATAAACAATTAGAGGCTGCAAACCAAGCTTTGCAGCACCTTGCCAATGTAGATGGCTTAACTGAGTTGGCTAATCGTCGTCGCTTTGACGATTATCTCAATACTCAGTGGATTAATCTCGCACAGGAGGGATCTCCTTTATCAATGATTTTGTGTGATATCGATTATTTTAAATTTTATAACGATAAATATGGCCACCCTGCTGGGGATATCTGTTTACAAAAGGTGGGTTCTGTCTTAAACCTAAAGGTGCAAAAGCATCATGATTTAGTAGCGCGTTATGGTGGCGAAGAATTTGCTGTGATTATGCCCTATACCCATGCCTCTGGTGCAGTTCACATTGCCTCAGCCATACAAGCGGGAATCAAAGATTTGCAAATTGTTCATGATGGATCTGCCGTAAGCCAATATGTCACCCTCAGTATGGGGGTGGCGACTGTTGTTCCTACTTGGGAATCTTCACCTTCAGATTTGATTGTGCAGGCAGACAAAGCACTCTACCAAGCAAAGGCGGGAGGGCGCGATCGCTTTGTCTCAAGTTATTAACTGTCATTTGTCATTTGTCATTTGTTATTTGCGAATAACCAATCCTTAAGAAGGATAAACTGGCAACGTGAAGTGGAACCATGCTCCGTTATTGGGGGCAGAGTCTACCCAAATTTGACCATAGTGTGCCAGGATAATACGTTGGCATAAACAAAGACCAATGCCGTAACCTTCTTTACCTTCATCCCGTTGCAGGCGGAAGTGGTTTTCAAAAATGCGATCGCGATTCTCTACAGGAATACCAGGCCCGGTATCGCCAATACTAAACTGAACTTTTTGGGTGGTACGGTGTAATCCGGCAACGCTAATTTTGCCACCCTCTGGGGTATATTTGATGGCATTATCTAACAGATTCACTAGCACTTGGCGAATGCGTTCTGGATCGGCATATACATAAGGTAAATCACTAGGAATATCTGTTTCAACCTCTTGGGATTTGGCGGTGTAGCGATCGCACAATTCTTCGAGTACATCTAAAAATATTTTACCTAGTTGTACCTTTTGTGGTAAAATGGGAAATTCTGTATCTTTTCCACGACCTACTTGCAAAAGGTCGGCAATCATCCGGTCAATGATTTTAGTTTGATTGCGGGCTTGTTTTAATAAATGTGCCGTCATCGATGGCTTGAGGCGGTAGAATTGCCCTGTATCTACATTGTAGTTAGATTGAAGAGTTTCCATTGCGATCGCCGCAGCAGTGAGGGGATTGCGGAGATCGTGCGCCAGCATTGCAATCACCCGGTCTTTAAACTGTAGCTGTTCTTGGAGATTATCTTTTTCCTGTTTCAAGCGAAAAATTTCGTCTGAGAGTCGGATTAGTTCAGCAGAAACAGCAACTGAATGAATAGTAGATTTGGGTAATGTAGCCCGGCCATTGTCGTCTATACGTTCTTGCAAGTCTTCCTGTAATTTTAAGTAAGCGTCTACAGCGACTTGCCAACGAGGCCACCAGTTTTTCAATTGCGCTATGATATTGCTCCCAGCGAGAACCTGTCGTGGTTCAGGATGGATTTTGATTAAAGCTGGCGTTGCTACCAACTTAAAATGTTCTGCTAAGTAAGGTTGTTGTCCAACATCGATAGTTTGAAGTTCAAAACTATACTCAGCCTGCAATTCTTTTAAGTAAGCACGTATTCGCTGCACCTGTTGGCGGGACTTAGGTCGTCCATCAACAAAAAGTAACAGCTGGAGTGGAGCCTCAGAATAAATAGGCTGATCCTGGGAAACTTGCATGTAATCGTGTTTCAGCACTGGTAACAACCCGGTGACGCTTTACAGAAAGTAAAATGGACTGACGGTTGTCGATGGTCGTTGTTTTTGTCTTCAATTTAATATCTATTTTAGATTTTCATGCTGCTATTAGTTTTGCGTTTTTGACACCAGATATATCTATTTTCAGCCTTTTGCCCTTTTTTAAGTGACTTCATCTCCAAGAAACCCCAAGCCCCTTGAATATAAGTCTTAATTTGCCCTGAATCAAAAATTGTCACTAGAGTTAGCAGGTGAAAGGTTTAATACTATGTCAAATTAGCTAGTGGAGCAGGATATCAAATTGAGTACTCGCTTTGAACAAGCGATGTCTACGACGGGCTACGCCTACGCCTAACCAAACGTAGATGCTAATTGTATCTAATCTATCAGGAAGCTGTTAACTGTTTAGGTCAAGTTTGTAGAGAGAGGATTTTCTCAACGCCAGCGCATCCAATGAAGTGTCTTATTTGCCTCAACCCAATCCAATCATTATTAAGATTAGGAAAACAGCTATAGCTAACAACCATATACTGGCTATAAATTGCGAAGTGTACTTTGTGCCCAGCCTTCCTAGAAGAAGACCTGCCTATCTCAGGAAGATAGGCGATGGGTTGCCCTAAGACAACCTTTTGGATAACATCGGGGCGATGCCTATGGCGGTAAACTACGCACTTTTAAAGTCAGCACTTACTGCTTTTGAGTCTGCCAAGAAAATCTTGACTATAGGACAAGTACCAAATTCCCCAGAAAATCCCCAGAAAATACATTTATAGGCATTAGGGAAACTGCTGCGACACTTGACTGCTTCGCTTATGACCCCAGTCGTCAAGAATGACGAATTTACGCTAAGTTCGTGGAATTCTTTAACACTGGCATTTTCTAGCTATTGCCTTATTCAGCTTACCACCGTCAGATGAATAATTTCCAGAATCGATTGTAAGCCAGCATTAGCGAACTTTATTTTCTTCCCCTCTTTGGTGAGGCTAAGGGGCGCTTTGATCCTAGTTTATCACTTTAGCTGCTTGGCGATCGCATTAAACTAGTAGTCTGCCAACCCAAAAATGCACTTGTGAGGACTCTTGATTGGGGAAAGGGGACTGGCTTTGGGATTTAAACGTTAGCGATTAGCTAAGGTTTAGCCCATTCTGACCGGAGGCGGAGCGTCTCCGGCTCCGCTCCTGAATTCTGAATTCTTCTTATAAAACTCATGTACAGCAAGCAAGTATAGCAAGGGACTGGGAACTGGGGACTGGGTGAAAAGTCCTTTTGTGTCTAAGTTTCATTATCTGTTGATGTCCTAACCACCTTGCTGTTGCTATATTTCAGATTTTTTCTGTTTTTTTCCAAAAAATGTTAGTTTTCTAGAATTTTTGGGAACTCTATAAATAAGCATGGGAATTATAAAAACCTAATGGCTGTAAAACGAAGACAATACGGTAGCTTTTGCTACCGTTTACTCATTTTTAGAGAAGAGACATAGCACAAGCCTTGGTGGTTAGGACATCAACAGATGATGAAACTTAGACGCAAAAAGATTTCTCACCCAGTCCCCAGTCCTTAGTCGCCAGTCCCTTGCCACATTATTAGTATCTTCACCAACAGAGACATTTATCAAGAGAAAGTACTGAGTCGGTAGTGTCTTTGCATAATATTGACAGGCACAGGAGCAGAGAAGAGCCGGTGGAAAAAATTCTAATGCCCCATGCCCCATGCCCAATACCCAATTAATGAACAGTCTGCGCTAGGGTAGGAATTGAAACTCATTTGTGATTTCCTGTGCTTCCCTGTAAACGTCCAGCTGTATTTTTAATTTGGGCTGTTCTACTGACTTCCTTAACAGCCTGTGCTAACAGTCCAGTCGCCAAAAACCTTGAGGAATCTTTGGCGGCAGATCCTAAACTGCAAAGCAATCCAGTTGTCTTTGGAGAATCTCAAAGTAACCAACCACAAGCACAGCCAAACGATTCAACGGTTCAGTTACCAGCTGATTTTCCCAAAGATATCCCATTATATGCCAATGCCAAACTACAGGAAGTTACACCTGCTAGCGGTTCAGAAAATAAAACCTCAACTCGTTGGTTGAGTTCTGACCCCAGTAACTTTATTGCTAGCTTTTATCGTAGCCAGTTTCAAGCGAATAACTGGCAGATTTTACAACAACCAACAGATGATGCGGGAGGAGCTTTTGAGGCACGTCGCAACGATTTGCTGTTAAAGGTTTCCATTCAGCCTAAATCAGTTACTAACGCCACACCCAATCAACCCCAAACCGCCACTGAATTACTAATTGACTACGTACCGAATAGTATTGCTACGGCACAACCTACCCAAACTACGAATCCTAACGAAACTACTAGTGCCGTTCCTCAACCAGGAAACTCACAGTTCATCGGCCCAGTACCACCAGCAAACTTGCCAGCACAGTCACCAAGTACGGCTACTAACCCAACAACTCCGACAGCGACACTAGAATCTCAAGAATTTAACGATCTGAGTAAAGTACCGCAAGAATGGCGGCAACACATCCAAGATTTAGCTGCATTAGGTGTTTTGTCTATAGAGCCGAATGGTAATAAAAGTAATTCTACTACCACAAATAACCAGTTTGAACCCGGGAAAATCGTTACACATCGGGAATACGCTCGTTGGCTAATTGCTGCAAACAATGCTATGTATGCCAGCAATCCAGCTAAACAAATTCGCTTGGCATCAGAAAGCACTCAACCAGTTTTTAGTGATGTGTCGGCAAAAGACCCTGATTTTCCGGCAATTCAGGGATTAGCCGAAGCTGGGTTAATTCCCAGTCCTTTGTCTGGAGATTCTACAGTCGTTTTGTTTCGTCCTGATGCACCCTTAACGCGGGAACAGTTGCTGCTGTGGAAATTACCTCTAGATACTCGCCAAGCTTTACCCTCTGCTAACTTAGATGCAGTTAAACAAACCTGGGGTTTCCAAGATGCAGCACGAATTGACCCCAAGGCTTTAAGAGCAGTGTTGGCTGATTACCAAAATAGCGAGCAATCGAATATTCGGCGGGTGTTTGGCTATACGACTCTGTTTCAACCTAAAAAACCAGTAACTCGTGCTGAGGCTGCTATGACTTTGTGGTATTTCGGCAGTCAGAGTGAGGGTGTGTCAGCGGCTGAGGCTTTGAAGTTAAAGCGAAATTAAAGCGATGTCTACGAAGGGCTAGGCCGTTCTCTTGTGGTTAGTTCATCAATAGCAGAAAGTGGTCAATGCCCAGGCTTTAGCATAGAAAATTTGCGATTTCTTTGTAATAGACTTATTTTTTATCAAGAAAATGTAAATCTAAGTATTTTCAGCGTTTTTACCTGTGTTTGATGAATTTTTGAGGCATAGTTAGGTAAAACAACGTAAATTACCTCAAAAAACAAGTTGTTAGCGATCGCCTGTAAACAACTTTCCTCACTTTATAAACAAACTAAAAAATACCACAGGTAAAACAAATATGAAAAAACAAGCTGTAGCGGCAGGATTTGTTCTCCTATCTTTCATGTTACCGTTCAAGGCAAGTGCAGCGAGTTTTAGCAAATTTTATGTATTTGGCGACAGCCTTTCTGATACTGGCAATGTCTTCGCTGCTACTGGTGGTTTAGTCGCTCCGACAACAGCTATTCCCCAATATCCACCATACTTTCAAGGACGTTTTTCTAACGATCGAGTTTGGGTAGATTACCTTGGAGATGAACTAGGCTTAACACCCTCTCCATACATTACTTTAAATCCTACTATTCCCAATCAAGGAATTAACTTTGCTGTGGGCGGTGCTAGTTCTGGTCAAGGTAATGCTGTTGTTCCTAATGCACCGTTACCAGGAGTACTGGAGCAAGTCGGCTTGTTGACACAAGCTAACCAGAAGCTCGATCCAGATGCCCTCTATGCTGTATGGGGAGGTGCAAATGATTATGTGTTTGGTCAAGCTACTAATACGGCTCAAACAGTTCAGAATTTATCAGATGCAGTAGGGTTACTTGCCTCAGCTGGTGCAAAAAATATTTTAGTCTTTAATTTGCCTGATTTAGGCAAGATTCCACTTGCATCTGCTACAGGTATATCTAGCAATTTGACTGCTTTGACAAATGAGCATAACAAAGAATTAGCAGACGAACTAGACAAATATAGTAATAACTCTGACCTGAATCTAATCTCTGTGGATGTGTTTTCTCTATTTAATCAAGTAGAAGCAAATCCAGGGAAGTTTGGGTTTCAAGATGTGGCTACCCCTTGCGTAGTAGGGAATTTCCAGACAATCATTAGTGTATGTTCCGAACCAAATAATTATTTATTCTTTGATTCTGTCCATCCAACAACAAATGCTCATAAGTTAGTTGCAGATGCTGCACTGGCGGCGATTGAGGCTAAGTCTGTTCCTGAACCTACGGTGAACTTGGGGATTTTAGCCCTTGGTGCTTTTGGTGCAGTAGGAGTGCTGAAGCGTCAACAAAAAAGGTCAGCAGACCGGGTTTTTGATGCACAATTGTCTCATACAACAGTTGAAAATTAAACTAACTGTATTGATGTGGGATTACGATCGCTTATTTGAAATTATTCAAGAATTAGTCATGCACCACTCTCCTAGTGGTGCAGAAGCTGAGATTAACCAGTTGTTGATGCAACGATTTGCGGCGCTGGGTGTACAAGTGTGGTGCGATCGCGCCGATAATATTATTGCCAAGATTCCGGGGAAAGATCCAGACAGAGCGATCGCGATTACAGCACATAAGGACGAAATTGGCGCAATTGTCAAGAGTCTCGGTGATGAAGGTCGTGTGGAAGTCCGTAAACTCGGCGGTTCTTTTCCGTGGGTTTACGGCGAAGGCGTTGTCGATTTACTCGGAGATAACGAAACCATTAGCGGTATTCTTAGCTTTGGTTCCCGCCATGTTTCCCACGAATCGCCCCAAAAAGTGCAGCAGGAAGATATTACTGTTAAGTGGGAAAATGCCTGGATTGAAACGAAGCTGACATCTGCTGAATTAGAAGCAGCTGGCATTCGTCCTGGAACTAAAATGGTAATTGGCAAACACCGTAAGCATCCAATTAGGTTAAAGGATCATATCGCCAGCTACACTTTAGATAACAAAGCCTCTGTTGCTATTTTGCTAGCTTTGGCTGAAAATCTTAAACAGCCAGCTGCTGATATTTATCTTGTAGCTTCAGCAAAAGAAGAAGTAGGAGCAATTGGGGCGCTATTTTTCACCCAAAATCAGCGTTTGGATGCGTTAATTGCTTTAGAAATTTGTCCATTATCTGAGGAATATCCTGTTAAAGATGGTGAAAGTCCTGTACTTTTATCTCAAGATGCTTATGGAATATATGATGAGGGGCTAAATGGACAACTACGCCAATGTGCTAAACAGTTGGATATGCCTGTGCAATTTACAATTTTAAGCGGGTTTGGCAGTGATGCATCTATTGCGATGAAATTTGGTCATGTTGGGCGTGCTGCTTGTTTAGCGTTTCCTACCCAAAATACACATGGATATGAAATTGCTCATTTAGGTGCGATCGCTAATTGTATCGATTTGTTAAAAGCTTTCTGCGAAACTGAGTTTGAGTGATATTTAGGGCTTTGATTTGAAGGAGCGATGTCTACGGCGGTAAACTACGCATATTAACCCAAAATAGCGAGAAAAAGGTTTTGCAAAGTCTGAAGGTCTGGTTCCTCAAGTCGTCCTAACTTTTTGATCGCTAGCTCTTTATCTATGGTGGTCAAAACTGGTTTAATAATTGAAGGCTTGAGAAGACCAGCTACTCGCCATCCAGTAATTGTGATTTCACCAAAGGAAGTTGCTGGATTTGCTTGACTAGTAATCGCTATCAATATTAAATCCGAACGCTAACGTTGATACTATTAGAACTCACAACTACTGCTGGACGTTTTTTAGTAGTAGTTTGGTCAGTAAAGGGAAACGGCACTAAAACAACATCACCAAATTCATAGTTTGTCATATTCTACATCATCAGGGTTATCCCAGATTTTAAGCAGAACTGGTTCAGAAAGTTTTGCTGCTGCAAAGGTAAGGCTACGATCTGTATTTTGCCGATCCAAAGAATCAATAAAATCTTCAACTAGCAAAACTTTTTCGGGAGGTAGCTGGCGAATTTTTTGAAGTAACCTTTGCTCTGAAATGCTATCAGCCTGCATTATCTAGATTCTCCTAACTTTGCCTGGATTGGTTGCTTTATGCATTCATTATAGTTTTTTGTTATCTCTAGCGATGAAGGCGATCGCTAACTGTATTGATCTATTAAAAGCTTTCTGCGAAACTGAGTTTGAGTGATATTAAAAGGCTTTGATTTGAAGGAGCGATGCCTATGGCGGTAAACTACGCATATCACTTGCCATTTCCAGCATCTTTTGTACTAAGCCAGCATCAATTAAATCTTCGTTTACAGCCAAAATTTATTGTACTTCATTGTCACTACGGCAATTCAACAGGTTTTGAATAAGGTTGAAATAGGCTTGTTGACGCTGTTCGTTCATGGATAAGGGCGTGAGAGCCGCACATATTTTATTATCAAAGAAATTCAACACCAGCACTCTAGATTCCAGAAACGGATAGATTTTCATCACAGGTGATGTGTGTCTGCCAATGAAAGAACCTCGTGGATAAGTATTTTTTACTTGTGAACAGACAATACACTGATTTTGCGGTAAGCGTTCGCGGAGTGTCTCGTAGAGAAGCTATGCCGTTAGGCTTATCGCCTATACATCACTCCTACAAAATAGTGCGATCGTCGATTTTGTATCTTACAATCAAAATAATAAGTAATATTAATCCTTCTAAATTCCAAAAGGAGTAATTATGAGTACCGAAACAGCCCTATGGAAAATCATAGAAAATTTGCCCAGTTACCTGAAAATTGAACTTTTACATTATGCCGAATATTTAATCACTAAATCTTCAACACTTCCACAAGTCGAAGATGTAACTGTTTTAGAAACCAATACAGAAGAAAGAGAAAATTGGCAATCCTTCTCTTTAAAGAACTTAAATCAATGTTATGCAGAAGATGAACCAGAATATGCTCTAGAATCAATTAAAGAATATAACCCTAATTATGAAAGAAGGTAACATCATACTAACTCCTATTCCTCAAGCAAATGGAGAAATAAAAAACCGTCCTACGCTGAGTTTGAGAGAGATGCCCAAATATCAAGACTTTTTGATATGTGGAATTAGTACACAATTAAAACAATATATTCCTAACTTTGACGAAATCATTTCACCTAATGATGATGATTTTCAATCCAGTGGCTTAGTTCGTCAATCTGTTATTAGATGAAGTTTTTTAGCTGTCATTACTCGTAACAGTATAATTGGCTCAATTGGCACAATATCAACAGAAAGGCATAACAAACTATTACATAATCTTAGTCAATATCTAATTCAATTGATAGAGTAATCGCCGCAGATATCAATCCTACAATTTAGTGAATTATTTAGTAAATCTATCTCAGTCTAATTGAGAAAATTAAGCGATCGCCCTGTGCCAATAACCTGCGATCCGCTTGATTTTCAAAAAGATGCGTTGGCGTAGCCTAACCCAGGTATCGCTACTTACTTTACAGCAGTCTGGTTTTGTTGCTCTAACACCACATTGAAGGTTCTAAATCCTCTTCCTAAGCAATATCGACAAATGTCCAAGCCGCACTGGGACTGTCTTTGCTCAACCCAATCAGGTAGCATCAACTCCAGCAGTAGCGATCGCCAGCCAAGAAAGCTATAAAATTGACCGATGACAATACCCCAGTTAGTAATGTGTCACAAACGACAGATAATTAGTGACTGTACATTGATGTACAGTCACTAATTAAATGTCGCCGTGACAAATTAATGTGATCCCTTAAATTCTTACTCAGTATAGGTTATAGCGTTTTAGCAGTACTAGAATAACATCATTGGCAGTGACAGATTAGCCGTCATTTTCTGCAATAGTGACAAATTAGCTGTCGCTTCATTAGAGGGAAAAAAGCTTTTGTGTATTTTCATAATGACAAATTGACTGTCGCTTTCTGTTTAAGTAGAATAACAATATGTTTTTATAAAAAAGTTTTGCATTATGAACAGTCAACAAAATCCTGATTTAGCTGTTCATCCCTCGGCAATTCCTATGGAAGGCTTACTAGGAGAAAGTGCTACAACTCTTGAGAAGAATGTAATTGCCACACAACTATCAGAGGAAGCCCAAGTAAAGCTAGAGATAATCCAAAGTTTACTGGAACCCTGCGATCGCACAACTTATGGACAAAAGTTGCGGGAAGCAGCAGAGAAACTAGGTGTATCGTTGCGAACGGTACAAAGATTGGTGAAAAAGTGGGAACAAGATGGTTTAGTCGGACTCGCTCAAACAGGTAGGGCTGATAAAGGAACACATCGCATTGGTGAGTTTTGGGAAAAATTCATTACCAAAACTTACAAGGAGGGGAACAAGGGTAGTAAACGTATGACCCCTAAACAAGTTGCTCTCAGAGTCCAGGCTAAAGCTCGTGAGTTGGAGGACTCTAAGCCGCCCAATTACAGAACCGTGTTACGGGTATTAGCGCCCATATTAGAAAAGCAAGAAAAAGCCAAAAGTATCCGTAGCCCAGGTTGGAGAGGAACTACGCTTTCGGTTAAAACTCATGAAGGAAAAGATTTATCGGTTGATTACAGTAACCATGTTTGGCAATGTGACCATACCCGTGTAGATGTGTTGCTGGTAGATCAACATGGTGAAATTCTAAGTCGTCCTTGGCTAACAACAGTCATTGACACCTACTCTCGTTGCATCATGGGTATTAATTTAGGATTTGATGACCCCAGTTCGGTGGTAGTAGCCTTAGCATTACGTCATGCGATTTTGCCAAAGCGATACGCTTCAGAGTATAAACTGCATTGCGAGTGGGGAACTTATGGGAAACCAGAACATTTTTATACAGATCGTGGCAAAGACTTTCGCTCTAACCACTTGAGTCAGATTGGGGCACAATTGGGATTTCTCTGTCATTTACGCGATCGCCCTTCTGAAGGTGGAGTAGTGGAACGTCCCTTCAAAACATTAAATGACCAACTATTTTCAACGCTTCCTGGATACACCGGATCTAATGTGCAGCAACGCCCAGAGGATGCGGAGAAAGATGCAAGACTTACTTTGCGAGAACTAGAACAGTTACTTGTACGTTACATCGTAGATCGTTACAACCAAAGTATTGATGCGCGGATGGGCGACCAAACTCGCTTTGAGCGTTGGGAAGCAGGTTTGCCTACAGTGCCAGTACCAATCCCAGAACGAGATTTGGATATTTGTTTAATGAAGCAGTCACGGCGAACTGTACAAAGAGGTGGTTGCTTGCAGTTTCAGAACTTGATGTATCGAGGAGAATATCTGGCAGGTTACGCAGGGGAAACTGTCAACTTAAGGTTTGACCCCAGAGATATTACAACAATTCTGGTTTATCGCCAGGAAAACAATCAGGAAGTATTTCTGACTCGCGCTCACGCTCAAGGTTTGGAGACAGAGCAACTGGCATTAGATGAGGCTGAGGCAGCAAGTCGCAGACTACGTAACGCAGGGAAAACTATCAGTAACCAATCATTATTGCAAGAAGTTGTTGACCGTGATGCTCTTGTGGCTAGCAAGAAAAGTCGTAAAGAGCGTCAAAAATTGGAACAGGCTGTTTTGCGATCTGCTGGGGTTGATGAAAGTAAAACAGAATCCTTGCCTTCCCAAGTAGTTGAACCAGATGAAGTGGAATCTACAGAAATGGTTCACTCTCAATACGAAGACATTGAGGTGTGGGACTATGAACAACTTCGTGAAGAATATGGGTTTTAAACAATGACAGAAGCTCAAGCGATCGCCAAGCAGTTGGGTGGGGTAAAACCGGATGATGAGTGGTTGCAAGCTGAAATTGCTCGTCTCAAGGGTAAGAGTATTGTGCCTTTACAGCAGGTAAAAACTCTCCATGATTGGTTGGATGGCAAGCGCAAAGCGAGGCAATCTTGTCGAGTAGTTGGGGAATCACGGACTGGCAAGACGGTTGCCTGTGATGCTTATAGGTACAGGCAAAAGCCGCAGCAGGAAGTTGGCAGACCTCCGATTGTGCCTGTAGTTTATATTCAGCCTCCGCAAAAATGCGGCTCTAAGGATTTATTCCAGGAGATGATTGAGTACCTCAAGTTCCGGGCAACAAAAGGGACTGTTTCTGATTTTCGTGGTAGGGCGATGGAGGTACTCAAGGGATGTGGGGTAGAAATGCTAATTATTGATGAAGCCGATCGCCTCAAACCTGAGACATTTGCTGAGGTACGAGATATTTATGACAAGCTAGGAATTGCTGTGGTGTTAGTGGGAACTGACCGCTTGGAGGCAGTGATCAAGCGGGATGAACAAGTTTATAACCGCTTTCGGGCTTGTCATCGCTTCGGCAAGTTATCAGGGAAAGATTTCCAAGATACTGTGCAAGCCTGGGAAGATAGGGTTTTGAGGCTTCCAGTTGCTTCTAATTTAACTAGCAAGGATATGCTGCGGATTCTCACATCGGTAACTGAAGGCTACATCGGTCGGCTGGATGAGATTCTTAGGGAGGCGGCAATTCGTTCTTTATCTAAGGGATTTAAGAAGATTGATAAAGCTGTTTTACAAGAAGTGGCGAAAGAGTATAAATAATGACAGCACCAGATGTTAAGCCTTGGCTTTTTATTATAGAACCCTATCCAGGGGAAAGCCTGAGTCATTTTCTCGGTCGGTTCAGACGTGCTAACCATTTATCTGCAAGCGGGTTGGGTATTTTGGCAGGAATTGGTGCAGTAGTGGCACGGTGGGAAAGATTTCATTTTAATCCTCGCCCTAGTCAGCAAGAATTGGAAGCGATCGCATCTGTAGTAGAAGTGGATGCCCAAAGGTTAGCCCAGATGTTACCACCAGCTGGAGTGGGAATGCAGCATGAGCCAATTCGTTTGTGTGGGGCTTGTTATGCTGAAGCGCCTTGTCATCAAATTGAGTGGCAGTATAAGTCGGTGTGGAAGTGCGATCGCCATCAATTTAAGCTTTTAGCGAAGTGTCCAAATTGTGAAGCTCCTCTCAAAATGCCTGCGCTGTGGGAGGATGGGCGCTGTCATAGGTGTCGAAGACCCTTTGCGGAAATGGCAGCGTATCAGAAGCCTGTTATTAACTTGAGGAGCTTAAATGCTGATTCTTGATTATGCTTAAAGTACAAATGTACTATAATAAAAGGAATAGTCTGTTTACAACTCTGATTCTTTTTGCTGTATATTTGCATACTCAATGTCAAGGCAATTTTCATCGTGGCATAATGGTGTCACTATATAGATAGATAACGTCGTTATATTAATTTTTTTGTAATTCACAACAAGGGGCCACATATTGAGAATAGGCAGAGGAGGGAAATTATGAATAAAACCCTTGAAATGCCAATGCTGTATAAACGCTTATCAAAAGTGGGATTACAGCCAAAGTTTATTCAAGAAAAAGCCTTACCTGAATGGTGGGATGCAGAACTTGAAAATAATCCTGTAGCTGTTTTAGAAGCAGCAGGACGTATTGCTAAACGTTTAGGGCTTGATATGGCATCAGTTCTTGATCCTGATGCTCCTATTACTTTTAAGCAAGTAATTCGCCCTAAATTTAAGAAGATACAAAAAAATTCTGATGAAAGCCGATTAATTGTTGCTCAAGGGCTAGCTACTCGTGTAGCTGAGATGGTTACGTATGCCTGTAAAAGACCTTTTACAGATATGGCAACAAATGCATTTGAAATTCGGAATTTTATCCTGAAAAATAATTCTTACATAGACCTTGATGCTATTCTGAGATTTAGCTGGAATTGTGGTATTCCAGTAGTCCATTTTTCTGAGTTTCCTAGAGGAAGCATTAAGATGGATGGTATGGCAGCAGTGATTAATGACCGTCCAGTAATTGTACTTAGTTCTAATCGTAGGTACTCTGCTTACTTGCTTTTTATCATTCTTCATGAAATTGGGCATATCGCTAGTGGTCATGTTAAGGACTGTGTTCTGATTGATGAAAAGATAGTTAAAGAAGCAGAAGATAAGGAAGAGCAAGAAGCAAATGAGTTTGCTGAGGTTATTCTTTTTGGAGAGAAAAATAAATATGCATGGGCTAAGATATCTGACTCGATACAACTAACGCGAATGGTGCGGCAATTAGGCAATAAAGATGCAGTAGATCCTGGCGCTTTAGCATTAAATTATGCTTGGCAAGCAGAACAAAAACAAGACTGGGCAATTGCCCAAGGTGCATTAAAGATAATTGAACCTGTAGCTAATGCATCAGTTAAAATCAATAGTTATCTTGAAAAAGAGCTAAATTGGGAAAAATTAGACACAGACAGCGAAGAATACCTTAAACTCGTAACAGGAGTATAATTGCTCCTAAGTAAAGGAGTGAAATAGGAGCAAGTCTTTGCTGCTGTATTTTACAGATAATGATGTAATTTTAAAGCTGGCAGCCTACCAAATATTTTGGGAAATGGTTGCTAGCTTAAATATTAAAAACGAAAATATTCGTATATTGCCTACTGCGGCGAAAGTTTTTAGCGGTTCTCGAAAAATTAGTAAAGAATTTAAACCGATTAGCATAGAAAGGGCGAAACAAATAACGGATAGATGTAAAACAATAGATAACTATGCTATCTGTAGTACTTCAGAATACCAAATGTTAGCTTCTACAGATGGAATTGATGTGGGTGAGGCTTTACTTGTTGCTGCAACTCAAGCGGAAGAAGATTTTTATTTGCTTACGTCAGATAAACGATTTTTAAAATCGTTAGCATTATCTAGCTTCAACGACGTTAAGCAAAGATTGTATAAAAAAGCTATTTGTTTAGAGCAGCTAATAATTCATGTAATTGACCATGCTGGATTTGACTTGGTATGTCGTAGAATGGCATCGGCAGATGCTTGTGACCAAGTTATTTCCGAGGCATTTCAGTTGGGTAAACAAACAAAACACCAGGATGCAGTTAAAGTACTGAACCAAGCAATTCAAGACTTACGCGCAAAGACAGGAGATTTACTGATAGATTCTGTTTTAGTTGCCCAGACAAAACTATAAGACTAAAAACTTTATAATTGGCTTAAATTTTTATTGAAATACTTAGTGCAAATTTATAGTAATATCAAGACTTTTAGCTAGATCGGGTTGTATAAATTTATAAATTTGGATTTTTGCTGCAATCTTTCATAAATGCGATCGCTACTCAATTTACTTGTTATCCAAATGCCTATTAATCTGCAAAATCCTTCCTTATCTTGACAAACTTAATGGAAGGAGTTTGCAGTAAGTGTTTTATGCCTGATGTTACTTTAAAGCAGTCAAGTCTTGTTGCTCTAACACCACATTGAAAATTAGTGTAAAACTTACGCTGGGGATGAGTCGGCATAAAACTTGTAGATGAGCTTCTGCATCACTGCGGCGACGAAAACGAGCTACAATCTGGTTCTGCATATTAGGTTTAAGTCGGACTATACACCAAGGACTGAGCTTTTCAAGGTAGGTCATCGAATTCTCCTGGTAAAATCTGTAATTTCCAAGACAAAGGCCAGCCTACTGTGACGGTGGCTGGCAAGAAATATCAAATTGATATTGAAATTAGATTCAATTCCTACTCACTCTTGTCTGGAAAACAAAGCTTCTGCAACACTTCTTCGGGGATATCCTCAAAATGTTCCAGCAAAAAGTTCATCAGTGCCAGGTGGCGTAAATCGGTAGGCATGGGACGGCGATAGTTTTTACCTCTAGCAAACCAGCGTCGAACTGTGGAAAGGGAACGATCGCAAATCTGAGCCATTTCTTCGTAGTTCACCTGCCATTTGGCGTAAAACTGTTTGGGAGTCATGCCCAGTTGACAGTAACTGTAGAGTTGCATCAAATCTTGCTCTCGCTGCTTGAATGGATGAGGATTCATAAGTCTGTTTCCTCGCTGATTGGTTCTAAATCTTCTTCCCAAGCAATATCGGCAGAAGTCCAAGCTGCACTGGGGCTATTTTTGCTCAACCAAATCAGGTAGCACCAACTCCAGCAGCAGCGATCGCAAGCATTGCTATAAAATCTACCAATGACAATACCCCAGTCAGTATCGCTTTCAGTAGAGAACCAACGCAAGCGATCGCCATATAAAAATCTGGGTGTCTTTGCTACATTGGGAAAGTTAGCGGGAAGCTCAATAGATGCGTCTGGGTATTTGAGGCTAATCAAACCTGGGGCTATATCTTGGTAATTATGCCGGATCAGATTGAGATAAGCGGCAAGCAACTTACCATTGATGCTTTGAGTTAACCCAGAAATCAGAATTGCAGCTAGAGTTTCTATTTCTTGGTGCTGGAGTTGCATCCAAGTGCTATCAAAGTCTGCGTCAGAGTAGTTGTTGAGCTTTGCCAGTAATTCTGTGATGCCGAAATCATCTAAAGCTTGTTGATAAGCTCTGTGTTGATCTGTTTTGTAGCTAACAGGCTTTAACATGGAAAATGTCTCCTGTGATATGGGGGCCAAAAGCCAGCATCCGCCCTGAGAAAGTTGATGGCTGGCTTTTGACTTATCAGTAATTATACGCTAAAATAAAGTGTTTTTATGTTAATCAGTGTGTTTTAATGCGTTTAAGATAAAAACACACTAAATCGCTTATGATGCTGATATGGGAAAAGTAACTGTAACTCTTTATATGGAAGAAGAAGACAAAGAAGCCCTGCAATTTTTGGCTGATGCAGAGGAGCGTTCTTTGTCTCAAATGGCGGTGTTAATTGTGAAACGAGCGATTAAACAAGCTCAGAATGACGGAAAAATTCCACCAAAATCGTAATTTGTTAACAAAGCGATCGCATTTTGATGGCTTTGAAATAGTTGGGAGATTGCGCTAACTTGCTAATATCTGCTTTGCTGCGACTTCCATTAGCTTCTCGCTGCTGTCTCGCCCTTGTTTCAATTTGGCTTCTACTAGGGTATCGCAGAGGGACATCAGGCGATCACACTTCTCTACAATGCGTTTTTGTTCAGCAAGCGGTGGAGTAAAAATCAATGTCAAATCAGCTACCAAAACTTTCAGAATTTGCCTTCAATTGTTGATGAATGCGTTAGCGTAACGCGCCGTAGACATCGCACCAGAAAGGAATCACTGTTTGTCCTTGACACAAAGCGATTGAATGGCAATATAAATCTGTATGGAAGTGGGATTGCCATCAACTCAAAATTTTAGCGAAGTGTCCCAATTGTCAAGCACCTTTGAAAATGCCTGTATTGTGGGAGGATGGATGTTGCGATCGCTGTCGGTTGCTTTTTGGGGGGATGGGGGAGTATCAGAAAGCTATTTGAGTGAAGTATTTTTCTTGATTAACGGTTGGGTTGCTAAAAGATGGCGATTGCCACCTCTGAGAATTTCACTGCACATCCTCACAGCCAAGCCCATTCAAGATTTCTCTGAAGCTGTTTAAGCCTGCTTCCAGATTTTCGATGATTTCTGCCGCTAGCACATCGGGTTCTGGTGGATTATCCAGATCGTATAGACTTTCATCTCTTAACCAAAAAATATCTAAGCTTGTTTTGTCTCTGGCAACCAATTCATCGTAGGTAAACTTACGCCAACGTCCATCTGGTTTTTTAGATGACCAAACTGACGGATGCTTAGAACGGTATTTGGAGTTGTAGCAATTGACAAAATCCTGTATATCCCCGTATTTCAAGGGATTTTTTCGTAAGGTAAAGTGAACATTGGTACGGAAATCGTAGTACCAAATTTCTTGGGTTTGAGGAGCTTCAGATTCAAGTTTGTTATCAAAAAAGATAACGTTTGCCTTTAGCCCTGACTTGTAAAAGATACCAGTAGGTAGACGTAGGATAGTGTGAAGGTTAATTTTTTGAAGTAAAGACTTACGAACTGTTTCTCCTGCTCCCCCCTCAAAAAGTACATTATCAGGTACGATGATCGCTGCTTTTCCACTGGTCTTCAACATTGTCCTGATATGCTGGACGAAATTAAGCTGCTTGTTTGAGGTTGTTGCGTCAAAATCTGGGCGATTGTAAACCAGATCCTCTCCTTGCTCTTTGTCCTCTTTGGAGAAGGTCATACTGCTTTTCTTACCAAAGGGAGGATTAGCCAGCACATAGTCAAAGTGTTGGATCGGCGGCTTTACTAGGGCATCGCTAAGAGAGATAGTTGGTTCTTTGTCGATCTCGCCAATCTCATGCAGGAAAAGATTCATCAAGCATAGGCGATAGGTGCTGGGAACAATTTCATTGCCATAAAAGGTTTCATGCTTGAGGAATTGTGCTTGAGACTCGTTCAGTTCGTAGTTTTCATGAATGAAGTTATGAGCAGCTAGAAAGAAGCCACCTGTACCACAAGCAGGATCAGCAATCGTTTTGCCTGGTTCAGGGCGTAGGCATTCGACTATTGCTTTGGTCAATGCGCGAGGAGTGAAGTATTGTCCTGCTCCAGATTTGGTATCATCGGCATTTTTCTCTAGCAATCCTTCATAAATATCGCCTTTGACATCGGCATTCATCGATACCCAGGTTTCGTTATTGATCATGTCAATAACGCGAGATAACATTGCTGGGTCTTGAATTTTGTTTTGAGCTTGAGTGAAAATTTTGCCTAACATTCCTTTCTTTTTGCCTAATTCACGAAGCAGCTTGGTGTAGTGAGCTTCGATCTGATCACCACGTTTATTTTTTAGGCTCTGCCAGGTGTATTTAGTTGGAATTCCTATATCACGATTATGAGGTGGTTTGGCGTATTCATCCGCCATTTTTAGAAAAATCAGGAAAGTGAGTTGTTCCAGGTAATCGCCATAGCTGACTCCTGCATCACGCAAGATATTACAGAAATTCCAAACTTTAGCAACGATTGATTGAGAGTTAAACATAATTAATGGCTTTAAGCCGCTGCCAGTGCTACTTGCTGGGCCCATTTAAGATTTGAAGACAACAAGCATTCAATTGCAACCGCAGAAAATTCAGATTTCGGCTTGGTTAGATCCTTTAAATCTTCTAGCTTAGTTTGAAGTTGCCCCTTTCTTGAAGCAGACGGATTTTGGTTATATTCCTTCATTAAACGCTGAAGTTCATTAAGCTTGGATTCGCATGTATCCCATAAATCCTTTCTTCCCTCTTTCAAAGGTTCATAATTCAAGTCTAAATTCTCAATTGTGTACTTAGCTCTTTTGTAATCCCAATCATTTTCATCATCCGATGTAGGCTTGGCAGTTCCAGTTTTATCAAAAGTAAGTTTGAAAGGATCATCTTTATCTATAGGATCAAGATAATAAATAATCTCATCCTCACACAAATCTGTGTGGCAATTTGCCTTATGCTTGAGAACACAAAATCTTGCCCCCTTTTTTGTGTTACCAACACTTCCACAGATCCGATAATTTGCCCAGTCAAACGCAAGCCACCAGTATCCTCCTCGATCAATTCCATTTAAATCTAAAGCTTCACTTTTAGGTCTAAAATGATCTACATGGTAGTGGGAATAAACTTCTCTCGCTTCTGAATACCAACATTTACCATGAGATAAATTCATTAGATATTTCTTGAGAGCCTTATTTCTCCAAACTGCACCATTGCTCTCAATAATTTCCTTTCGCTTTTCAGGATCGGTTTCTGAAATAAGCCTTTGGGTTAAGCCTTCTGCTTTAGCCATCCACCTTTTTAAGCTCTTGGGAGGAGGATTCTCTTTCAGTGGAATATGCCTCACTGTTCTTCCTCCATAATCTCTCTAAGAAGGGATAGAGCAAGCTCATTTTGTTCTTTAACCTCTTCTGGAGTTAAGGAAGGTTTTTGAAATCTTTCTTGTTGATGCCAAGCAGTTACAAACTTTTGGTAAAGAGGATCTCTAAATGTTCTTGTAAACCCTAACCCCTCTAATTTCTGGAGAGCCTCATCCAATTCTTTCCTTTCTTCACTACTTAGCCTTCCTTGCTGTTGCTTAGCAGTTAATCTATGCTTATCATCTAAAGTCTTTTGTGTTTCTTCATCTAAAGTCGTAGGGAGACCAAACAACTCGCTAGTTAAGATACCAGCTACACCTAAACCCTTGGGATCGGTTTCGGGTTCAAATACAACTGTTCTTCCTGTATCCTTATCTTTTGTAAAAATTCTTACTTGCTCTTTTGTCATGCTCCCAATAACTAAAGGGTCGTGAGTATTCAAAATAATTTGCGTCGTTTCATGTTTTTGAACTACCTCCTTTAATAACTTTAAGTACTGCCATTTCCATAGAGGATTGAGATGAGTATCTGGCTCATCTAATAAAATCAAAGATTCTTCATCTTTCGTAAATTTTAATAAGCCCAAAACTGTAAGCAATTGCTGCTCACCCTCACTCAATTCCTTGAAAGTTAATTCACCCTGAACATTACGCTTTTTTACTTTTACCTTTATTTCTTGAATTAGATTAGAAATATAGGTACTTTCTAGCGCTTTAAAGAATTCAGTATTACTAGTGTAGAACTTAGCGATTTCCTTAAGCTTATTTTTATCGCTGATATAGAGACAAAGCCTTGGTTGATCTACTCCTTTACTTCTAAAATCTGGGTAATCCTTTCCAATGTAATATATAGGGGCTATCGAATAATTCCAGACTTTATCTAAAAAATCCTTAACTAGACCAGTTGCACCCCAAAATCTTGGGTCATCATTACCCTTCCATCCAGGATCTTTCAAAATGAATAAAATACTTTCGATATCTTCAATGCCAAGATAATCCTTTAAAAATCGGCTGGATTCATCGTCCTCAAAAGAGAAAAAGGCTAAAAGAACAAAATAACTATGAATTAGACGAACGTAGAAGAGCTTACGCAAGTCTTCAATTTCTACTGCATCAATATTAGATTTAATAATTTTATCGTAGAACCTCTTTTGGTGATCATTGAAATGCTCCTCCAACCTATTACTAAGACCTGAATAGTATGTGAATACATACTTGGGTAAATAGTCATTTCTTCGCTCGTAAAAATCCTTAATTGTAATTTTTGTGTCATCTATGTAAAAAGTACGTTTAGTATCAAACTCTACTTTAACTTTGTATCCACGACAAAAATATTCAATTGTGTATGAGAAATTAGGTGTACTCTCAATATCTAAATATTTAAATATCAAAACTAATGCTTCAATCAAGTTGGATTTCCCTGTAGCATTCTGACCAATAAGTACTGTTTCCATAAAATCTTCTGCCAAATCAATCTCAAAGTTGATCAGGTTCTTGAAATTTTCTATGTAGACTTTATCAATTCTCATTTATTAGTCTTAGATAAGATTTTCTTTCTTCTCTCAATTCTTTTGCCTCTTCAACAGCACCATTATTTATCTGCTCTTTGAGTTCTGCATAAAACTCTTCTATATTTTCATGATATTTGGAGCGCTGCCAAACATCTTGTGCTGTTGCTAGACCATGCAGTTCTTGTAATACTTCAGTAATGGACAAATCTTTTTTCATGGCAGTTTTTTTTCTGGTTTTAGGTAAATAAACTTGGTTTTCTTCTCGGTGCCTTCTATTCTCTTTAATCTTCTCAAGTAACACTGCTGCATTTTCATCTCTAGAATCTTGTGGTACTAGCTGCCCATAAAAAGCATTTTTAAGAATGCTATTACGTAAGAGTTTTGATTGTTGAAGAGTTTCGTTTATGATTGTTTCAAGTTGATTATAAATAGAAAAATTTAATTCAATAAATGGGGTGATATACTGTTGTTCTTCAAGGGGTGCTAGAGGTACTGGAAGAACAGAAAACTTACTAGCACTTAAATGATTTATTCCGACTCCAGAAGCAATTTTTGAAAAAATTTTATTGAAATAGAAATGTTTAAAGACATTTAACATATACTCACTTGATAAATAAATAGGTTGGAAGCGAATAACGGTATTTTGGAAACAGCAATTTGGAATCTGATCACGCCATAAAGCTGGTTTTCCAGCTTGATCAGGACTTCCAGAAGCTTCTGAAAGTAAAATATCACCATACTTTAGTTGATATCGTTCAAGCTCATGTGGCTTAAATTCCATATCCATTACATCAGTTAAATCAAAACCGTCCTTCGTTATGTTTGCAGCTCTGATATATTTTGTAGGATAATCTCTGGAACGATTTTGAGGAGAACGCTGCCGTCCTAACTGCACTTCACCTAAAGCATCTACCCTAGTCCAACACCAACCTTCTGGTAACTGAGGTAGTTGTAACAGTTCTTCTTCAGTTAAAGGTGTGATTTCAAAAGGCGCTCTAGGCTGATTGGGCTTTTTACCCTGTTTGCCATTATCTTCCCAAGTTTTAACAGCCTCTTCCCACTCATTTAGCTGCTGTTGATAGAGGTTTTCACGCTCCTGCTGGATACGCTCTAGTAGTCGATCAGCCGTTTCTAATTGGTCAACATG
Organism: Nostoc sp. DedVER02; assembly: GCF_034530675.2. NCBI lineage: Bacteria > Bacillati > Cyanobacteriota > Cyanophyceae > Nostocales > Nostocaceae > Nostoc > Nostoc sp. DedVER02. Next base: position 25,685 of record NZ_JAVRCP020000016.1, read on the forward strand.
AGCCTCGCGCCACTGCTTAGTAAGTTTGCCTTCAAAAGCATATTTCAACACCGACTGACGATATACCTTGAGTTGCTCCTGAGCAGTTTTTAGGTATTCAACACCTTTATCAAGCTCAGAAAAAAGTTCCTCAATTTTTGCAACAATACGGTTTTGTTCCTCAATAGGAGGAAGAGGTAGTGGTATATCCTCAACAGTCTGCGACGATAGGTGTTTGACAGTTACAGAAGAAGTTTCCGCATTAATTGCATCTAAATAGGGTTGAAGACATAAAAAGAGAAATTTATCAGAATATAGAGCCGAAAAACATCTAACCCTACAAATACGTTGATTTAGAAGACCTTGTTCTCCTTTCCAAATAGCAGCATTAAAATCTCCATCCATTCCTATAAGAATATCACCCTTATTAATTAGATACTCTTCATCGTATTCTCCTATGTAATAGCTCTCAGTACTTTTGTTATTGATATCCCGAATCCTAATAAGAGGAATTCCTTTATTTTTAGAAAAGAGATTAGATTTGAAAGCAAAACCGTTCTGAACCTCAGCGACTTCCTTCAAATAAACTCTTTCCCAATGAGGTGCTTTCACCAACAGAGGATATTCGTTTTTTTCTACTATTTCTATTGGTTTTAACGAAAGAGCCATTATACAATGAATATTTTTTGACAGTTAAATAATGTAGCTATTTTTCTCGGGAATTACCTATCTGAGGTTTCTAAAACTTTAGAGATCATTATTTTTAACTGAGGAACATCCTCCTGAACTGCTTTCCAGATAAATTTTATATCTGTATTGAAATAATCATGAATCAGTTTATCTCGCATTCCGGTAATATCTCGTCAGAGAATATCAGGATATTGGCTTCTCACTGAATCCGGTAGCCGCTCCTCTACCGCTCAAAGCTTCTGAGATTCTCTCGCAAGCGTTGATGAATGCGATCGCACCAAAAAGGAATCACAGTCTGCCCCTGACAAAGAGCTTCTAGCGCTACTTGCTTGTCAAACTCTGCCAATTGCAAAGGTTTTTCAGGCGATCGCGTGGTTAATAACATTAGCCGCTTCATCTTTTCTTTGGGAAGAGACTCATTAAATAACCAAGGTTCCTGTTCGCGCAGTGTTTCCAAAGCTGCATGGCAAACCTCAAAATTTAACCCAATTGACAGCAACTGCTCCATTACTGTCAACACCAACAGGTCAGCTTTGGAGTAGTAAACATTACGACCTTTGCCAGTACTGTTAACCGTAGGTACTATAACTCCCTTCTCCCGCCAATACTGCAACTGGCGGCGAGAGCAATGAGTAATTTCTGCTGCTTCTGTGCTTGTGTAGAACTTTCCTTCCATAAGAATCATCCTATAGAAGCATTTCTTAAAACACACTGTTTTTTTGTATAACATAATGTGTTTTTATGATATTTTATTTTTATGAGCCAAATTACTATTCAATGTCGCCTAATTGCCAGTGAATCTACCCGCCAAAAACTCTGGAAGTTAATGGCAGAATTAAACACACCCCTGATTAATGAACTACTTCAGCAGCTTAGTAAACACCAAGATTTTGAGAAATGGCGAAAAAATGGCAAACTGCCGTCAACTTTTGTTAGTCAACTTTGCCAACCCCTGAAAACTGACCCTAGCTTTACAGGTCAGCCCAGCCGCTTGTATCTATCAGCAATTCATGTTGTAGATTACATATACAAATCTTTGTTAGTGATTCAGAAACGTCTACAGCAACAGCTAGATGGCAAAACACGTTGGCTAGAAATGCTCAACAGCGATACTGAATTAGTAGAAATGAGCGATTCTAGCTTAGAGGTAATTCGTACCAAAGCTGCTGAAATTTTGGCAATGGCTACGCCAGAATCTGAATCTAATGCTCCTTTAACTAAAAGAAGAAAGACTAAAAAATCCAAAAACTCATCCGCTTCCAATCCCGATCGAAGCTTATCTCATAAATTATTTGAGACTTACCAAGAAACCGACGATATACTCAGTCGTAGCGCCATCAGCTATTTGCTGAAAAATGGCTGCAAACTCAATGAAAAAGAAGAAGATCCAGAAAAATTTGCTAAACGCCGTCGTAAGCTAGAAATCCAAATTCAAAGGCTAACCGAAAAGCTAACAAGTCGAATTCCCAAAGGTCGAGATTTAACTAATGGTAGATGGTTGGAGACACTGCTCACTGCTACAACCACTGTTCCAGAAGACAATGCTGAAGCCAAACGCTGGCAGGATATTCTTTTAAGCCGATCTAGTTCTGTTCCTTTTCCTCTAGTTTATGAAACGAACGAAGACCTAGTTTGGTCAACAAACGAAAAAGGTAGGTTATGTGTTCACTTCAATGGCTTAAGCGATTTAACTTTTGAGGTGTACTGCGATAGTCGTCAACTGCACTGGTTTAAACGCTTTTTAGAAGATCAACAAACTAAACGCCAAAGCAAAAATCAGCACTCTAGTGGTTTGTTTACCCTCAGAAATGGTCGTGTAGCTTGGCAAGAAGGTGAAGGTAAAGGCGAACCTTGGAATCTTAATCACTTGACTCTCTATTGCTGTGTTGACAATCGCCTCTGGACTGCTGAAGGAACAGAACAGGTTCGCCAGGAAAAAACTGATGAAATTACCAAATTCATCACCAACATGAAGGCTAAAAGTGACCTCAGTGAAACACAGCAAGCTTTTATTAAACGTAAAGAATCAACTTTAAGTCGAATTAATAATTCCTTTGAGCGCCCTAGTAAACTCCTTTACCAAGGTCAATCACACATTTTGGTCGGAGTCAGCCTGGGATTAGAAAAACCTGCAACGATCGCCGTAGTAGATGCGATCGCAAACAAAGTCTTAGCTTACCGTAGCATCAGGCAATTACTAGGTGAAAATTACGAACTCCTAAATCGCCAGAGACGACAACAGCGATCGTTATCCCACGATCGCCACAAGGCACAGAAAAGCTTCTCTCCTAATCAATTTGGGGCATCTGAGTTAGGGCAGTATATAGACAGACTATTGGCTAAAGAAATTATTACGATCGCTCAAACTTACAAAGCTGGCAGTATCGTTTTGCCTGAGTTAGGGGATATGCGAGAGATTATCCAAAGTGAAATTCAAGCTATAGCCGAAGCAAAATGTCCTGGCTCCGTAGAAGTTCAGCAAAAATATGCCAAACAGTATCGAGTTAACGTCCATTCCTGGAGCTACGGCAGATTAATTCAAAGCATTCAAAGCAAAGCTGCTCAGGCAGAAATAATGATTGAAGGGGGAAAACAACCTATTCGCGGCAGTCCCAATGAAAAAGCAAAAGAATTAGCCTTTTCTGCTTACCATCTCCGCCTAGCTAGGCGAAGTTGACAAATATCTGAACCTTGACAATAAAATAATAAATAGCGCCGCAGTTAATGCTGCTTGCAGCCTCTGAACTGTGTTAAATGAGGGTTAGTTTGACTGTAGCAATACAGTCTTGCTTTCTGACCCTAGTAGCTGCTCACCCTGATGCTGCTGTCTTCGGACAGGATAGGTGCGCTCCCAGCAATAAGGGCGCGGATGTACTGCTGTAGTGGCTACTGAATCACCCCCGATCAAGGGGGAACCCTCCCCAATTCTTTATTTGACGCACCAAAGAGAGGTTAAAATTCCGCTCTTGGTTCGCGCAAATCCTGAAAACCTAATCCTACAAGGAATTTAGTCATAAATTTCTTTTGTAGACAATTCAAAAATTACATCCTGGGAGGCTATTTGATGAGCTTCAGGCAAGCCATATCTGAAAAACCTTCTGTACAAGGGTTTGAGATGATAGCCGTTGCAACCGTCCTCCCAGCAATGGGAGGGTTGAAAGTAACTTATAAGCAAATGGCAGGTCAATTAAAACTGGTTGCAACCGTCCTCCCAGCAATGGGAGGGTTGAAAGGATTTGTGGTGATCGCGCACCACAAAAATAAAAAACGTTGCAACCGTCCTCCCAGCAATGGGAGGGTTGAAAGGCAGTAGTTGAAAGTTAGTTAATTATGAAAGTATTCAGTTGCAACCGTCCTCCCAGCAATGGGAGGGTTGAAAGGCAAACCCATGCAAATTTTCACCCAAGGTAATGGGTTGTAACCGTCCTCCCAGCAATGGGAGGGTTGAAAGAAGTGAAATCGAATGTACTCTCACCCAATTCTCTAGCGTTGCAACCGTCCTCCCAGCAATGGGAGGGTTGAAAGATGATATTTGTTGATGTTTATTTTAAACTCCATGAGTTGCAACCGTCCTCCCAGCAATGAGAGGCTTGAAAGAACCTGTTTCAATATTAAATTTAGGGAGTTTCACTTGTTGCAACCCTCCTTCTACAGCGATGGTGGGTGAAAATTAACCTGAGATGAAACTGCCTTATCTGGCTGATGTTGTAATTGATTACCAAGAATGAGAGGGTTGAAAGCAAATCCCACCATCGGCTTTTAGCTAAGGTCATTAAGCTGAAGTTATCCATACAAGTTATCAAGTTGGGATGGAAAAATATTTTTGCCAAAGAAGCAAAGCAATCCCATGCCCTTGCGACTGCTTCGTTTCGCTTCCCTTCTCCTGGCGGAGACGCTACGCGAACAGGGCGCTTTGCGAACGCTACACTCGCAATGACAATATATAATTTCAACTTGTATGACTACTTAAAAAAGCTTTTTGAATTCAAAAGCGTAATAATGGGGGTTAAATCTATCTAAGCTTCAATATAAATTGTTGCTTTTCCGAAAGATGACAATAACTTGTCACCAGTAAAGATGGAAGCGAATTATTAGGTGTGATGACAATAATTTGTCACAGCGACATTAATCTGTCACCGACGACAAATAATTAGTCACTGTACAACATTGATTTATGTCAAACTTTATTATTAAGGAATACCTTTATCAAAGCCGATGATGGGATTTGAACCCACGGCCTGCTGATTACGAATCAGCTGCTCTACCACTGAGCCACATCGGCCTACACAATCTACAAGTATAACATAATTTCATTATGGTGGATCAAAATCGCAAAAATCGCCTCAACTCTGAACAATATGCCAGCCTGAAAGCAGAAATAGCTGCTCCTTATCGCGGTTTAAGACAATTTATCTACATTGCTTTTGGTGCTTCTGGCTCCATTGGTGCATTCGTGTTTTTTTTCCAAGTCCTTGCCGGACGCGATGTTGAGAGCGCTTTGCCTAGTTTGGCTCTCCAAGTAGGAATAGTTGCCCTAATGGTTTTCCTCTGGCGCTGGGAACAGCGTCGGCAACGAAGCACCCAATCGGGCAAAAGTTCTAATTCTTGAAGGGAGAAATTTTAGCTGTTGACTTTTTTACTGCTTTATTTCTATATATTGATAAATGTTTTTATGAAGATTAAAATATAGACAGGGAAAAAATAAAAAAATTATTAGGAAATCTCAAAAAGCAAAAATTTCTGAGAAACTAGAAATCGTTGCAACGGGGTCAGTCAATATAAAGACCCTGACTATAAACGTAATCACATTCAAATGGGGTCAGCTATATTTAAAGACCCCAAATTTTATGTTTAAAAAACTCACATAAATTGGAAGCGCCGGACTAACAAATTATTAGTCTGGCGCTTTCAATTTGCTAACTAAGTATTTACTGAACTGTTACCAAATAAGATGAAGGAATTGCTTGGGCACGTCCAGCATTGACGAGTGCCTGGTAAACAAATGCAGCAACTTCGGCTCTAGTCGCTTCACGATTAGGATTGAGTTGTTTTGCTGTGGGATAGTTGATTACTAATTGGCGTGCAGTTGCCGCAGCAACAGGAGCGATCGCATAATTAGGAATCTGAGCAGCATCAGTGTAAAAAGAAAGGACATTCTGATTACTCGCAGTTAAGCCCAAACCATTAGCTAAAGCCACTAATGCCTGTACTCTAGGAATTTGCTGTTGTGGTTTAAAAGTACCATCGGGATAACCAGAAACAAATTGACTCTGGTAAGCAGATTGAATTGCAGCGTAAGCCCAAAAATTGGTTGCTACATCTTTAAATTTAGTTCCTGCGCGTTTAACAGGTGGTGTTAAGGCTTTAGTAACAATAGTGGCAAACTGAGCGCGGGTTACAGGTTCATTGGGTTTAAAGCTGCCATCAGGAAAGCCAGCAATAATATTTTGAGAAGCTAAAGCTTCGATGTAGGTTTTTGCCCAGTAATTTGCTGGCACATCTTTAAATGCAACAGGCCCTCCAGGTGGTACATCAACAGATGCAGCAACGAAATTTACTGAGCCGAAAATCTTTTTCTGATCGATATCGTTGCCAATAGCGACAATTTGACCAGTTTTGGTGGCATTGTTCACATCATAACGAGTGTTATTGCGAATCAGATTGCCACCAGGATTTTCGTTGCTACCAAGGTCGGGTAAAGCATTAACAGTCGCTACTACTCCATCCCGTTTATTGTTCTGAATGACATTCTTACGCAATACGGGCTTGGCAGACTCTGAGATAAAAAGACCATCTTGGTTTTGAACGATTTGGTTTTCCACAACTAGGGGTGTGGAAGTGCCACCGATCGCTAAACCAAAACCAGTATCTTGAAATAAGTTATTCCGAATTTCTCCTTGGGCAGCTCTAGCAATTGAAATCCCATTGCCTTTGTTTTGCACAAAGAGATTACTTTCAACTGTGGGATTGCCTGTACCCGTGACAAAAACACCTTCTCTGACACTGTTAGTAAAAGTATTGTTCTTGATAATCGGATTAGTTGACTCCACCCACACCCCCGTACCCCGGCTATTTGGGTTCGTGACGGTGACACCGGTAATTGTGGTGTTTTGTTCGGCAAGGATGGTAATATCCTGTCTGGCAAAGGTACGACTAGTGTAGAAACCCCCACCTGTAATTAATATTCCCTGACCTTTAGTAGCTTCATCACCTTGCAGTGTTACCCCTGGTTTAAGCAACAATGGAAAAGTTTCGCCGCTTTCTTGGTTATAGTTTCCAGGTGCTAATTGAATAACTGCACCTGTTTGGGCTTGGCTGAGAGCGAAACTGATGCTTTTGTAGGGTGCAGCTGAGGTTGTACCACGACCAGCACTATCTGCACCAGTGGCGGGATTAACGTAAATCGCTGCGGCGGTTGTCGGAACTTGCGCTGTCAGAGTTGGAGCGATACCTTCTTGATGAGTTGCGCCAGCATTAACCGCACCCGGTAGTAATATCGAACCACAGTAAACAGCAAGCATTGCCGTTAGTCCGGCTCCCACGTGTAAAGTATATCTGAGATGACTGCTAGAAAGAAGGCGAAAATTTTTCGCAAGAGTAATGTGAAAACCCCGATATTTCATTTTTTCCGTCTGTGATGTGCTGAATTATGGTCAAACAAAGTTGAAGGTAGCAAGCAGCCTTGTAGCTGCTGTAAAACCCATGCCAAACTATACTGGATGATTAGTGCTGATTCAGCTAAATTCCTTAGATAGATTACAGAACTTATACATTAGTTATATTCTTTTATTCAGAAAATTCTCCTAGTACACTTTAGCCGAAGTTTGCCTCCTTTTAACAATGGGATTTTACCCCAAGTCTTGTTAATTGGGATGATAGTTGGCTTTGAAACGAGCCGTACTAGATTTTGCGTGAAGCGATGTCTATCAACAAGTCTCTCGCTGGCTTGTCTAAGCGCTTATTTTGCTTACTGAATGGTTTATCAAAACAGAATTCAGGAGTCAGGAGCGAAGCCAGAGTTAGATGAGATTATTTAGATTATTTATACGCCGTCTCGGAAAGCAGACAGGCTTTGCGATCTGCTTTGGTACTTTCTGCAAGTCAAGACGGGCGGGTATCGCTAATTTAAATGATTGAAAATTATCCTACAAATGAAGTGGAAGTTGATGGCAAACGCTTGGAGAATGTATACCGTCAACTCCGCCGCTTACAAACAAACTTAGAAGATTTACTTAATTTTTAGTAAGCTAAAGTTTCTAAAGTTTCTCTCAAATACCGTTGTACTTGCTGTTCCAAACGAATTCCGTGTAATTGAGCATCACGTTCTAGTTGCCAGCGTTGAAAACCTGAACTAGTGGAGATTGCACATTTGAGGCTATACCAAATTTCAGTGTCAGCAGAAAATTGGCGATCGCTAGAAGCTGGAATTTGAGCCATAGTTCCTCATTCCTTTGTTTTAACTTCAAGGGTAACTGGGGATTGGGGATTGGGGATTGGGGATTGGAATATAGTTATTCTCCTTGTCCCCCTGCCCACTCTGCCTCTCCTGCTTCCCTTACTGCTTATTTCTAGCCTTGTAAAGTAAGTAATATTACTTTCCGGGCTGTTATGAATCTGTATTAATCCTAAACAAGGATTGCAATAATCGGGGGACGATCTGATTAACCCGCACCCCTAAAATGGTAAAATCCTGCTTAATCTTTTCTAAAGATAATGGCTCTATGCCAGCGAATTCTGTGTCATTAGTCACTAAAACTCGCATTACACTCACAGGTATTTGTAAAAATAGATTACTACCCAAAAAAGCTAACCCTGCAAGCACTAGTGCAACGCTGCGCCATTGGGGAAGAAATTTTGCTGAATTAGCTACTGATGGAGCAATTTGGTAGAGATGCCACAGCACCCAAACCGATAATACTGCTGCCACTAATGCCAGGATACGATTTAACTTTGTATTAATTAAACAGAGAATTTTTCGCTGCCTCTCAGTCAGATTTTCTGGCTTTAGGGCTATTCCTAAAAGAGCAAATATATAAAAAGGGCGACGTAACTGCATCCATAGCAGGGGAAGAATACCAATTGCAGCAACTAAAGATAGCTCCATCCAGACTGGCAAAAACGGTTCGCCTACAGACAAAAACAATAAACAGAGAACTAAAAAAACAGGCAAGGTCGCTAATCCAGCGACGTGAATCCACAAAATAGGTTCAGAGCGAAATGAATGCATAATAAAAAGTTATGAGTTAAGAATTAGGAGTTAAGAATTAGCAGTTTTTAACTCCTAACTCCTAATTTATGACTCCTAACTTCTAACCATTTTACCCTTAACACTATCTCGTTAAGGTGAGAGTGCGGCGCTTCGTAACCATCTGATAGGATTCGATGATGTCACCTTCAACCCAATCATTGAATTTATCTATGCCGACACCGCATTCATAACCAGCGTTGACTTCACGAGCATCTTCTTTCATCCGTTTTAGGGAGTCAAGAACGCCTTCATAAATCACCTTACCGCCACGTCGCACCCTGACTTTGCAGTTGCGAACTAGCTTGCCAGATTGAACGTAGCAACCAGCAACAGCACCGCGACCGACTGGGAAGACGGCACGAACTTCGGTTTGACCCAAGGGTTCTTCTACCAACTCTGGTTCCAAAAGACCTTCCAAGGCATCTTGGATATCTTCTAGGAGTTTGTAGATGACGTTGTATTCTCGGACATCGACACCTGCTTCATCGGCCGCTTGTCTAGCGCCACTGGCAAAGGTGGTGTTGAAGCCAATAATTACAGCGTTACTGGCAGCTGCTAAGTCGATATCTGTCTCGGTGATTTCCCCAGCAGTAGCCAAGAGCATCCGAATTTGGACTTCGTTTTGTGGAATTTGCTTGAGCGCTCCCACAATGGCTTCTACAGAACCTTGTACGTCTCCCTTCAAGATCAAGTTGAGTTCTTTCAACTCGCCTTCTTGGGCTTGAGCCGATAGGGTTGTGAGGGTAACACGACCTTGTAATAGGCGGGATAGGCGTTGTTTGTCTGCGCGATCGCTAGCGAGGGCTCTGGCTTCTTTTTCGTTCTGGAAGACCTCGAACTCGTCGCCTGCTGCTGGCACATCACTTAAACCTAATACCTCGACAGCAAACGAAGGAGAAGCAATATCTACTCTCTTGCCTCTGTCATCTACCATTGCCCGGACTTTACCGAAGGCCGAGCCAGCTACTAAGATATCTCCCACGTGCAGGGTACCATTCTGAATTAGTAAGGTAGCAACTGCTCCCTTGGCTTTATCCAGATGCGCTTCAATTACGGTTCCTTTCGCGGTACGATCTGGGTTGGCAGATAGTTCTGCAACCTCTGCTACTAAGAGAATCATCTCTAAGAGCGTATCCAGGTTTTCACCTCGGATTGCGCTCACGGGAACCATAATTGTCTCACCACCCCAATCTTCTGCGGTCAGACCATACTGAGTGAGTTCTTGTTTAACCCGCTCTGGCTGTGCCCCTTCTTTGTCAATTTTGTTGATTGCAACAACAATTGGCACTCCCGCAGCTTGGGCGTGGCTAACGGCTTCAATGGTTTGAGGACGGACACCATCATCAGCAGCTACTACTAACACCGCGATGTCTGTTACCCTAGCGCCTCTAGCCCGCATTGCTGTAAAGGCTTCGTGACCAGGAGTATCTAGGAAGACTATCTGCTGGGGTTTGCCCTCATGTTCGACATCCACATGATATGCACCGATGTGCTGAGTGATCCCACCAGCTTCGCCGGCAGCCACCTTTGTTTTACGAATTGAGTCGAGCAGGGTTGTTTTACCGTGGTCTACGTGACCCATAATTGTCACGACTGGCGGACGGCGGTGGAGATATTCTAGGTCTTCTACGCCGACCATTTCCGTAATTTTCCGAGCTTCTGCTTCTCGCTCTACGGTTTCGACTTCTATTTCTAGTTCTTTTCCTACCAGGGTAATTGTGGGAATATCCAGATTTTGAGTGATACTCACCGCCATCCCTTTGAGGAACAGGATTTTCACAATCTCTGTATCGGGAACGGCTAAAACGTCAGCCAGTTCTTGCACAGTCAACGGGCCTGTGATTGTTACCTTTTCGGGGCGATCGCGCTTTGGATCGGCTTCTTGTTGGCGACGATTATTGTGATTGTCACGCCCAGAACCAGATTTAGAACCAGGCTTTCTACTTCCTCTAGCGGTTGGGGCGCTAGCAAGGGTTGCACCTGGCATCTGTACAGGTTTAGTCGCTTTTGGTTTGGGGGGACGGGCAATGGAAAGGCTGACTTGGACGGTAGCTGGTGAGTCGATATCGTCGTCATCCAGCAAATCTTCTTCAAATTCATCGTCCAGTATCGGCTTTATCCGCTTGCCTTTAACGCCAGCTTTCGCCTTCTCTTTAACTTCGTCGATTATTTCCTCTTCTACCCACTTCTTGCCGCCTTTGGTCGGGCGAGGTGGACTTGGGCGTTTCAAATCAAGGAGATCGGGTGTGACTGGTTCATCACCTAGTCCTTGAGATTTGCCCGCTATTCCTGACATCTGTCTGGGTGGAGTAGCGATCGGCATTGCGGCTGCTACAGACTCACCAGGACGCGCCGGTCTGGGTCTTTGCCCGTCTCCTAGTTGTGATGGTGCTGATGGTCTATTGCCCCTCTGCTCTGGTCTGGTGGGTGCAGGAGTGGGTCGAGTCTGTCTTTGTGGTGCAGATGGTGGAGACTGATCGGTTGGCAGTTTTGCAACTCTCGGCTTGACTTGTTCGCGATCGCCTTCAACAGGTTTTACCCGTTGGTCGCGTTTGAGAATTGGTTTATCTGCTTGAGACACCTGCTCATCTAGCACCTCGGCAGCTTCAGCCGCCGGTCTTGACGGAGGAGCAACTAATTGTGGTTTTTGAGGTTTTTCCGATTTCGGTCTGGGTGGAACTACTTTTTCCGGTTTTTGGGATGCTATTTTTTCCGGTGCCTGATTTTGATTAGGCGTTTGTTCCGAGTTAGTGACAGGAGGTTGCTCTTGAGTCTCAGATTGAGTCCGGGGTACAGGTCGAGTTGGTGCCGCCGGCTTCATGGGTGAGACTGGTGTAGCAAAAGGCCGTGGAGGTGAGGGAGGATTAGCTTCAGACAAGGCAGCTTGGGTATTGTTGGCAACTGACGCCTCTGGGGCGTTGGAGGTAGTATTTCTCAATATTGTGGGTTTGCGTATTTCCAAAATTTGCTGTTTGTGGGGTGCAGCAGGTCGGTTACGTCCGCCGTTGGGTGGTGAATTTGGCTTATGGCTGGTTGTACCTAGTTCCTTTTTGGCTGACACATTCGTAGTTGCAAGCTTTTCTGCTGCCGCCCGGATGTTTTCTGCCTCGGATTCTGAAATCGTGCTGCTATGACTTTTGACCGATATGTTGAGCTGCTCGCAAATTGCTAATAGCCCTTTGTTATCCAAATTCAATTCCTTTGATAATTCATAGATTCTAACTTTGCCGTTGGTCATCCACTCTTCCCCTTTAATTTACAGTTTTAGCGGATGGTTGCCTGGTTTGCGACATCTCCATCCTTGGATTACTGTTTTTAGACTGCCGTTCAGTTTTTGCCGGTGCCTCCAATCAGGAAAGAGAGATGTTTCGGTTTAATAATGGCATCCCCACTAGTAATGATGGTTGAAGGACACCCATAAAAATTTTTTAAATAAAAGATTTTTATAGGAACCCCTGATGCCGAACTGCGCCTGAGCGCTACCAGGTTGCCATTTTGTAGTTTCTTGTTTTGTTGATTCTGAATCTTCCACAACACAATTGATTACATCTTGTTCTGGGAATCTTGCCTCGCCTCTCTTAATTATTGGAGAGCCGAATGCTTTTTACACCCATTTACTATTTTGGCACTAAGCTTAACTATCAACAGAGGGTGTGATGAAAGCACGACTCCGGCTTTTTCACAATTTCTCTAGCGATGATGTCACAAAGTTGTTCCAATTAAATTTGGTTTTGGGTATTGCTGCTGGCTAGACGTTGCGACAAGCTTTGGTACAGTGTTTCTGGCACTGATGCATGTAGCGATCGCCCTAGTCGATTTTTTTTTTGAGCCGTTTGTAAGCAACTCGTTTGAGGACAAATATAGGCAGAACGCCCCATGCCCCAATCTAATTGTACCTTTCCCGATGGAAAGACGCGGACAATCCGCCAAAACTCATCTTTGGAGCCTACTCTCCGGCAACTAATACAGCGCCGATAATTTGGTTTCATCAGTTCTCTGAGATGTCAGTCCAGCATTCTGGGTGTAAAAATAAGTTTTGTATTACTATTTTTTACTTATACCAAGCTGTCTTTGAGAAAATACTCCTTGAGACTCGGACTACAATCAACATTATCAAAACTTTACAAGATTGAACAATCACTCGTCATCGTTACTGTCAAAAGTATCCTCCTCTTCTAGTTCGTCCTGATTTTCATCTTCTAATTCTTCCTCAAAATCAAGATCGTCTTCCTCTGCCTGATATTTTGCTCTTACAGCCGTAAATTTCTCATCTTCTCCGGCATAGTCGTATTTAGCTTTATCTTTGATGTCTATTTTCCAACCAGTTAGGCGGGCTGCCAAACGGACGTTTTGCCCTTCTTTCCCAATAGCTAAACTAAGTTGGTCTTCAGCTACGAGTACGTGAGTTTGCCGGGATTCTGGATCCATTAGACGCACTTCATCCACTCGTGCTGGACTTAAGGCATTTGCGATGTACGTTGCTGGATCTGGTGACCAGCGAATTACATCTATTTTTTCACCGCGTAATTCGTTGACTACCACTTGAATTCGCGATCCCCTGGCTCCGATACAAGCACCAACGGGGTCTACATCGCGGTCGAGGGTATCTACTGCTATTTTAGTCCGGGGGCCGACATAACGGGAGGGGGGGTTTGCCTCCCTCGCTACGGCAACAATCCGTACCACTTCATCTTCGATTTCTGGGACTTCGTTGGCAAATAGATAAACTACCAAACCAGCATCAGCACGAGATACAAGTAACTGTGGGCCTCGTTGCTGACCTTGAGAGACTTTTTTAAGATAGACCTTGAAGGTGGCATTTGCCCGATAATTATCGTTGGGCAACTGTTCCCGTTTCGGTAATTCCGCTTCTACTTCTGGCTGACCAAAACCACTGCTAACTGCTAGAACTACTGATTGCCGCTCAAAGCGTAGGACTCTTGCTTGTAAAACAGTTCCTTCTAAATCCTGGAACTCTTCTTGCACCATCTGGCGCTGTTGATCCCGTAATTTTTGCGCCAATACCTGCTTGGTTTGCATTGCCGCCATCCGACCAAATTCTCCTTGATCGGGGGTCACATCCAGCACCACAGAGTCCCCTAACTGGGCTTCAGGAGCTACTTGTTGAACTTCGTTTAGGGATATCTGATGGTCTGTATTATTGACTTCTTCAACAATGGTTTTGGTGGAAAGAACGCGAAATCCTTCTCCGTCAATATCCAGTTCTACTTCAAAATTCTCAAAATAATCTTCGTCAAACTGTTTGCGTTCTAAATTTTGGGCGCGACGATAACGTTCGTAGCCTTTGAGTAATGCTTCTCTAATAGCTGATTGAACTGCAAGACGGGGTAAATTCCGCTCACGACTTATACTTTCAATTAATTCTTTTAATCCAGGTAAAGTAACCATTGACATAAGCAATCTCCTTTAAAAATTAGGGGCTGGGGACTGGGGACTGGGGAATGGGGTATGGGGTATGGGGACTGAAAACTAGGCATTAGAGACAGGGATTAGAGAATAGTTTTTCACTAATCCCTAACCTCTAGCTCTTAGTCCATAACCTCTAGCCTCTAGCCAAGCTGCTCTAGTCTGTAACTCCTAAGCCCTAGTCCTTTGTTCATCGGCGCTCGTCTAGCTGCACCTTTGTAATTAGGGAGCGGGGAATTTCGACTACACGACCTTTTTGGTTTAAGTAAAGTGTTGTTTCATCCCGGCGAACCAACTGACCAATCCACTCTTGTTGTCCTTCGTAGGGGGGCGTTGTGGAGATAATGACAGGAAATCCTTTAAAGGAAATAAACTCCCTGTCTGTTACCAGTTGCCGCGAAATACCAGGGCTAGACACTTCCAAGACGTAGGCATCTGGAACGATTTGGGCAGCATCTAAGGAGGCTTCTAAAGCACGACTCATCCTTTCACAATCATTCAATCCGGTGTCTTGCTGAGGATTGCGAATGTCTACCCGCAACACTGGTGGACTTTGGTGAGTGTGAAAAACCACGCCAACCACTTCCAATCCCAGTTCTTCTGCTACTGGTGTCGCCAAATCAATAATTTGTGGAACTAAAGGATGAGCCATGTGAAAATTCAATAAAAAAAGTGGGCATTGACCCACTTCCTGCGATAGGTATATCTTCCAAGAAGTCTTGTGACGAACCAATGATGGTTCGCCCTCATTCGAGTTTAGCGCATTTAATGGATAGTCGAGTATGGGGCATTGGGCATTGGGAATTGGAAATTGGGAATTAGGAATTGGGAATTGGGAATTAATTATTTCTCCCCCTGCTCCCCTGCTCCCTGCCCCCTGCCCCCTGCCCCCTGCTCCCTAGCTTCTCTACCCTTCCCGTATTTCTGGGAGAGTGGTGCTTTTCTTAACCACTACTGGAACTGATGCTTGCGTGCGTAGCTGCCTGGTTTGCTCGATAATTTGATCTATGTCTTCTTGAGACAAACGCTGGACGTAGTTGATTTTTATTTCCTCTAAAAAGTCAAAAAGTAAACTCTGAATTTCGGAAAGTACGTGTTTTTCCTTGATTTCAGATCCCAAGGCTTCGCTAAATCTTTGCACGAGTTGACTAGTGAGTTTTGCGCCAACCGGGTCTTCAACAGCGCTAACTAAAGTTTTGTAAAGATTAGTTGTGATTTGCGTCGCAAGTTGTTCACTTAACTGGGTTTGGGCATGTCCCACACCAGGGAGATTCTGGAGGTTGCGGTAGACGGGGACTTGGTGAAAGACGGTTTCGATGTTGTGGCGTAGAAGGGCAACGATCGCAGGTTGAATTTCCGGTAACACTTGGTAAACAATTGTTTTTACCAAAAGACTGGCGATCGCTTCTACTTCATTTACATTATTAATATCTATGTAGGGACGTAAATTTTCTTGTTGTAAGAGCCAGTGCGTAAACTCACCTCGCTGAATTGAACCTTGAACCTGGTTAATTACCCTCACCACCACTACTTCTGTAAGTTCTTCAGCAAAATTGGCGACAATTCCCTGATGAATTTGCTTTCGCACTGGATGAAGATTCAATAAATGCGCTTGATCGAGGCGGACTAATACGGGTAAGATTCGCAACCACCGCCAAAATGGTAGTAGTAAAAATAGGTCGTACCAACGCCATAATAGTGCTTCAAGCCAGCTTAAACCAGGATGTCGGCGTTTGATGAAGAATGTACGCCCTAGCAATTCTACACCAAATAAAATCACAAAGAATAAGTCAATTTTCCAGAAATTATCAACAAATTCGCCATTCTCACCGATTTGGCGATAGTAGTTCGTGGCAATCAAAGGGCGGATGCTCTCGTTAAAAAATTTAATTTCTTGATCCCAGCCCTTTTGTGATAAGTAAGGCTGACTCCAAAAAGTGGCAAAGGATTGTTTTGCAGATTCGTTACCGATGTGCGATCGCATCCGCTTTTTGATTTTTTCCAGAGTCCCACTCTTATTGACTCCTGCAAACGGGTTACTGTCAATCATCTCGCTACTAAGACGACTTATTTGTATTAGCCTGCTATCTACTTGGGAAGACTCTAACCCTGTTTTGCTGACTTGTTCTTCTAATGCGTCTATTGTTTCTAAATAATTTTTTGTATCTCGGTGGGGTTCAATACCTTTTATCGGGTCATAAATCTGAATAACTTGGGGAAGTTTTCGTAAGTAAAAATCTCGCCAAGGTACGTAACTTAAATCAAACAGAACTAAAGCTAAATTTACTGTGGCAGTAATTGCCATAATTCTTTCAAACCAAAGATTACGCCGCTTAGAAGATTTTATTTTTTTCATTTTTGGTCACATACTATACATATTTGGAATATAAGCTCTTTCATCTATTAAGTTTTGTCTCTTTCCAAGCAAGTACAACAATTTGCTATTGAGTAGACCTCAGTATAGATGTATATATATGCATCTGTGTCAACTTAACGTCAAAAAAGCGCTTACAACAAAGGACTTTAACCCTTGTTAATTTCCTCTTAATCCAGTCCACAGGGTTTGGTTTGTATAGGCGCGAATGACCTTCGCCAAGGCTTAAGTTGACACAGATATATATATGTGAATCTACGCAGTAATTTAGTGTTCAAAGAATATATTCGATTCAAATGATAACCTCTGGATCTCTACTAACACAAAATAATTACTAAGATGGATGACATAAGTCATTTTTTGTGTATCTCACTAACTTTGGCAAAATTAAATCAAAAATTATTCAAAAATCATTAAAAAACTGTGAAAAAAGTTATTAAACAAACTTAAAATGCAGCTGTTAACATTTATAATCCTGCTGATTTAATCCAAAGGAGTTTTAAATATGTGGTGTGGGTTTGGAAAATCAAGCGCGACTTTTGCTGTTACTTGCCTGATAAGTGCTAGTGTAGTAATTGCAGACACAGGTTTCGCAGCCTCTCAACGTAGCTACACGCCTCAGCAATTTCGTGCTGTATTGCGAGGGTTAGGCTATAACGTCAAAGTAACAAATGGTGCTTTGACGGATGATGAAACTAAAAAGGCAATCCGTGAATTTCAGACAGGTTATAAGCTAAAACCAGTTGACGGGGTAGCAGGGCCAAAAACCCAAGAATTTGCTGCGAATATCGTTAAAATTTTGCAAACAAATTTGAATGCGGTAGTTAAGCCTAATCCCCCCCTGCCGCGCGATCATTTTTATGGCCCACAGATGGAAGCCGCAGTAAAGGAGTATCAGAAGAAATATCAGTTGCAAGAAACTGGAATTGCTAATTTAGCACTCCGCCAAAAGCTGAATGAAGAAGCAAAGACAGTCTTCACTCAGCCAACGGCTACACCAACACCGACACCGACGACTAAACCAACGGCTAAACCAACGGCTAAACCAACGGCTAAACCAACGGCTAAACCAACGGCTACACCAACAGCTAAACCAACAGCTACACCAACAGCTAAACCAACAGCTACACCGACAGCTACGCCAACAGCTACACCGATAGCTACGCCAACAGCTACACCAACAGCTACACCGACAGCTACACCCTAGTCACCACGAAAAACTCCTATCTCATCAAAGCCTGTCAAGTCATCTGATTGGGTTCTTCTAAGGGTCTGCCCTTGGGTATGGGTAGAATTGGACGAGGGTCATTGTAAGGCATAGGAATGTACTGCACGCTAGGTCGGCCTCCTTGTGGCTGTGGATACAAATCCATGAGATCGTAAATAGAATGGGGCAGCCCGACTGTTATGGGCAGCCCCATTTCTGTTGCTTCTTCAATAGTTATGGGATAATCGTGGGTGACGCGCCCGGTTGTCAAGGCTTCGATAATCGATTCGATATTTTCTGGCAGAACTTTTTGTTTAGGTATACTATCTTTAAGAAGAGTTCGGACAAACCTCTGTACTTGCCCAATTGCTTTGCGTGAGAGGTCAGCCATAATGAGAGTTTGGTCATCAATCTCACTAATGGGTTTATCTTCAACTACTTTCAGAATACTCGCTGCGGGGTAATTACCCAACTGGGGATCAACTGGGCCCAAGACAGCGTTAGCATCCATAATAATTTCATCAGAGGCGAGGGCAAGCATTGTACCGCCGCTCATTGCATAATGGGGTACAAAGACTGTGACTTTTGCTTGATGGCGAATTAATGCTCTAGCGATTTGTTCTGTAGCTAAAACCAAACCACCAGGAGTATGCAAAATTAAATCAATTGGTACATCTGGCGGTGTGAGGCGAATTGCTCGCAATATTTGTTCTGAGTCTTCGATAGTAATGTAGCGAGATAAGGGAATTCCTAGTAAGCTAATAGACTCTTGACGGTGAATGAGTAAAATCACTCGACTTTTGCGTTCTTGCTGGAATTGTTGTAAAGCACGCAAACGCCGATATTCTGTTTGACGTTTTTGCCAAAGGGGTTGTAAAGAAGTCAGAAGGAGAAAAATCCAGAATAAATCACCAATACCAAAGCCCATAAATATTAATTCTTGTCCAAAAATAACGTTTGTCGTCATTATTGTGACAAGCTTTGAGCGATCGCAGTTCTACCTGTAGGTTTAAAACCATAGAACCACGCTCAACAAAAATATTACGAACTATGAATTACGAATTACGTTAGTGTAGCCCATTACGAATTATTTCTTATCCCCGCCGCCAAATTTTTATAGTATCGTCATCACCTCCGCTAACTAGAGTTTGGCCATCTGGACTGAAGGCGACGCATCGAACATAGCTGGAATGTCCGATAAGTGTGCTGATTTCTCTACCACTGTGTAAATGCCACAATTTGATAGTGTTATCCCAACTGCCACTAGCAAGAAATTGCCTATCCTGGCTAAAAGCAACTGACCAAACCGAATCAGAATGACCTGTGAGAGTGCGAATTTCTCTGCCTGTGTTTACATGCCACAATTTAATTGTGTTGTCACCACTACCACTGGCGATAATTTCCCCATCCTGACTGAAGGCGATACAGTTGACGAAGAAGGAATGGCCCAATAATGTGTTGATGTTTCGGCCTGTGTATACTTGCCACAGTTTGATAGTGTAGTCATTACTACCACTAGCTACTAGTTGTCTATCCTGACTGTTAGTTACAGGTGTTTTCGGAGAGTAAGCTACTGACGAAACTGAGTCAGAATGACCTGTGAGACTTTGGATTTCTATACCAGTGTGTACCTGCCACAGTTTAATTTTCCAGTCAGCACTGGCACTAGCGAGAAACTTGCCATCTGGACTAAAGGCAACAGAATTTACCCAGTTTGTATGACCGATGAGAGTGCGAATTTCTTTCCCTGTGTTTACATCCCATAATTTGATCGTATTATCCCAGCTACCGCTAGCCAAGATTCCCCAGTTGGAATCTGTGTTTCCTGTTGATTTGCCTGACTCTCCTTGATAAGAAAGCTTTGCTGAAATGGGGCTAAAAGCGATGGAATGAACCATACTAGAATGGCCAGAAGACCAACGACCCATTTGACGTACTAGCTTGCCAGTACCCAGTTGCCAAAGTTTAATAGTATGGTCATTACTGCCACTAGCAATAAATTGTCCGTCTGGGCTAATGGCGATCGCATGAACCATACTAGAATGACCTTTGAGGGTCTGTACGCACTGCCAGTTCTGTTGATCTAATACAACAGGTGGAGATAATTTTACTTTAGGCGTTATTACTAAGGTAGACTTTCCTAGTGTTACATTACTCCCAGTATCAGTGCCTAATAAATCTAACCACTCCTGCACAGACTGGGGACGATAAGTAGACTCCAAATCCATGCCGCACATAATAGCTTGATTTACTCTATTGCTGATATTGGGATTAAAATACTGTGGTGGTTCTAAATTAATATTGTGTCGTCTATCATCTGCGCTCGTCGGAATCACTGCGGTAAGCAAATTATACAGGGTAGCGGCTAAAGCATAGATATCAATGTATTCTCCTCGTGGCGCTTCCGATTCATACTGTTCAGGTGGGGCAAAACCAGGAGTACGATACACTGTATGTCTTTGGATTACATTGGGAATAAATTCTCTAGCGATGCCAAAGTCTATTAGCACTGCTTCTGGTTTATTGATGCGGATCATAATGTTGCGTGGTTTGAGATCCCGATGCAGCAATCCTTTAGAATGGATTAGTGTCAAAGCACCGCCAATTTGTCGAATGTATAGCAGCGCTTCTGCTTCTGATAACACCCCAACCCTTCTTAGGTACTGTCCTAAGTCTTCCCCTTCGATGTACTCCATCACCATGCAAGGCAAATTTCCATCATCGAAGATGGTTTCTATTTCTACTATATGGGGATGGTGACACACAGCCAGCCTAACTGCTTCATCACGGAAGTCTTGCCGTAACTTGTTTCGGTGGAGTATCCAAGCGGGGTGGTTCAGGATTTCTTCTTTGAGGGTTTTAATCACTCGCTGTTGATTCCGTTGATTTCTGGCAAGATAAGTAATGCCAATCCCGCCTTCACCTAGTTGGCTTTCGATAATGTAGCGTCCCCCGAATAAAGACTTTCCTGCATTCCACACCATTAGTAATATTTGACAATTGCTGGTATTTATTTTGGCACGGTATTAAGACAGCCAATACGAATTTTTGGGAATTCCATTTGAATTGCTGCTGTAGCTTTTTGGAACTGAGTTACTTAGAGAACATTTTCATTAACCTCGATAATTACTAATAGTATAAAGTTGTGTATACCCTAATAGTTTTAGCTAAACGATGCCTTTATACCTAAAGTTCAGAATTGACTGATAATAGTAGAGTAAACAATGACTTTCGCTATATTTGTTCATAATAATTTGACTTGTAGGTAATCTGTAATTATGCTAAAAAATCTCAACCTGAAACAAAAGTTTACAATCTTGTTACTGATAATTTTGACATTCGGTTTGAGCTTGAGTGGATTTGCTCTTTCTTCTCTGCTGAGGGAGAATGCTAAACAAGATATTAGCTCAACTGGTCTCATGCTCATCCAAACAATGAGTTCAGTTCGTAAATACACCAGTACCCAAGTTAATCCAGAACTAGTCGATAAATTGGCTACTGAGTTTTTGCCGCAAACCGTACCTGGATACTCAGCACGGGAGGTATTTGAGATTTTACGGAAAACAACAGACTACCGTGATTTCTTTTATAAAGAAGCAACTCTCAATCCTACAAATCTGCGGGATAAAGCTGACGGTTTTGAGACAGAAATTGTAGAAAGGTTCAGAAATAAATCAGACCTTAAAGAAGTGAGTGGTTTTCGCTCAATTCCTAGTGGGGATATATTTTATATTGCTCGTCCCTTATCAGTTTCTGAAGAAAGCTGTTTGAAGTGTCATAGTGTACCAGAAGCTGCACCTCAAAGTATGATTACTCTTTATGGCACAGCTAATGGATTTGGCTGGAAACTGAATGAGATTGTTGGCGCTCAGATTGTATCAGTACCAGCGAGTAGTGTGATTAGCAAAGCCAATCAGTCTTCCTTAGTAATTATCCTAATTGTATCAACTATTTTTATAGCAACGATCTTGTTAGTCAATTTGTTCTTGAATCGACAGGTTGTTATACCTCTCAAACGGATGACTCGCATAGCTGAAGAAGTTAGTACAGGACACATGGAAGTTGAATTTGAGCAGATGTCTAATGATGAAATCGGTAATTTAGCTAAAGCGTTTAAACGAATGCAGTTAAGTTTAGAAATGGCAATGAAGAGAATCAAACGTACTCAGGGAGGTAGTATAGGGGACTAAAGTAATTCGTAATGGGCTATGCCCTGCTACCCTAACGTAATTCGTAATTACACTAGCAAAATTGCTAAGGCTACGCTCTAAGCAATGCTATGGCGCAGGCTTTACGTAATTCGTGATTAATTTTTATAACAGAGATTTAGACGCAGCCATTTTTGCGGCGGCATTGACTTGCTATTAACTTAAACTCCTAGAATTAAATTAAACTGTTGGGAGCATCCCAATTTTGCAAGTTTAAGTTTACTCAGATGATAGATTGTCGTTGCAAGTCAAGCGGAGCGGAATGAAGCAATCGCAGTATCTAGATTTTGTAATTGCTTCCCTCCATTTCATGAAGCTTGCAATGATACCTTATTATGCTTATGCATATTCGAGATGCTCTTAAACAATTTAATATTATTTCTAAATTAATGTGATGCCAAATATTTATGATAATAAGCTTTTTTTGAATTCAAAAGCTGCTTGAAAGTCAGGAATTTCTCTCGCCATGAGTTCAACAAATTCGTCAGGTGGAATGTAAGGGTTTTCAGATAATATTTCTTCTATAATCAGATTTGCCATCGGGCCGATGTGGTAAGCTAGCTGTTGCTGACAATGTTTGATAAATCCTGGTTGGAGCGAAGGTTGTTGTTGTTCAATTGGCTCAGTCTGTGGACTAGTAAATAAACCAGGCGAACTAAAATTTGCTTCTACAGGTTGGTTGTATAACTCTGATATTGCCGACATAGCCTGAAACTCAGGATTAAATATTGTGGCAGGCAAATCATCAGGTATTATTGCAGGAGATATCGCCACTTCATTTAGTTCCCCAATCCGTTCTAAATCTCTAATAACTTCCCTAGCTGTTTGGTATCGCTTGTTAGGTCTGTCTGCCAACATATAATCAAGTACCTGAGCGAACTCATCAGTAACATAAGTATAAGAACGCCAGTTCCATTCAAGTGAGTATTGATCCATTAGTAAAGATGGATCTCTTCCTGTGAGTAGTACAATAGCTGTTACACCTAAAGCATAAAGGTCACTAGAGGGCGAGCATAAACCCAAGCTAATCTGTTCGCGGGGAGCATACCCCACCTTACCTACAAGGGACATTTTGCCAACAAACGTTACCTGATGATTAGAACTTTTCGCCTCATTCATGTCAGCAATTTGCTTACCAACACCAAAATCAATTAGTACTGGCATCTCCTTGCCATCAGGTAACATAATGTTGTCAGGAGAAATATCTCGATGGATAATGTTGTGCTGGTGGACATATTCCAAAACAGGTAGCAGATTCCTTAGCCAGTGGATAACTTCGTCTTCAGAAAAATTTCTTCCTTGACGTTGGAGTTCTCCCAATAGCCTAGAATATGTTTTTCCATCAACATACTCTTGTACTAGAAATAACCGACCATCCCCTTCAAAGCAAGCCAAAAACTTAGGAATTTGAGGATGTTGCAATTGATGAAGAATTTTTGCTTCTCTTTTGAATAAGTTGCGATATTGTTCCAGTCCACTTTCCCCTGTGCCAATGGGTGCAAATTCTTTGAGAACACAAGCTTCATTAAAGCGTCGGGTGTCAAATGCCAAGTAAGTTCGCCCCAATCCTCCCTGTCCCAGAAGTTTTTGGATAATATAGCGGTTATCAATTAGAGTTCCAGATGCTATTTCTGGTCTTGTGGTGTGGGACTGTGACATTTCATCGCACTCCTAGCGATTTTATTGTTGATAGATTATCTAGTTTGCTGAAAGCCAGAAACTCTAGCAGATAAAGGCTGATAACATCCTTAAGATTGAGGTTAGCACCACTATCAACACAAGGAAATACACTTTTCTACAATCTTCTGAGGGCGTTGTGTGACCAAATAGACAACTTTTAGCTGAATAGTCCGATCTTACTACCCATACTTACGTATTTTAGCAGTCGGAACAGAACCAGTGTCTGCGGTAATATCTGCAAGTGTTCAGAGCATCACCTTTTGGATTAGCATCTGAACCACTTTTTATCCCTAGCAGCCCAATTGACATTGATTTGGGAAACAGTAAGGATATAGGGTGACTTGATGGTTTTTCAGAGAACTGAGGTTGCCATAGACTTGCCGAAGGTAAATATTATATGTATTTCAAATGGCGAATATGCGATCGCTCTCAAAAATTAATCTTTCTGAGAACCCATATCATTATCAGATAGCTGCTTCGGCATCGGCTATCAAAATTTTTAGTGCAGATAGAAAATTATGCTGTGTATCAGAAAAGACTCGTGAAGCTAGAATTCATCTAGTTCATCAGGATTCACGCCTAACTGACGCAAACGTTCTGTTAATTGTTCTACTTTTCGTTTGGCTTGAGCAGTTTCTTGTTCTGCAATCATAGCTCGTTCATTTGCAGCAGCAGCTTCCTCTGTGGGTGCGGGAATTAATTCTCCTGTCAAAGTGAACCACCTTAACCATAACCTTTCAATATTTCGAAATGAACCTTGCCATAAGCCTAAACTTAAATTTATCTCTGGCATTAGTAGGTATCCATTAGTCAAATTCATAGGTTCATAGTGACCGCCGACTAACTGAAAAGCCCGAAGTTCATTAGTATAGCGACTAAATACAACATAGTAGGGAATCCGCAAAATTCGCTCATAAACTTCCCATTTACTAGGAAGCTTATTTGCTGCACTTTCTCTTCTTGTGCCTAAATCTTCGTCTTCTGTACCTGGAGATAATAACTCAACAACCACAAAGGGATTTGCTGGTTCTTGCCAAGTTACATAACTTAACCGTAAGTCTTGCCCTTTGTATAACTTTCCTACGCCTACTACACCAAACCAATCTGGACGTTTATACCACAAAGGATGCTCTAAATCATAGTAAAGATTGAGGTCAGTAGCACTGTAAACTAATGCTGGATTCCAGTTAATTGGCTGAAAAGTTAAGTATAAAAGTAGGGGCTGTAAAAAGTGAAAATCGTCTGGCAAACCTGGTTCCTCTGGGTTGTCACTTGGTAAATCATACATCGTTGGTAAGGTTTGCCAAGGAGGAAGCGGCGGGTCAGATTGAGGGATATAGTTAGAATATGTAGTCATATATAATGATTAAGCCAGATAGATAATTTTGCATTGCTTAATATGAGGATGGCGACACAAAGCCAGTCGTAAAGCTTCATCTTGAAAGTCTTGGCGTAGTTTATCTTGCTTATCCAGGCGGGATGATTGAGGATTTGTTCTCTGAGGGTTTTGATGACTCGCAATTCACCGCGTTGATTTTTTGCCAGATAAGTTATACCTATGCCACCTTCACCCAATTTTCTCTTGATTATGTAGCGATCGCCAAACAATTCCTGCCCTGGATTCCACACCATTAGTAAAGACCGTAGTTTTACTGATATTTATTTTGGCACACCATAAATATCCGTTTTTGCCAAAGGAGATTTTAGGCAATCAATAAGCAGTATATTCAATCTCAATAAAGCTATTGCGTAGGCGTAGCCCGTCGTAGACATCGCAGTTATTAAACCCTCATCTTGTCTAACAGCTGGTATTCAGCTTACTTAATGATTTGTGAGAAATAAGATCCCCGGCTTGGTTGACAAGTCAGGGATCAGTAGCTTTTAATTTTTCCTAAAACATTTCATCAGATTTCTGGCTCAATGCCCGCCGCCCGCAATTGTGCTGCTAGTCGTTCAGCACGTTGGCGTTCTTGTTCGGCACGTTGGCGTTCCTGTTCGGCTAACTCGGAAGCCCAAGGCAAAAGGTTTCCTTGTTCATCCCACCACCGCAACCACTTTCCTGTGCGGTTTTCACGAGTGCCTTGCCACACCCCAAGGTAAAGATTCATTTCCGTTATCCAGTAGCGTTGATTTTCATCAGGCTCTTGCAAAATGTACTGTTCTGTGTCTTGTAAGCAATACATTTCAATACTGCCGCTATCTGGCTCAAAGATGATGTAGTTTGGCACTTTTAAGATGCGCTCGTAGAAAAACCATTTTCCTGGGGGATATGTCGCTTTGATAGAATACTCTGTCTCCTGTGTATCGGAAATAAATTCCATCACAATTAGCGGAATGTCACCCTCTAATTGAGGTGTGTAACTGCGTGTTACTTTTTCTCTACTAACATTAATTTTGGGAATGAAAGCCCAATCAGGGGCTTTAATGACTATTTTGTTGCTTAGAGTGGCACAAATGCCGTAATTAGTTGTTGTTAGGGCGTTAACTGAAATTTTTCCAGCTAATTGTAGGCTTTCTGTGAGTGCAGCAGCTAAGGCTGGTTGATTGATGTTGTCCACTGGATCATCTGGGAGTTTGTAATCATCGGGTAGTTTTTCCCAAGTGATTTGGTAGTCTTGGGTGAGGGTTGTCATGGTGGGTTGTCCTTTAGGATTAGGCATTGGGCATTGGGCATGGGGCATGGGGCATTGGGCATTGGTTATTAATTCTTCTTCCTCATCTTCCCAGTCCCCAATAGTTACTCATCTTCATCGGGTTCTAAATCGTCGGCTGTCAATTCTTGATGCGGGATGGCGGCGATAATCGCATCTATTACTTTAGAGACTGGTAATATCTCAATATTTAAGTCTGGGAATTTTGTTCCTTTTGGCACGATCGCTCTTTTAAATCCCAACTTAGCAGCTTCTTTTAACCGCAGTTCCATTTGGGAAACCGATCGCACTTGTCCACCTAACCCCACTTCACCGATTAATACTGTACCGGGATCGACGATGCGATCGCGGAAACTGGCAACAATGGCGATCGCAATTCCTAAATCTACCGCAGGTTCTTCCACATTTAACCCACCCGCAGAAGCAACGTAGGAATCCAATTTCGACATAGGAATTCCCACTCGTTTTTCTAGGACGGCAAGAATTTGCACTAAGCGGTTGTAATCTACGCCAGTACCAGCACGACGGGGCGAAGGGTAGCTGGTGGGACTCACCAAAGCTTGCAATTCAACAACTATTGGGCGAGTTCCTTCGCAAGCCACGACAATAGCCGTACCAGGAGCGGGATCGTCACGGTTACCTAAAAATAGTTCTGAGGGATTGGAGACTTCTCGCAATCCATCTGTCACCATTTCAAAAATGCCGATTTCGTGAGTTGCACCGAAGCGGTTTTTTACTGTCCGTAATAACCGATGGGAGGCAAAGCGATCGCCTTCAAAATACAACACCGTATCTACTAAATGTTCTAAAACTTTTGGCCCGGCGATCGCTCCTTCTTTGGTGACATGCCCCACAATCAGCATTGTGATATCTTCGTGCTTTGCCACCTTCATTAATGCTGCTGTACATTCCCGTACCTGAGCTACCGAACCTGGTGCAGAAGTCAGCGCCGGGAAAAACACCGTTTGGATACTATCAATTACCGCTACATTAGGCTTTAGAGAGTCTATTTCCCGTAAAATTTCTTCTAAATCTGTTTCTGGCAGTACATATAAATCTGCACCTATACTGTCAGGGTCTATAGGTAGAGTAGCATCTACTACTACCGTTACCTCTTCCTCATTAACCAGACTTAGGGGTTTTGATACTCCTAAACGAGAAGCTCGTAATTTTACTTGCTGTCCCGATTCTTCACCAGTTACGTAAAGAATGCGATATTTCTGTGCTAGTTGATTTGATACTTGCAGTAGTAAAGTTGATTTCCCAATACCTGGATCGCCACCAATCAGCACCATAGAGCCAGGAACAACCCCACCTCCAAGCACCCGATCTAATTCTCCATAACCAGATTCCCAACGGGCGATTTGGCGATCAGTAATTTGGTTAAATGTTAGGGAGGCTCGTGCTTTAGCCGGTTTAGCATGAGATTTGCCATTGCTTTGAGTTGATTGCCAACCACTCACTCCTCCACGACTGGGTACATCTACTGAAGATTGAATAGAAATTTGTTCTTCTAGAGAGTTGTAAGTGCCGCAAGCTGGACATTTACCAAACCACTGGGGCGATTCTGATCCACATTCATTACAAACAAAAAAGGTTTTTGGCTTTGCCATTCTTAAATCTTATTAAATAATCTTAATATTTACTTAATTCTTGAAAAAACTAAAATCCAATAATAGTAGTATTTAGAGCTTTTTCCAAATGAATTCATGGAATGATATCTTAATATTATGGTATTAAAAATTAATCATGTAAATTTTTAGTTAAGGAGCGTTGAGAAACTTGGAAAGCCATAAAGAAAAAATCTTGGTGGTAGACGACGAAGCCAGCATTCGCCGGATTTTGGAAACGCGCCTTTCAATGATTGGCTACGATGTAGTGACTGCTGGCGATGGGGAAGAAGCTTTGGAAACTTTTCGCAAAACTGATCCTGACCTGGTAGTTTTAGATGTAATGATGCCAAAGCTAGATGGCTATGGTGTATGTCAAGAATTACGAAAAGAATCAGATGTCCCCATTATTATGCTAACAGCCTTGGGTGATGTAGCCGATCGCATCACTGGATTAGAATTAGGTGCTGATGACTATGTAGTTAAACCATTTTCTCCCAAGGAGTTAGAAGCTCGGATTCGCTCGGTACTGCGGCGCGTAGACAAAAATAGTGCTTCTGGCATTCCTAGTTCTGGGGTGATCCATGTCGCTAACATCAGGATTGATACAAATAAACGACAAGTCTACAAAGGCGATGAGCGAATTCGATTGACGGGTATGGAGTTCAGCTTATTAGAGTTGTTAGTGAGTCGTTCTGGAGAAGCTTTTTCTCGTTCAGAAATTTTGCAGGAAGTTTGGGGTTATACACCAGAACGTCATGTAGATACCCGTGTAGTAGATGTGCATATATCACGTTTGCGAGCAAAGTTAGAAGACGATCCTAGCAACCCAGAATTGATTCTCACAGCGCGGGGAACTGGTTATCTTTTCCAGCGAATCATTGAACCAGGGGAGGAGTAAGGAGATGAGAGGGCAAGGGGAGCAGGGGGGCAGGGGGGCAGGGGAGCAGGGAGCAGGGGGACAAGGGGACAAGGGGACAAGGAGAATACCCCATTCCCAATTCCCAATTCCCAATTCCCAATTCCCAATTCCCAATTCCCAATTCCCAATTCCCAATAACAAATGACTGATCCTAATCGAGTTTTGCGGCGTCTACCCATTGTCGTGGGTGGGCTAGGCGCTTTACTTTTGCTGATTAACCGTTTGTTAACACCAGAATTAACCCAGTCACAATCGCGTGGTGATGTGGTGGGCGTGATTTTGAGTGCGGTATTAATTTTAACGGGTTTAATTTGGCAGCAAGTTCAACCGCGATCGCCTGATATTGTAGAACTAATTGGAGAAGAAGGTTTTGTACTAGCAGCAGATTTACCCGAAGCCGTGAAAACAGAGCTAGCCTGGGCATCTCACTTATTGTTGACTAATACAGTAACGCGATCGCTAGTGGTTTATTATCAAGGCAAAGTTTTGTTGCGTCGCGGGATTCTGGGTACTAAATCTGAAGTTGTACCAGGAGTAATCTTAAAACAGGTACTCGAAAAACAAAAACCGATTTATCTAGTAGCTCTAAAAATATATCCAGGTAGGCTTGAATTTGATTATTTGCCAGAGAATACTCAAGGTGTAATTTGTCAACCTATTGGCAACCAAGGAGTATTAATTTTGGGAGCGAATGCTCCTCGGAGTTATACCAAACAAGATGAAAATTGGATTGCAGGAATTGCTGATAAATTAGCCGTTAGTCTTAACTCTACTTTATCCAATCAAGCAACGTAAAAATTTAGCTTTATCATCTGTGACAATAACTCGTAATTTGTAATTATTATCTAAATTTGACTTACTTGTACTATGGTTAATTACGAATTACGAATTATTAAGTCACCAAGAAGTTAAAAAATTCCACCCTTCCTTTTCTTCTGGTGTTTTCTCTTCTTTTTCTTCTAGTTCCTCTGCTTTTTCTAGTGTATTTAGATTTTTCTGCTGAATTAAATTATCATAAGCTCCAGAATCAACCCATTTTAATAATTCGCCAGCCCGCATAACTACCCAAGAAAGTCCAGGCTCCGTATAGCTTAATATTTTAGTGACTTTATCCACACTATCAAAGTTATTGGCTGCAAACTCACGAGCTTGCACAAGGAAATCTTCAATTACAGCTGTAGTCAAATACTCATCTGGCAAACCTGCGAGTTTCATCAGTGTAGTAGTTGCTACATCAATATTCTGACAAGCTAATAAAGCAGCCCGATCAGCAGTAAGCCTAGCCATCATTCGCCAATTATATAAACCCAATTCCATCCCACCAGCTAGCAAGCCACCTACACCCAACGTAGTACTGCTTAATAAATTTTTTAAAGTTGGCATCACTATTGCCATTTGGTGATAAACCATGTGCTGACTCTTGATGCGAGCAATTTCGTGTCCAAAAACGTAAAGCAACTCATCCCTGCCAAGCCACTCCATTGCATCTAAATTGATCCCGACAAGAGGTTTTTCTACCCCAACAATGTAGGATTGAATGTGGCCTGTACCTCGAAACAGATACAGTTCAGGAAGTGGGGCAACATCAAGAATTTGGCAGGTTTCTACAAATGCTTCATGTAATTGGGGAAAATTTCGGGGCGAGATTCTGATTTCACTACCAAGGCTTTGCAGCCTGAGTAAGCGATCGATGCCGAATTCGTTAATTTTCTTGAGTAGTAGAGAAACACCAGGCATATTTTGCAAAGAAGCCAAGGCTTTGCGATCAAAAGGGTGTTCGTAGGCTGCTGAACTCAATCCAGTTAAAATTTTTCTCGTCATAAGTTTTGAGTTTTATCTTGGAGTATTTGGGAAGTTCAGTTAGCTATTTTGGCGTAAGCCTCCCCACGATCTTACCCAGATAGAATATACAGTAGAGGCAATACTACTCGGGTAAAGCATTTTTAACTCGGAATTTGATTTGGGGAAAAGGTTAAAGGGTAAAGGTTAAAGGTTTTTTCTTTCCCTTTTCCCCCGCCCCTTATCCCTAGAGGGGGCCCCACCTTCCCCTTTTCCCTTTAACCGACAAGTGTTGACAGTAGAGGTGTATATCTGTGCGCCTCAGAAATTTGTAAATCTACAGTTTTATCAATGCAAATTATCTATTGGCTATTAATTGCCGTAATGGTTGTGGGTGTTATCGGCGCAGTAGTTCCAGCCATTCCTGGTAGCAGCTTAATTTTAATTGCAATTATCGTCTGGGGAATCGTTAGTAGTTCCTTCGCGGCTATTAAAATTCCCCTAATTGTGACAATTATTGTTTTACTCCTTAGTGTCGGAGTAGATTTTTTAGCCAGCTATGTAGGAGCAAAACAAGCTGGAGCTAGCAAGTGGGGGCAGATTGGCGCAATTGTCGGTTTGGTGGTGGGATTTTTGGGACTATTACCAACTTTGCCTTTTGGGGGGCCACTGTTAGGAATTTTACTAGGGCCGCTTTTGGGAGCAATTATTGGTGAGTATCTTTACCGACGTGAATTAGGTTTGGCGGTTAAGGCAGGTATAGGAATTGTAG
This sequence comes from Nostoc sp. DedVER02, assembly GCF_034530675.2. Classification (NCBI taxonomy): domain Bacteria; kingdom Bacillati; phylum Cyanobacteriota; class Cyanophyceae; order Nostocales; family Nostocaceae; genus Nostoc; species Nostoc sp. DedVER02. The sequence goes on from NZ_JAVRCP020000016.1 coordinate 57,232, forward strand.
TCGGATCTTTGGTAGGAAATTTGATTCAAGGGTTATTAGCGATCGCCGCAGTGGTAGTTTTTGTTGTGACAACTTGGCCGCAAGTATTTGGCTCTTAAGATTTTCAGGCAAGAGCGAAAGATTAATTACCTCTTGCCTTCAGTATACGTAATGCTTTCAAAATAAAATCGGATTCCTATACATAAGTAAGGATGCGATCTGTACATTCCTGTCAATATGAGGGTAAAACCTGCAAAAAAGCAGGATTTACCCTCATATCGAGCCTCTATACAACCCTATGGAGTGAAAAATATACGAAGACCAGTTATACAAGTAATTAAAATTTTATGAAGATGACACATTAATTAAAGATGTGATGAGGACAACTAAGTAAAGCTTGCGTACCTCGAATCTATGTGATTTTATGGAGATAAGAAATACATCACGCAAGTTTCGCTTTCACTGACAGTATTTTCCCTAAATTACTGAGATCAAAAGTAAAGCAATTGCCTGATTTAAGGTTATTACTAGGAGCCTCAAAGAACAATGATTAGTTTTAAATCTAAATTACTAAATGCAACTTTAGCTGTTACTGCTGCAATTCCCTTAGCTGCTGCTGGGTTGTTCACCTCTGCTGGATCTGCTCAAGCCTACACTGGTGGCTTTAACTATAGTCCTTTTTTAAATGGTAGTAGTGGCCCAACTGAAGCCACTCTTAGCCAAACCTCTGTAAGCTTTAGTCCCGATCCAGGAGCAATCTTACTTACACAGAGGACAGGGGATTTTGCATCTGATTTTACAGGTTTTATCAAAAGCTTCCAAACAAGCCCATTCGTTTCACCTTCCCAGTTTATTGATGTTGGTGCTTTGGACGGAAGTAAACTACTTAGTTTGACCAGTCTAAACCCAGCAATTTTTACCACACAAAATGGAGGAACAGACATAAACTTGTCTTTCCTGGGACTCTTTGAAGATGGAACTAAAGCAGAAGGATATATTACGTTTGCTACTCAAAATAAGAGTGCAGAAGCAGATTATAAGAGTGGTAAAACAATTAATGCAAGTTTCACAGGTCTTGCAGTAACTTCAGTTCCTGAACCTGCTGCATTACTAGGCTTAGGTGCTGTAGGTGCAGTAATGGCTATGTCTCGCCGTCGCAAAAGTTTCGCTCAATAGACCATAAAAAAGTTACTTTTAGTTTCTAAAAGTAACTCTAATTTATCAATTCGATCTAGCTGGAATCCACAATTTTCCTAAACAGGTCGAATTTTTTTATCCTGTCAGATACATCTATAGGCAATTCATAAATTGCCCTTACCTGAAAATAAGGCAGCTATTATTTGCGTAAATCCTGATTTATTAAAGGATGACTTTTCTTAACTTCAGATAGACTTAAACTGATTGCAAAGAAGTTTTGGCTTCATTAGCGATCGCTTCGACTTCATCATTCGCCAAAGTTTCTAATATAGATTTGGCTTCTGCACCACCCAAAAGAGTCAGTGCTTGTACAACTCTGTAACGCATTTGCCAATCTGGATTATTAGCATAAGGTGCTAAGAGGGGAACTGCTTCTAAATTTCCCAATTCCCCCAAAGAACTAATAGCAGCAGTTTGCACTAATTCAGTTTCTGATGAGAGTGCTTCTTTGAGCAATTCAAAGGCTCGTGGATCGCCTAATGCTCCTAATGTGGCAATGATACTAAATTGTATTAGCCATTCATCAGTCTTGTGGTAAACCTCTTGTAAGTCTTCAAAAGCATCATGTAATTGAAGTGCGCCTATACAGTCTGCTGCTGCTGCTTGGACATCTACTTCAGAGTCATGAAGCAAGCGATCGCGCAAGATATCCAAAGATAATTGTAAATCTTGTGTTCCGAGTGTATCCATTTGACTCACCGCCGAGTAACGGACACGGGAATTGCGATCGCTAATGGCAGTTTGAATCAATTCAAAGCCAACCGCAGGTTCCAGTTGGCGGATTTGATTGACTGCACGTAAGCGATCGCCTAAATCCTCAGAACTGAGTAATTGCTTAACAGACTCCGAAGTAACACTCATTTAGTTATCCTTGATTTTCAAAGGTGTAAAAAAGACAGACGCGATGAATCGCGTCTCTACTTTTCATTTTTGTACAGATGCGATTCATCGCGTCTCTATTTTTGACTAATCTTGACTTGCTGCCATTGCCCGAATAATATCACCACGAGTAAGGATACCAATTACTTGATCTGTGCCATCAAGTACTGGCAAGCGGTGAACACTGCGATCGTGCATGATTGTAGCGGCTTCTTTTAAAGTTTTATCAGGGGAAATTGCGATCGGGTTTTTACTCATCACCTCCCCAACGGTTTGTCCTAGTGCTTTATGCAAATCACGGTCATACGTTGCAGGATTTTTTAAATAGATAACACTATCAAGAAACATAATATACGCAGGTGGAGTTACACCAGTTTCTTGCCACATCAAATCGGTTTCTGAGATAATGCCCACCAACTTCCCCACATCATCCACAACAGGTAGTCCACTGATGTGGCGTTCTGCGAGAATTTGGATAGCTTCCTTTAGTGGAGTTTCCGCACGAACAACAATCGGATCGCGGCTCATCACATCGGCAACGGTTTTAGGCATTGATATTGCTGACACCTTTAATCAAAGTCTCTGCGCCTATTGTAGAAAATTGCGGGACTCAACCTGATGCAATTAATAGATTGTTACGGTATTGGGAATTGGGAATTGAGAATAGTTATTCTCCTTGTGCCCCTGCTCCCCTGCTCCTCTGCTCCCCTGCCCCCTGCTCCCTGCTCCCTGCTCCCTGCTCCATTCTCAATTCCCTTTTAAAGCAGCAATAATTTGAGTATTTGCTTTCGGAAAGGTAAACTGCTCTAGTTCTTCCAAAGTTACCCAGCGAATTTCATCGGATTCCAAAGGTTGGGGAACACCTGTAACATGACAGCAATGATGTACTGTGAGAGTGACGCGCAAATTTGTATAGGTGTGGTCAATAGTAATCAGATGCTCTCCTACTTCAATTACTATTCCCAGTTCTTCCAAAATTTCCCGTTGAATACACTCTTGGATAGTTTCACCAGGCTCAATTTTACCCCCAGGAAATTCCCATAAACCACCCATTGCTCCTTCTGGACGACGGCGATCGATTAAAATTTGCTTTTGGTCATTCCAAATTACTCCAACACCGATGATTTTATGGGGCAGGAAAGAACTGGTTTCACTCATAATTGATTGATAAGAGGGGGAAAATGATTAATAACAAAACTCGGCAGATTAGTTTTAACTCTGCCGAGTTTTGATTTGTTAAATTTCAACCTTAATGCGTCACTGTTTTGGATATTTTAAAAAATTTTAGCTCATATAGGTTTAGGAATTGAGGGCAAAGATTTCGCAGAGGATTATTTTTAATTCCTATCGCTTTGACTGTAACTATCTATCAGTGCAATAGAATTTAACAAATTCTATTTTCTACTCAACTTCGCTGTTGTTAATTTCAGTTCCTTGGAGGGCAAGTTCAAAATTCATTCTTTGTTCAGCATTACGCAAGAAATAACCACTAATCATCGCAGAAGCCAAAAGCCGACCTAGACTTTCCCGACTGGTGCTTACAGTAATACCGAAGTGTTCTGAGGGTAGATTACCCAATAGTCCTGTAATATTCCGTTCCATCACCTGAAAAACTTCGGCAGATGTAGGTTTAGATAGCTGGGTAACTGTCTCTGGACTCAAGGATTTAACGTACTGCCATAGTAAATCGCTAGTTTCTGATTCGCTATTGAAAAATTCTGAGACACGATTGGATGGGTTACTCATTTTTTAGCTCCTTAACTTACCACTACTGGCTATGGTGCTTGTGATTTAAATACTAAATGCCTGTTTTGGATTTGACTTAGCTAGCTGTTTCTCTTCCTGTCAACTAATGTAACAGCCTCACTTTCTAGTAGAAGTAGGTGTAACCGTACCAAAGCCGGCGTATTTTCTCACCCTAACAAATAAAGTAAGGAGTGAGAAGTTAATAAAAAACTCCTCACTCCTAATTCTTGTACAGACGCGATTAATCGCGTCTCCTAATTCCTGTACAGACGCAATTAATCGCGTCTCCTAACTTGCCAAATATTCACCCATGTTAGCTTTAGACTTGCGAAGTTTGGTTAAAGCTTCCCGCTCAATTTGCCGGACTCGTTCGCGGCTAATATTCAGGATTTCACCAATTCTAGCTAGAGTCAGCGCCTGCCCATCAGTTAAACCAAAACGCAGCGTGATTACTTCCTTCTGTTGTGGTGTAAGATCGCCCATCAGCCGATCTAAGTCATAAGACAAGGAAGATTGCATAACAAACTCTTCAGGGGATGCTCCTGGATCTTCCAGCATTTCCCCTAGTTCGGTGTCGTAGTTATCACCAAGCCGCAAATCTAAGGAAAGAGGTAAACGCGCCTTTTCTAGATATTCTCGTACTTGTTTGGGGGTTAATTCTAATTCTTGAGCTAGTTCACCAGCTGTCGGAGCGCGGCCCAATTTTTGCGACAATTGGCGCTGTGCCTTTTTAATCTTATTTAATTTTTCAGTAATATGGATGGGCAGCCGAATGGTGCGGGCTTTTTCGGCTATAGCACGAGTGATAGCTTGCCGAATCCACCAATAGGCATAAGTAGAAAATCTATACCCTTTGGTAGGGTCAAACTTTTCTACGCCGCGTTGCATCCCAATACTACCTTCTTGGATCAAGTCCAGTAAATCGACGTTGCGCTTGATGTACTTTTTGGCAACGGAGACTACTAGGCGCAAGTTGGCTTCTACCATCTTACGCTTGGCAATCTCACCATCAGCGATCGCTTCGTTCAATTCTGTTGGTTCTAACTCTGTCGCTTTGGCCCACTCTTCTAAAGTCGGTTGACGACCTAACTGGGTGGCAAGAGATTCTCTTGATTCGTGCAAAGTACAAGAACGTTGCACCTGTTTACCATAGAAAATCTCTTCCTCGTGTGTTAAGAGTGGCACACGGCCAATCTCACGCAGGTAAGTCCGCACGAGGTCTGTGGCTGTCTGAGCGGTCTTCATGGCGCTACTCTTTGGTAATGATGGGTTTGGCGGTAGGGTCATTAAAGGATAGATGCTTTAGTTAGGGTGCTACCCAGTCAGACTGGGAACCTATGCTATGGTTTGCAACTTACGCGCCCGAGAAACTCGGCTGCTCATAATAATCAAATTTAGGCTTCTTAACTGCTAAAAATTACAGTTATTTCCTACTTTTCACAAGTATCTACAGTTAGATAAAAGGTAGCTTCTTAAACATTTTTTTATTGGAGTCTTATTAACAATTGTAACATTTATGAGAATGATTTGGCTATATGGCGACATTAAATTTCCTGGTTGTTCCAGTTCATACAATCTCGCCCTCTATCTAAAGGCTTACTAGAAGGCAATTTAATAAATTATCTAACTAACATAAGCTTCCTCATATTTGCTAAGGTATATCTAATGAGAACTATAGTCATTCACTCATAACAATTACTTAATTTTCTTGGGATTGGGGATTGGGAATTGGGGATTGGGAATTGGGACGTGAGTATTATTTGTTACTTCCTTTACTCCCCTGCCCCCTGCTCCCCTGCTCCCCTGCCCCCTACTCCTTCGTAATCGGGCAGTACTCTTGAATGGTTTTTACGTCCAAAGTGGTATTTTGTAAAGAACGGATGGCGGCGACGGTAGCTTTTGCGCCGGCAATGGTAGTAATGATGGGGATTTTATAAGCTAAAGCTGTGCGACGGATTAACCTAGCATCAGTGTGGGCTTCTTCCCCCGAAGGTGTGTTGATAATAAGTTGGATTTTTTGATTTTTGATTCCATCTAAGACGTGGGGACGGCCTTCATGGAGTTTTAAGACTAATTCAATATTTAACCCCTGTTCAAGAAGAACTTTCCGTGTACCAAGGGTAGCCATCACTGTAAAGCCCAAATCGATAAATTCCTTCACCACAGCACCGGCGGCGGCTTTATCGCGATCGCTCATTGATACAAATACAGTTCCAGTCAGTGGTAAACGCTCCCCAGCACCAAGTTCCGCTTTGGCAAAGGCTCGGCCAAAGTCGGTATCAATCCCCATCACCTCACCAGTGGATCGCATTTCTGGGCCCAATATTGTATCAGTTCCTGGGAATTTATTAAAGGGTAATACTGCTTCTTTTACAGCAATATGTGTAGGAATGACTTCCTCGGTAAAATGTAGCTCCTCTAGGGTTTTACCCGACATAATTAAGGATGCTAATTTCGCTAACTGTACGCCTGTTGCTTTAGAGACAAAGGGCACTGTGCGGGAAGCGCGAGGGTTTGCTTCCAAAATGTAAACTTGCGGAGAATAAGTACTTGCACCCACAACCGCAAATTGAATATTCATCAATCCCACAACTGAAAGCGCTTGTGCTAACTGCACCGTCCAAGTGCGAATTTGATTGAGAACCGCTGGTGATAGGGAAATGGAAGGTAAGGAACAAGCAGAATCTCCTGAGTGAATTCCAGCCTGTTCTATGTGTTCCATGATGCCACCAATCACTACTCGTCCAGTACGATCGGCGATCGCATCTACATCAACTTCAATGGCGTTTTCTAAAAACTTATCAATCAAAATTGGATGTTCTGGTTCTATGAGTACTGCAAAGCTCATGTAGCGTTCCAACTCAGCATCGGAATAGACGATTTCCATCGCTCGTCCCCCTAACACATAACTAGGACGTACCACCACTGGGTAGCCAATGCGTTTGGCGACAATCAGCGCGTCTTCATAACTCCGCGCGATACCATTAGGCGGCTGGGAGATATTCAACTCTTGGAGAATCTTTTCAAATCGCTCCCGGTTTTCTGCCATGTCGATAGAATCTGGCGATGTACCCCAAATTTTAGTGAGCAGTTCTGATTTGTCATTGTTAAGAAACTCTTGTAATGGGATAGCCAACTTTAGCGGAGTTTGTCCCCCAAACTGGACAATTACCCCCACTGGATTTTCAGCTTCGATGATGTTAAGGACATCTTCTTTGGTTAACGGCTCAAAGTAGAGGCGATCGCTGGTATCGTAGTCTGTCGAAACCGTCTCTGGGTTAGAGTTGACCATAATAGTCTCATACCCTGCATCCTTTAGGGCATAAGCCGCGTGACAACAACAATAATCAAACTCAATTCCCTGCCCAATGCGGTTGGGGCCACCACCCAAAATCAACACTTTGGGTTTGGTTGCGGGCATTACCTCTGTTTCTTCTTCGTAGCTAGAGTAATAGTAGGGGGTAAAAGCTTCAAACTCAGCCGCGCAAGTATCTACTGTTTTATAAACTGGGATGATTCCTAATGATTTGCGGTAAGCGCGAACTTCATCTTCGGTGGTTTTGGTGGCATAAGCAATTTGGCGATCGCTATATCCATCCCGCTTCACTTCATAAAGTTGCTCTTTTGTCAATTGTTGCAAAGGTGTCCGCTTCAGGAATTTCTCGACATCTAGCAATTGCTGAAATTTATCTAGGAACCACGGGTCAATACCAGTCAGTTCGTAGATTTCCTCAGCACTAATCCCTAGTTGTAAGGCATGGCGCACAGAGAAAATGCGATCGGGATTAGGTGTCCGCAGTTGGGCGCGGATTTGTTCGCCACTGGGTAATTTCTCAGCTTGATCGCAACCCCAACCACCACGTCCTGTTTCGAGCGATCGCAGTGCCTTTTGAAAGGATTCATTAAAAGTCCGCCCAATTGCCATCGCTTCGCCGACAGATTTCATTTGGGTTGTCAGCACTGGGTCGGAACCAGGGAACTTTTCAAAGGCGAAGCGGGGAATTTTTGTCACCACATAGTCAATAGTCGGCTCAAAGGATGCGGGAGTTTTCTTGGTGATGTCATTTTTAATTTCATCCAAGGTGTACCCTACAGCCAGCTTTGCGGCCATTTTAGCGATGGGAAAACCTGTGGCTTTGGAAGATAAAGCCGAACTACGGGAAACGCGGGGGTTCATCTCAATTACCACCACATCCCCATTAAGCGGATTGACAGCAAATTGAATATTAGAACCGCCAGTTTCCACACCTATCTCGCGGATGATTTTAATTGCCATATCCCGCAGCCTTTGATATTCTTTATCAGTGAGGGTTTGCGCGGGAGCAACGGTAATCGAGTCTCCGGTGTGGATGCCCATCGGGTCAAGGTTTTCGATGGAACAGATAATCACCACGTTATCTGCCAAGTCACGCATAACTTCGAGTTCATATTCTTTCCAGCCTAGTAAAGACTGGTCAATGAGAATTTGCGAAACAGGGCTGGCATCTATACCTACCTGTGCCATTTCTTCAAATTCTTCTTGGTTGTAAGCAATACCGCCACCACTTCCTCCCATTGTGAAAGCTGGACGAATAATTAGGGGATAAGTACCAATTTGACGAGCAACAGCTTTGGCTTCTTCCAAAGATTCGGCTGTACCACTGGGACACACGGCTACCCCAATCCTTGCCATTGCTTGACCAAAAAGTTTTCGATCTTCGGCTTTTTCGATCGCTGGTAGTTTAGCGCCGATTAACTCAACGCCGTACTTTTCCAACACGCCATTTTTGGCTAAAGCAACGGCGATGTTGAGGGCGGTTTGCCCTCCCATTGTTGGTAGTAAAGCATCAGGGCGTTCTTTCTCAATGACTTTTTCGACCAATTCGGGAGTTAACGGCTCAATGTAAGTGCGATCGGCCGTTTCTGGGTCAGTCATAATCGTTGCAGGATTGGAGTTGACCAAAACCACTTCATAGCCTTCTTCTCGGAGCGCTTTGCAGGCTTGAGTGCCAGAGTAGTCAAACTCAGAGGCTTGTCCGATCACAATTGGGCCAGAGCCTAACAGTAGAATCTTCCGGAGGTCATCACGGCGGGGCATAGTCGTTGCCTTGGAGTATGAGAATACAAATCCTGATTATTTTAAGGGTCTTTACACCCTCTCGTGCTTTTTATTATTAAGTTTTCTAGGTTTGATGACAGAGAGGGGACTGGGAATTGGGAATTGGGAATAGTTATTCTCCTTGTGCCCCTGCTCCCCTGCTCCCTACCCCCTGCCCCTTTGCCTCTTGTGCCCAATAATTATTTTGTATTTTTAATTTTATTTAATTGTGATAGTTGAATTTTTAAAGATTTTGCAAATCTTTGTTATTTAAGCTGATGATATTTTTCATTAACTGGTGATTTATTGTGGTATATATCTATTTACTTATTCAACACAAATAGATTACTCAGATAAAAATCTGTCTTAACTAGTTAATTGCCAAATATTTTCAATATTAAATATTATATAAATATGTTTACTTAAATTAAAAATGGCAGAGAAATAAGGATACCATTCTCTGCCATTCTTTATAATATTTTAAGAGTTCGTGCAGTCAACTTTTTCTTTCAGTCTAGGTAAATAAATCTAGATTATGAAAGTTTTAGCTTTGAGCAGCTTGGACAAACCCTAAAGTTAGGCTGTCTTTAGCAAGGAAGTGAGACAAATGATAAGCACGTTCCTCGGTTTTCAACAAAATCTTTTCGTATAAATAGCGTGTACCCCGATCGCCTAAACTCTCTGCCTGAGCAGCTTGGCGACGAATTACACCAATAATTGCTTGTTCGGCAGCTAGGTCATTTTCCACCATTTGGCGAGAGGAATATACACCTTCAGATTCTTGCTCAAAACAAGTTAACTCTGCTAATTTGCTGAAGGTAGCTACTGGCACACCGCCCAGTCCATCCAAACGTTCTCCAATTTCATGAACGTGGTCTTGTACTTGGTTGTAGCTTTCGTTAAAAAACTCATGCAGAGAGTAAAATTCTGAGCCTTCAACTACAAAATGGTGCTTTTGGTACTGCAAGTACAGTGCCTGGAAACTAGCTAATACAACGTTAAATCCTTCTGTAACTGGAGCAGTTACACTGTGATCCAGCAACACGGGATTGTCATATACATGACCAAAATTCCGTAACAAAGTTTGCGTTTCAGACATTGTGTTCCTCTCTTTTTAACAGTTATAGATTTTAACTGCTTATTTTCAACATATTAACATTTTAATAATAAAAACAAGCCAATTCGCCATCACAAGATTTTGTATTTTTGCTTACTAAAAATCTCAAATTTATTGTTTGCTGGATGACGGCACACCCATTAAGTTGCATAAATCTCTCATCAATATTGACATTACAGCTTAAATGTGCATATTTCCCAATAGAGTAGGGAGTGGTGAAGAAGCAAGGGAGAGAATAAAAAATAAAAATTACCTCTCTCCCCTCTGCCCCCTGCTCCCTGCACCTCTGCCTCTTCCCTCTCTCAATATGGGATAGGTGTAAAAGTTTGATTTTTTTTCCAAAATTAATGAGAATTCTTTGCACTTAAGGTATGCTGGTTTTAAGAGGTTACGCTCCTCAGACTTTCAAAAAACAGAGAGTTAATCGCGGTAGTTACTGCAAGTTTGTTGCACTTTGAGGGCAATTCTCTTGAAATCGTTTAGTTCAGAAATAGAAAGCAACCACCTTGTAGAGGTGAATTGGGCAGACCGCTGGCAAGTCTATCAACGCCTAAAGGAGTTAGAAATTCCCTGTAGTTGTGCGGCTAACCAGCCATTAAAAGTTGAAATTGGCTCTCCTACGACAGCTGTTCAACTTTGGAGTGTGATACGGCGATTAACAGCCTCCCGTCAAGACCAGATTTGGACTCTTGAGTGCTGTTGGAAAATCGCTAACAACAGTTCTAATTTTTAGCTGCTGCTGAGAATATCTCGCTTGATAGTTTGTACTTAGTTAAAAGGAGGTCAAAAAAATGGGTGCATCTCACAGTATGGAAGTATCAGAATTTTGTCTTGAGGGCAGATTTATAAATTTTGTTATTAAAGATGGCTATAAGCTTAAAGGCTTAATACTGGGGACTCATGAGGGTGAGTCTTACATTAAATTAGCTAAACATTTACGGGCTGCCTTTGACTTGCGCTTACCACCAGGGACTTGGTTGCAAGTTGCTGGTTACAAAAAGCATGATTTGAAAGATGGCACAGTCACTTTGAAAGCTGAACGGGTGATGGCGGCGCGTTCTGATATGGGGATTGGAACGATCGCACCAGTCCAAGAACCCCCATCTATTGATAATGTCAAAGTAAAGCCAGCTAAGGCTAAAGCTACGATTTTGGTGTGTCAAAAGTCTGATTGTATGAAACGCGGTGGTAAAGCAGTTTGTCAGGCGTTAGAGGCGGCTTTAAGCGATCGCGGTTTAGAAGACCAAGTTACAATCAAGGGCACTGGTTGTATGAAAAATTGTAAAGCTGGGCCGAACTTAGTTATGCCAGATAAAACACGCCATAGCCGAATTCAAGCAGGACAAGTTCCGGCGCTGATGGATAAGCATTTTGGTGACAAGAGTTTATCAGCGCAGCCTGAGAATTTAAGGGAAGTGGTGATATCTAATGGCAAGCTTTTGGGAAAAAAATCATAAAATCTTGACATTTCGATGAGAAAGCTTCATAATATCTTCTCAAGTGTGTTCCGCTAATACTCGGCTGTAAAATCTAGTAGAAGTTTGCAATAAAATCAAAAAACTGGCTTTTGTGAAGGTCAGTTTTTTGAGTGAATAAGATTTTGATCGGGATTCTCCCATAATTTGCAGAAATTCAAGAGAATGTGGTTGATTGGTGAGTACGTATATGTAAAGAGACTTGTCGTTAGACATCGCTTACATTTGAAGCGTCCATCATCAATGACTTAAAAATAATGCCACATATCCCTCATTGGGTATATATCGTTTTTTTAGCACTTATTAACATAGTCATGATTTTTCTATTCCGTCATGACTGGAATCGCCTTGCTAAACTCTACCGCACCAAAGAAGCCCCACCACAAAACTTCTCCCGGATGCAAAGCGGTTCTGTGGGTTTGGTTCACTATAAAGGAACTTTAAATGTTGGTATAACTTCTGAAGGGATTTATCTAAGCATTTTCCCGTTGTTTCGCTTTGGGCTTACGCCATTGTTGATTCCCTGGAGTGCTATTAGGAAAATTGAGCCTGCTAACCAATTATTTATACAGCGTTTTCGTTTGTATCTTAGTTCGCCAAAAGTAACTTTGATTTTAAGCAAAGATATTTTGGAATCAGCGAAAGAATTTTTAGCCACACAGGGATTTGAGTGGATTTAGATAATTCCCGTTTTTAGCTGGCAAATGCCATTTTGGATTGTGTACTCTTACGGGTGAAGCAAGCTATGTGTGGTGTCTCATTTAGATGCATATTTGTGCTAGAGGTTAAAATCTCAGGCTCATAGTGCAAGTTCATTTGAGTGAACTTGCACTATGAGAGAGGGAATTGATTAGCAGTTTGTTGTTGAGATTCGTGGGTTTTTTGGAGGGTAGGTTGAAAATTACATGACTTAGTTAGAGAAGACTGCAATAAGTGTCGCATTGATGTAGCTTGCAGATGGCCAGGTAAGACAGTTAAAAAGTCATTTAGGTTTTGGATAGCTTCACCAATAGATTCTGAGGAAGCACCCTTTGATAAGGCATAACGATACAAGTAGTCTGCTCGTTCAGTGTATTGAGCAGCCAACAAGTGGTCTGCTTGTTGAGTGTATTGAGCAGCCAAACAGTAAAGGGCTAAATTAAAGGTATTACGCCAGTCTTTAGCATTTTTTTTGCAATGCTCTCTAGCAAACTTGATGGCAGGCATCAGTACAGTTTGTGCTTCGTGTAGTTGGTTAAGGGCTAAGTAGACTAAAGCGCGATTATACATAGCATCTTCATAACGTTTTTCCTCATCAGCTTTTAACCCATTTGCTAATTGCTTACCCCAATACTGAACTTCAGCAGAATCGCCATCTTTACCAGCCTGAAGCATTGTTTTTGCATATTGCTGGGCAAAAATGGGTTGATTTTTGAGGAGAACCAGAAATTCATTAAGAGCTACGAGTAAAATCTTTTGCGGTGACTGACATAATTTATGGTACAAAACATTTAAAGTGTGACTTTGCCAGCTAGGATCGCGCTGTTTGTTATCTTCATCCAATTGCAAATCGTTCCGTAGGCTGTCATAATATTGTGCCAACTTACCATGTATGTCAGCCCAACCTTGCGGCGATGAAAGGCGTTTGTGGCATAACATTTGGGTTTTGACGACATCATGATAAACCCAACCGTCGCAACGTTCTTTGATAAAGGATGTTTCTTTGAGCCAAGTAAATAGCTCATCAGCTTCTTCTTCTGTTCTTAACTTGGCTATAACATCCCGGTTCAAGCACCGAGGAATGGCAGCATCAAGCACCACTTGTCGCCGTTTGGGATCGTCAATCCATTTTAAAAAGCTTTTTACAGCACTGCTGCTAGGCTCAATTACCTGGTTGGGGTCATTGGGATGAGCATCTGCTAACATTTCCACTAGCAGGGGTAAGTTTCCAGAAGCGTTTAAAATCACTTCAATAATGCGACTATCTGTAATGCCTTTGTGAGTTAGATATTGTTTGGCTTCTTCTTCCGTAAAGGGTTCCAGAGGCAAACGAACTATTGATCCTTCGTAGGATGCCCAGTTATTTTTATCTAATTCTTGCCGACTGGCAACGATCATTAATATATTGGCAGATACTTTACCGTGCTGGTTCTCAAAAATTTCCCATAGCCAGTTCTCTAGGAAGTCTCCGGTGCGTTCTGAGGTATCGAAAAACAGGACAACAGGAATTTGATCGGCAATTTTAGAAATATCTTGCAAAAATAGCGGGGTCAGAACTTCTTTAGGTTCTTTAACTAAATGTACTTCATCTTTATTTGTTATTTTCTTAGCAACATAAGATGCCCATTCTCCGGCTTGGGTAGCTAAAGTATCCTCATCTACAAAGTCAAATACAGCACCACCAACGGGAACTCGACGCGCCAAACGCACACCAGTTTTTACCATAGTTTTACCGACAAAAGCGGAAAAACCTTGAGGAGCATCTGGATCTGTTTCTAATTCTTGGCACTTTTGGCAGTAAACTTTGTAGCGATCGCTAAACTGCGTTAGTTTATAACCTTGCTGTTCTAACTCTTCAGCTATACGACCCATGACTTCTGGTATAGTTTTTTCAGCTTCATCGATATAAGCCGAAATCATTTTTGCTTCGTCAGCAATTTTCCGAAACTGCCGCAGCAAGGTAGTTTTACCAACTCCGCCTTGACCAGAAACGTCAAAGAGAAAACAATGGCGATTGTCTTCTACGGGTAATGCTAAATTTTGGCGAAATCGGTTTATTTGGTCTTCACGACCGACAAAATTTGATTGTTGACGTTGCTTAAGAATATCTTGTAGACTCTTGGGCTTATCTTGTGTGTTCATAATAAAATTTAGTTTTGAAGCGTCTATCTTTATAGACAGAACTACTAAATATAAAAAATGTATTACGGAATTTTCTCAACTTTTTTGAGGTAATTTTTAGGCGTTGACCTTTTGAGGCTCAATGTTGACCTTTTGAGGCTCGACGTTGACCTTTTGAGGTTCGACGTTGACCTTCTGAGGCTCGACGTTGACCTTCTGAGGCTCGACTTTGACCTTCTGAGGCTCGACTTTGACCTTCTGAGGCTCGACTTTGACCTTCTGAGGCTCGACTTTGACCTTCTGAGGCTCGATGTTGACCTTCTGAGGCTCGACTTTGACCTTCTGAGGCTCGATGTTGACCTTCTGAAGCTCAAAAATGCGCTGGCGATTAAAAATCGCGGCTATACAGACAAAACCCGCCTGCGCGGGTTTCAAGAATCTTTGGATACAAAATGCAGAAACGGCATAGTATTGGAGCATTGTCATGAGCAACCTCAGCGTCCAACTTCCTGACTTGATTATTCAGGTATAACCAAGTTGAGGAAATCTCTGGCATTGACAATTGCAATACCTTGATAACTGCCCAGAGGTAACAAATGCCGCTTGTCGCCTGTAACAATATGAGTTGCATTCCCAACAATGGCGCACTCTAGTACCATGTTATCGTTTGGGTCAGTAGTGAGAAAATTTAAAGTGTTGGCAATTGTGATTAATCGTAGAAAAGTAAGCAAATCAGCTATTGTCTCAATTACTTGAATAGGCGTAAATTTCAACTTTTGTTCTAATTTTTCGGTTAGTTCATCAAGTATTTCTGGACAAATTAAATCTTTTACCCGGCCTTGGCGTGCCATATCAATACAGTGATAAGGACTACCTTTCCAGCCAATAGCAGATAGCAAAACATTTGTATCAAACACTACTATTGGTCGCACTCTCTGTCCTCATGCACTAAGTCATCTATAAATGACTCACGTTGATCTTCGGACATACTATCCCAATCTAAACCACGTTCAGCACACAAGCTCCGTAATTGGGTTTGGGCATACTCCATACGAGAATTTCGCTCTTGCTCACTTTCCTGTGCTAGGGCTAATAATACTACTCGTTTACTCTCTGGAGGTAGCTGCTTGACTAATTCAATTACTTGTTCATCGCTCAGTGTCAGCTTTGGCATGGTTGTTACCGGAAAACTGGATTAGTTTTTCTCAATTCTTATTTCAGCGTATCAAGAGATTTGATTTGCAATGCCTACAGCTACGATTTGTTATGAGAAGGAGAAATCCGCTTAATGTTTGTAGGCAATTGGGTTTAGCGCGGGTTTGGTAAGGTGCGTTAGCAGCAGCGTAACGCATCGAAAGTATCTAGAGTGATGCATTAAGAATGTAATGTATTCTACAAATTCTTAATGTTTGGAAGTCATTCATCAGAGTCTGAATTTGAACTCTCATTCAAGGTTGCTAAATTTTTGCCCTCAAAATTTGCTGGTTTAAGTCTTGGCCATTCAAGATTAGCCCGTTCCAGATTAGCCCGTTCCAGATTTGCTCCTTCAAGATTTGCTCCTTCAAGATTCGCCCTTACAAGATTTGCCCCTTCAAGATTCGCCCTTACAAGATTTGACCATCCAAGATTTGCCTCTTGAAGATCCGCCCGTTCAAGATTTGCCTCTTCAAAATCCGCCCCTACAAGATACGCCCCTTCAAGATTCGCCCCTCTAAGATTTGACCATCCAAGATTTGCCTGTTCAAGATTTGCCCCTTCAAGATTCGCCCTTATAAGATTCGCCCCTCCAAGATTCGCCCCTCCAAAATTTGCCCCTTTAAGATTCGCCCCTCTAAGATTTGTCGCTACAAAGTCTTTAAAAACTAAAATACAATCTTGCAAATCCAAAAAACTTAAGCAATTCAAGCAAAACACATCAGTTCTAGCAATGATTCTTTGCCCTTGCAAGCGGGAAATCCAGATACCGAAAGCTTCAGGTGTATGCCATTGAATCTTTGAAACTGTCTCTGTCACTCTAGCGCAAGCATTTAAGACAGCCAATAACGCTTCTTCTGCATTTCGTGCTTGTCTATTTTCTTCTTGAAAATCAGGTCTGGGAGTTAAGCGTTCCATCGGCATTCCATGACGCAACATAAAACCAATCAGATGGCATAATGTCTGCTGCCAATTGCTAACATCCGATGCATTCTGTAAAGGCATTTCATCCATAACAAACTTGAAAAGGTATTTCTCCATAGGGGATGCACCGCAGAGAATTGCCCATCTTTTTAAAGCCTCGCGCTCATCCCATCCTTCATCTGGATCGTTCTGGCGATCCTTTAGCTTTTTATGAATGAGTCTAACTTCTCGCACAATGCGTTTTGCTGTCAAATATTCACCAAAACTTTTGTGAGTAAATTCAAAAGTTTTTTCCTGTTCCTTAACTCCACTCTCACGAAAATAAAAGGCAGTCAAAAGACGAGTTACGCCTAATTTTGCACTTTCCTGAAACTTGTCTAAAAGACTCTTTAAACTACTGTGTTCACAATGGGCTTCAATCTCTCTGACTGTTGTTGTTCGTCCATCTCCATGCCAGGAAGCTAAAGCAATTTCTTCGAGGATGCGAACAAAGTCTTTTTCCTCAATTCCACGAATAGCTGCATGTTGACGACCATCCCAACCGCGCTGATAAACTGCTGTGAGCAAATTTGCATAAATTGCATTCAGGTTGCCGTCTGTAGGAAATTTATTTTGCTCGTCAAAACTCAATGCAACCAGGTAATTCAGCAAGGGTTGGGCAGTAATTTCTGTCAGGTTATCTTGGTTTAACTCTTCTGGTAAGCAATCATAAGCGCGTCCGCTAGCATTGCCGTATTTCTGCCACCAAATCTGACGTTGATCTTGCTGCAACAAGTTTTGGTCATCAATGTAATTATTTATCTCGTCTTCAGTAACGAAATATGGCAAGATATGCAATATTTGCTGTGGTTGGCGAAAGTCGCTACTATTTGCTTGCACTACTAATTCTCGACCACTGATTAATACTTGTAAGCAAGTTTCACGCCCATTAAACCGCTCTACTTTTCTTTGAACTTCACGCACAAATTGTTGAGCAATCTCAGTGGCAATTTTGCCCTGCATGGCAAGCTCGTCTAAACCATCGAAGATAATCAGTAAGCGTGAATCAGCCTTATCTTTATCTAGCGGATTATGTCTGAGAAAGCCATCGTCTCGCACAAACTTACCAATTGCATCAACTAAGTCATCCGAGGGTTCAAAATGGTGCAAAGGTATAAACAAAACCGGATTTTTCCCTTTTTCTGCTTGGTTAGCTGCAAAGATTTTGGCAAAGGAAGATTTACCGCTTCCTGGGCCACCACTAATCACTCTAATGGCATCATTGCGATCGCTTTTTTCTAACCAAGCTTCTAGTTCAGTTTCTAAATCAAGAACAATTCGCTGATATTTCTCATCTTCTCTCACCCAGCGTTCAAATTCATCTTCTTTTTCACCCCCAACTTTCTGCTTATAGTAGGCGTGTAAAGGAACATAAACCTGTTTTAAACCAAAAGCTTCTAAAAGCATCGGTTCTTCAACCTGTTTTTGTAGCCAAGCTAAATAACGCTGCCATGACTGTTCCCGTTCATTGGCTTGAGTAAAGGGAGTATCCAGTTCTTTTTTTAAACAAGCATATTTTTCTGGATGTTTTGCCCACTCTTCATGTAAGGCAAACACAAAATAGGTAGGAAGACGATGACTAATTGTTAGTGCCTGTGCTTCATTAACGCTAAAGTATTTTAACCAGTTGGCAAAAGCAGTTTTAATCGCTTCCAGAATCGGCAAATCTTTGGGACGGCTAAAAAAATCTTGGTCAATACGCAATTCTATACTTTCTAGGGAATCGTTGAGGCGATCGCACAATAGCTCAAGATCGCTTTCGTTTGGTTTTTCAAACAGTAACTCTTGATTTCCTTTTACCAAACTCACTATTGCTTCTACCAAAGAACGGTAAATTAGTAACCAAGCAACTTCCTCTGGTGCTGATCCTAAACCTAGTGCTGATGTAGCTTCCACAGCATCTTTGGCTACCTCTCCCCACTGACCTAAGACCCCATTTATTACACCTTTGCCTAGTGATTTGAATAGTTCTTTAAAATCAGCGTTAATGGGTTTATTCCATAATGCAACAGGTTTGCTGACTGAAAATCCAGAGGTATTGCTCATAGCTGCTGTATGACGCTGGTAGATGTACTGAGTTAATATATTTCAACAAGGTTTGATCGGATTCTTACTGAAAACCAGCAGTAAATTTAATAATTTATCTGGATATTTTTATGCGTTGACCTTCTGAGGCTCAATGTTGACCTTTTGAGGCTCGACTTTGACCTTCTGAGGCTCGATGTTGACCTTCTGAGTCTCAACATTGACCTTCCGAGGCTCAACATTGACCTTCCGAGGCTCAACATTGACCTTCCGAGGCTCAACTTTGACCTTCTGAGGCTCGACTTTGACCTTCTGAGGCTCGACGTTGACCTTCTGAGGCTCAATGTTGAGCTTTTGAGGCTCGATGTTGAGCTTTTGAGGCTCGATGTTGACCTTCTGAGGCTCAAAAATGCCTTGGCGATTAGAAATCGCGGCTATACAGACAAAACCCACCTGCGTGGGTTTCAAGAATCTTTGGATACAAAACGCGAAAAGGGCATAACATTGTTATGCCCCTACAAATTATGTATATTTTAGTAAGTTTGCAAGTGATATGATTACCTGTTTTAAGCTTTAGCTAACTGGGACTTCGGGTTGCTTTTTCTTAGAACGACTGTTAAACCTGCGTCCCATTTCATCAATTACCCCATCTAAACCTGCGACATCACCGCTAGCTTTGGCATAGCTATAAACTGCTAATGCTGCTGCATAAGCTTCGCTAGCAGAGGCGATACAGGTATCATCCACCAACTCTTGCAGTTGCGTTAAAGACAAAAGCACTGGATACAACGATTCAAACAGCGCTAAATCTCGGCGCATCTCTTCTAAATCAAAAGAACGGGGCAAAAAGTTAGGGTTCTGTGTCGCTATTTCTAAAGCTTTACTGACAAAAGCCCGACTTTTATCTCCCATCTTCAACATTGTTCGCCGTTCTTCGGGGGTTAAATCTACCAAAAACGGTAACTTTTCTCTAATTGTAGCGATCGCCTGCATGACTGCTTCTTTGTCTGCTGGGGATAGGCTGGCACTGATGCGATTATCTGCCATTTTTAATACTCCTTTAGGGCACTTAATTTCAGTATTCCCAAAGTTATAGAGGCGATCGTCATTGTCAATAGCTAAGGGACTTCCAGAAAATAAATTATCCAATTTACTCAGATAAATAATATTTTTCTTTTTCCCCCTGCCCCCTGCCCCTTGCTCCCCTGCCTACATTTTTTAGTTGGAAGTCCCTTAATGTGCATCTAAATGCAGACATGACAAAATTAAATGTCCTTTGGCTTAACTGATTAATAATGAGTTGCTGACTTGCGATGATGCACGGCTGTGATGCCATCATTATCTAACAATTTGCCATTCTCAACAGTTGCATAAACCAGCCAATGGTCGCCAGATTCCATCCGATTTTGTACGGAACATTCCAGATATGCTAGGGCATCCGTAAGTATGGGAGAACCGTTTTCAGCTTCTTGGGCGGCAACATCGGCAAATCGATCTTGTCCTGGGCCAAAGGGTTTGAGGAAGTGCTTCATTAATCCCAAATGATTGCCTTCTTTAAGAATATTGAGGACAAATTTGTTTCCTGTGTGCGTCAGTGTTTCTACTGCGCGGTCTTTAGCAACGGCTATGGTTAAACCAGGCGGACTAAAGCTAGCTTGAGCTACCCAAGAGGCTAACATAGCACTAGAGCGATCGCCTTCTTTGGCAGTCAAAACGCACAAAGAACCGACAATGCGACCAACTGCTTGTTCTACAGTTGTTGCAGGAAGACTCTGCGATCGCACTTTTCTAGCTTTCTTCAGTGCTTGGGCAAAGTCGGTTCCAGCTTCTTCACATAACTGTAAGGTGGCATCGTCAGGTTTGAATTTTACGCGGATGGTGTCAAAACCAAACCGATAGCCGGCATCTTTTAATTTCCCTTCAATTAAATCAACCGCTTCCCCACTCCAACCAAAGGAACCAAAAACACCAGCAAGTTTGTTGTTAGTAGCGTTGGATAGCACAATTCCTAAAGCTGTTTGCACGGGTGTGGGTGCATGACCGCCGAGAGTTGGAGAACCCATAATGAAACCACCAGCTTTTTCTACAGCTGCCCGGATTTCTTCTGGTTCGGTAAATTCGCAGTTAATCGATTCTACAGCCACACCAGCTTTGGTGATCCCACGAGCGATCGCTTGGGCTAAGGTTGCCGTATTTCCATAAGCTGACGCATAAATCAACGCTACTGTCAAATCAGCAGATGTTTGCTGTTGACTCCATTCTCGATATGCCTTGGTTAATTCGATTAAGCCATAGCGCACCAAAGGCCCGTGTGCAGTGGCATACATCCTCACGGGAAAATCGGCTAGTTTCTCTAGCGCTGTTTCAACTTGACGGGCATGGGGAGCCATCAAACAATCAAAATAATAGCGCCGATCTTCGTTATATATTTCCCAGCCTTCATCAAATACCTGATCGCCGCAAACGTGCGCCCCAAACAACTTATCTGTGTAGAGAATTTCTGTTTGCGGATCGTAGGTGCAAAGTTGATCTGCATAGCGGGGGTTAGGGGTGGGAATAAATTGTAAATTATGTCCGTTACCCAAATCTAGGGTTTCTTCGCCCCGCATCACCAGAATTTGCAAATCTGGGTTTTCCAGCGCCCCACGCAAATTTATCGCCCCTGGATTAGAACAAACAAAGGTGATTTGCGGGGCAATTTCCAACAAAGCTTTTAAAGTTGTAGCGCGGTTAGGATTTACGTGTCCCAAAATTACATAATCTAAGTCTTCGAGATGGAAACGCTGCTGCAATGCTTCTAAATAAATTTCTGTAAACGTTTCCCCTGGAGGGTCAACGATCGCAGTTTTATCGCTTTCAATTAAATAAGAATTGGCAGTTGTACCCTTAGCAAGAGCGTATTCAATTTCAAATCTGAGCCTTGACCAACTGCGCGATCGCAATATTCTTGTATCTGTAGCTATTGGATAAACTTGAACATCCCGAGGTTTATTTTTTGACATGGCTTTATTTGGGAATAGGGCATTGGACATTGGGAATTGGGAATTGGATTTGGGGAAAAGGTTAAAGGGTAAAGGTTAAAGGTTTTTTCTTTCCCTTTTCCCCTTGCCCTTTTCCCTTTAACCGACAAGTATTGCCCACTGTTCTCTTTGTCAATAGTGATTTCCAACTTTGCGATGATGCACAGCAGTTAAAGCATCGGCTTTAGAAACTCGTCCGGCGTAGACGGTGCTGTATACTGCCCAATGGTCGCCGCAATCCATTCTACTGATGACTTCGCACTCCATGTAGGCGAGGGCATCGTTGAGAATAGGCGCACCATTTTCGGCTGGCTGGGTTCTCACTCCTTGAAAGCGATCGGCACCAGGGCCGAATCGTTTCAAAAAGTGCTTCATCAGGGGTTGAAAATTGCCTTCTTCTAATACGTTGAGAACAAAGCGATCGCCTACTTGCATGAGTGATTCAATTGCCCGATCTTTGGCGACTGCAATGGAAAATCCCAAGGGTTTGAAGCTAGCTTGAGCAACCCAAGAGGCTAACATGGCACTGGATACATCACCTTTTTTGGCAGTGATGATATATAGTCCGCCACTGAGTCTACCTAATGCTTTATCTAAGTCAGCACCAAGGGATTTCATGGCTTTGATGCTGCGATCGCGTGTTACCCATTGAGCTAAGTCTGTACCCGCTTCTTCACACAACTTGTAGGTATTTTCTGTAGGCGCTTCTTTAATTCGAATGGCTGGAAAAACTGTTATTAAACCTAAATTACGGAATTTACTTAGCAAAGGATCTATCGGCTCATCATCGCCACCGCCACTTTCAAACACGCCGATGGCTTGCTTTTCTTTGGCAGATCCTAAAACTGTGCTGAGTGCAGATTGGATACTCCCAGCGCCAGAAGCCGGAGGTAGACCAACGATCAGCCCTGCACAACGGCCAACTAGTTCCCGCAGTTCTTGTAAATCGACTTCAGAACCCAAATCGACAATTTCCACGGCGACACCGGTTTTACCGATACCGTTGGCAATTGCTTGGGCGAGGCGATCGCTATATCCGTATTCGGAAACGTAAAATATCCCAATCACCGTTTCTGGTTTGGTTTGAGTTTGACTCCAAGTGCGGTAACGTCCAACTAGTTCCTCAACGTTGTGAGACAATAACGGGCCGTGTCCTGTGGCAATCATATCGATGGTTTTCAGTTCCCCCATCCGCTTCAGGGCAGACAAAACTGAACGGGCATTTGGCCCCATCAAGCAATCGTAGTAGTAATGAAAGTCTTCTTCGATCGCCGCCAAGTCTTCATCAAAGGTGCTATCTGAGCAGTAGTGCAGCCCAAAAGCATCGCAGGTGTAGAGAGTTTTGGTTTTGTGGTCGAAGCTGAAAATGGTATCCGGCCAGTGTAAATTGGGGGCAATTACGAATTCAAATTCGTGCCCGTTGCCCAAATCTAAGCGATCGCCATTTTTTACAATCCGCCGCTTAAATGACTGATGTACGAAATCCTCAAGAAACTGAATCGCCACCTTAGAACCAACAACGGTAATTTCTGGAGCCATAAGCAGCAAATCTTTAACTAAACCGCTATGGTCTGGCTCGGTATGGCTGATAATTAAATAATCAATATCTGTTGGGTTGATTAGTCCGGTGAGCGTATCAAAGTATAGTTGACGAAACTTTTCGTGGGAGGTATCAACTAAGGCAGTCTGCTCCCCACGGATGAGAAACGAGTTATAAGTAGTACCGTTTTGCAGACCAAACTCAATATCGAAGCGATCGCGATCCCAATCCAAAGAGCGAATAGCCGTCGTCTCTTGAGCAATTTCTACAGTCTGTATGGTGAGCCGTTTTTCAATTTTTTCGGTGAGTGCTACCATAACTCCCTCCTTGACACAATGAGTATTTCTTCCTCTTCTTTTATTGTGACACGTGATGAATGTTAATTTTTATTAAAAAATCTATAGCTGACTTAAAAAAGTTAAAAGTGTGAAACCACAGAGGCACAGAGAGGAAATTTGGCTAGCGTTGGAAATTGGTAATTCTCGCCTGCATTGGGCATTGTTTGTTGGGGAGACGCTTTACTCAGCGTGGGATACTGACTATCTTGCTGAATCTGCCATACAACAGTTGGCTGAATGTAAAACTCTGAATGATTTATTAGAGAACATTTTTCCAGAAGGTGAATCTCTCACAACTACTCTGCCCCTTTGCCCTGTTTTCGTCGCCTCCGTAGTTCCCAGTCAAACTGCTATTTGGCAAACTTACCCAAATACTCATCTTATTACATTAGGCCAAGTACCACTAAAAGGTATTTATCCCACACTAGGAATTGACCGCGCCTTAGCTTTATGGGGGGCAGGGAAAACTTGGGGTTTTCCAATGTTGGTAATTGATGCTGGAACAGCCCTAACTTTTACGGCTGCGGATGCTAATGAGTGTTTAGTTGGAGGTGCAATTCTGCCAGGATTAGGTTTGCAATTTGCAACTCTTGGTCAACAAACAGGACAATTACCATTAGTAGAAACACAAACTTTTACGTCTTTACCACCACGTTTTGCTCTTGATACGAAAGAAGCTATTGAAAGTGGAGTGATTTATACAATATTAGCTGGAATTAAAGATTTTATTGAAGCATGGTTGAATTTATTCCCTGATGGCAAGATTGCGATTAAAGGAGGCGATCGCACTTTATTAATCAACTATCTGCAAGCCTTATATCCTGAAATTGCAGCACATTTAATTTTGGAAGCAAATTTAGTTTTCTGGGGAATGCGGGAAATAGAGACGCGATAAATCGCTGTCTCTACAATAATCATTCCTTTGTAGAGACGGCGATTTATCGCGTCTTTAGATTTATTACGAATTATTTAATTAGAGGGTCGGAATTGAGCTTTGATTCTCTGTCCGATGGAAGTAGCCTCCCGGCGAATCCTCTCAGGGTCAACCGTGAGCATCCTACGTTTTTCCATTAGAACTTGCCCATTTACAATCACAGTATCAACATCTTGGGAATCTGCTGCATAAACAAGATGCGAGATGACATCGTAAAGCGGCAGCAAGTGTGGTTCTTTAAGTTGAACTTGAATTAAGTCTGCTTGAAGTCCCACCTTAATCGCACCAATTTTATCTGATAATCCCAGTGCTTCAGCACCGCCAAGTGTTGCCATACGCAAAACTGTCTTAGCCGGTACAGCAGTAGGGTCTAGAGTAGTCCCTTTATGGATGAGGGCGGCGAGGCGAATTGCCTTCCACATATCAAGAGTGTTGTTCGATGCGGCTCCATCAGTACCTAAACCAACTTTAATTCCTGCTTTCAGCATCGCCGGAATCGGCGCAAAGCCAGAAGCCAATTTTAAATTAGAGTCAGGATTGTGGATAACACCAACACCGCGTTTAGCTAGCAGGGCGATTTCACTTTCGTTAGGCCAGACAACGTGTGCAGCAAATACACGCGGCTCAAGGAAGCCAAGATTTTCTAGATGTTTTACTGGGGTTGCGTTATAGCGTTGCTGAACATCTTTAACTTCAGCTTGTGTCTCTGCCAAATGAATCGTCAGTGGGACATCATAATTACGCGCAGCCTGAATAGCTTGGACAAGATGCTCTGGCGAAACGGTGTAGGGAGCGTGGGGAGCAATAGCTGGTATTATACGTTCGTTCTTGCCTTTCCAACGTTTCAGAAAATCGATCGATAAGGCAAAGGCATCATCCCATCCTTGGAAACCAGGGCTGGGAAAATCTATTGACGAGGGCGCAATAATGGCGCGTAAGCCACATTCCTTAACCACGTTGGCAGCCACATCTGGCTCAAAGTACATATCAACAAATGTTGTTGTACCACCGCGTATCATCTCCCAACAAGCTAGCTGTTCGCCAACGCGAACAAAATTTTCGTCAACGAACTTCCCTTCTGCTGGAAAAATGTAATTCTGAAGCCAATCCTGTAATGCTAAGTCATCCGCAAGACCGCGAAACAGAACCATTGCTGAGTGAGAGTGACCATTAACAAGACCCGGCATCAGCACCAGACCGTCGCCTGGAAGCGTCCTGTCGGCTCTGTAAGATGTCATGATTTTGTATTGTGTGTCTACCGCAACAATTTTGCCGTCTTTAATGGCGATCGCACCATTCTCGATGACAGGTTGTGCTTCGTTCATCGTTACGATGAAATCACCACCTACAATAAGTTGTACCCTTTGCTTACCTTGAGTACCTAGATGATAGTTACTCTGAGCAATAACTATCTGACTGAAAAAGACCAACAATGTGGTACAGACAAAAAGAACTAACGGCTTATAGTATTTTGTCAGATGATATTTCACACTAAAATATCCTTGTTGAATTTTTCTTGTGACTTTATCATCCATCTAATTGCTACCAATTTCACAATTAAAAATCATGGTTTATACCAACTCATCTGTAAGAAATCTTCACAAATTGGTAGCCTGAAATATATCTGTTTTATTACTTCCAAAAAAGAAAAATATTTATAGCAACAGTGAAGGTGGTTAGGACATCAACAGATGGTGAAACTTAGACACAAAAGGACTTTTCACCCAGTCCCCAGTCCCCAGTTCCCAGTCCCTTGCTATATCTTTGTTCGTAAATAAGTTTACTTGCTCTAAAACTTTTTGACAGACGGAATAATTCCTATTTCTTACTTTCTGCTTTTTGCCTTCCTTCGATAAAACTCAAGTGATGAAGCTTTCTATAGGATTACTATTTGATTTTTGAACGAAATTAAGTATTTGTAGAGTGTGTTAGAACGGAGTTCGTAACGCACTATTATCAGGGGTTTGATGCCGTACTCTCCGCGCTCACATCCTACGGATATTTTCATAAATCAAACCGGATTTTTATATATTGATTGCGTACTTTGCTGCAAAACACTCGTGTAGCTTGCTGATTTGCAGGAGTACGTATCTAGGATAAAGGGGAAGTCAAAATTATCAATTCCCTTTAATAAAATCTCGAATCTCGATCGCTACAACCCCAGCACAAGATTCTGGTAAGTCATTTCCGGCATGGGAAATCATTTTTAACTCAACTTTCGGCATCAATTGAGCATAAACCCGACTCTTGGCTAAAGCATCTGGTGTATCTTGGCCACCTTGTAAAATCAAAACAGGTACATCTATCATGTAAAGCCGCTTTTGTACTAATTCTGCCTCAATTTCTATTTGCCGTCGTTTGAAAAGTAACTGACAACCTATGGGATACGGCAATAGCGACTGACGCAGCTGCAAGTCTTGGGCGATTTTTTCATGCCAACCCAACACTTTAGTTAAAGGAATTAGCGATCGCAACAATTTAGCTACTAGTGGTGGATAGCTTAGTAATCGCCGCATTTTTCGACAATACTCTTCAAGTCCAGCTATCTCTACACCCTCTGGTGCAAGCAGTACCAAACCATCAACTTTCTCTGGATACTTTAAAGCATAGCTAGCAACAATCCAACTCCCAAGAGAATGTCCTACTAAATATACTTTCTCTAGCTTGACAGCTTGCACAAATTCCGCTAAACACTCTACTTGTAAATCTATCGAATGGTGTATATTCGGATTTTCTGACTCCCCAAACCCTAACAAATCAGGTGCAAAGCAATGGAAATCTTGTGCAAGGAACTCCATCACAGATAACCATTGGCTGCTCTCATTCCAAGCGCCATGTAAAAAAATTATAGGAGTTTTTTCACCGACTTCACGCCAGAATACTAGCCCTTGAGAGAGCTTTATCCGGGAGTTACGGAATAGTGTGTTCATTTTAATTTAGTAGTTAACTTTTAGCACCATAATAAATAGTCATTAGTCATTGGTCATTAGTCATTAGTTTTGGAGAAATTATAAACACAGAAGTGTGAGCCGTTCGCGTAGCGTCTCGTAGAGAAGCTTTCTTAGATCGCAACTTTAGCGGCAAATGACCAATGACATAGGACAAATAACCAATGACCAATGACAAAATATTATTATGCCAGTGTTGTCAAGCCATTTAAGTAGTCTTGCAACTGCCGAGTATGGTCGTGAGACATCTGTCCTGAAGGTAGCAAATTTGGAGAGAAAGCTTGGATTTCCATAACTTCTAAAGTATCTTGAATCTCCATTGTCCCATGCACCTCGGCTTCAACCACAATACAAATTGAATGGATTCTGGGATCGCGATCTGGTGCAGAGTAAACTCCTACCAAACGATTAATTTTCACCAATTCTAGCCCCGTTTCCTCAATCAATTCCCGGCGGACTGTGTTAGGAATATCTTCTCCCCAATCAACCATGCCTCCAGGCAATGCCCAAAGACCATCATCACGCCGCCGGATCAGTACAATCCGACCATCGGGTAAAATTGGGATGATACTAGTGCCAGTAATGGGATGACGAAATATAATACCCAATACTGTTTGTCCAATACGCCATAAGCTACGTGTGGACTGGACAGCTGCCGGAAAAAAAGCAATAACGTTCAATCTTCAAAATTTATATGTTGTATTCTATATTTCTCTACCACTTACATAACCTCAACTCATAAAAATTCGTTGAGTTTTGTTTTATACAAAAACGTTTGTGGTTTGAGATTTTATTCTCACGATTTACGTAGAATATTATTAATCTTAACATCAAGTTTCAATAGAAGCACTGTATTTATATATACATATCATTTGTTAAGTTAGAAAAATTTCCAGTTTATAAATAACATTAGCTTTGCTCAAACCAGCTATCATTAATATTTTTCCAGCGCACTTTCAAAAAATTAATCTGAATTCTGAAGAGACAATTAAGTGGCATTTGAGATTGTCATCAAACTCTTGATAATTAAGCTTAATATATGAAAATCGTTTACAAAAACCGCGATCGCACAACAACCTCTATGAAAAATCTAGCTCTACTATCTGCCATAGTCCTCACCACCACATCTGGATTGGTTTTCGGTACAATGCAAAGCGCCTCTGCTTTAACTTGGAATTGGAATTACTCTGGTACTGGTATAGAGGCGATTGGTACTTTTATCACTGAGAACACCCCTGACGATTTAGGTTTTTATCAGATTTTGGAAATTAATGGTACACGAAATGGTGAAACAATTACCGGTCTGCAACCTGTAGGGACTCCAATACCAGGAAACGAACCTTTTGGTGTTGACAATTTAATTAGTTTGAATACTCAGCAGTTAACGGTTGATGGTTTTGGGTACTCTACATCGGGGGGAAACTATTCTAGTCCATTTTTCGCTAGTTTCTTGCCAACACCAAGTTATTTAGAGGTTTTTTCTGCGCCACCATTTACAACAGGTTCTGAGAATTTTGGGTCAGAAGATAGTGAGTTACCTATTAGTTTTTCTGCAACCATAATCACTGTTCCTGAACCCACATCTATCCTTAGCTTACTTGCCCTCGTTACTCTGGGTGTCCCTTCAGCACTCAAACGTAATAAGCAATCCAAGTTAACTCAAAAGAAGCTTGAAAAAGTTTCCTAAAACCATCAATTCTTTGATGTAACTTGAATCCAAGAAAAAGTATTTTTCATCTACCTGGTGGGCATAATTCTAAATTTTTATTGACAAAACAAGGCTAAGTGCGGTATAATTGTAAACTGTTCAAAGCGTATTGATTGCTGCACTAGGCTACAAGTATATCAATAATATTGGTACCTGATATTGCCTACGTGATGCCTAGTTGCTACTTTTTTGTTGTTTATTTAATGAGGTGAACATGGCCAAGCGCCGTAACCCGAAAAAAGAAAAGGCGCTACGGAACCAGGCGTATGCCAGAAAGTTTCGTAAACGAACTACCACAGGAAGAATGCAGAGAAGGTTCCAACAAAGACCACCGAAGAGTGAAGAAGAAGAAGGCGCAGCAACAGCAGCTGAAACTGACTAAGCTGTGTGCTTAAAGCCTTTTTATTTAGATTATTTATTTTTTAGGGCGTACAAATGTACGCCCTTATTTATTTTTGGGAATTGGGGATTGGGGATTGGGGATTGGGGATTGGAAATTGGGAATTGGGAATGAGGTTCCAAGGTGGATGAACGGAGTTCTGAGGTGGATGAATCAGTCCCCTTGTCCCCCAATCCCCCAGTCCCCATTCTTTTTATTGAATAATTTGAGCGCGGGCGGCTATGAGTGCTTTGCTAACCTGTACAAAACCAGTACCACCATGACTGTTGCGGGCTGCCACTACTTGACGAGGGGATATTGCCTCATAAATATCTGCTGCAAATGCCGGATGTAATTGTTGCCACTCTTCCAATTCCAAATCTTTTAGGAGTTTACCTGCGGCAATGCTAGTTTTTACCACCTTACCCACAAGGTTGTAAGCTTCTCGAAAAGGAACGCCCCGTGCTGCTAGATAATCTGCGACATCAGTAGCGTTAGAAAAATCTTCAGTTACAGCTTCTGCTAAACGCTGGGTATGAAATTCTAGACCTTCCCTGAGCAAAATTGTCATTGCTTCTAGAGAAGCTTTGACTGTGTTAACGCTATCAAATAGACCTTCTTTATCTTCTTGCAGGTCTTTGTTATATGCCAGTGGTAGCCCTTTCATAATCACCAGCATTGCCTGGAGATGACCAAAGACACGTCCCGTTTTCCCTCGCACGAGTTCTGGTACATCGGGGTTTTTCTTTTGGGGCATGATACTGGAACCTGTAGCACAGCTATCTTTGAGGGTGACAAAACGGAATTCTTCAGATGACCAAAGAATGACTTCTTCTGCAAGGCGGCTGAGGTGAACCATAATCAAGCTAGCAGCACACAAGAATTCGATCGCAAAATCGCGATCGCTCACTCCATCGAGGCTATTAGCATAAATATCGTCAAAATCCAATAGTTTAGCTGTGTAGTGGCGATCGATGGGGAAAGTAGTTCCCGCTAAAGCACCGCATCCCAAGGGTGAGATATTGACGCGGCGAGAAACGTCTCCTAAGCGTTCCCAGTCGCGTTGGGCCATTTGAAAGTATGCCAAGAGGTGATGAGCCAAACTTATCGGTTGGGCGCGTTGTAGGTGAGTATAGCCTGGGATCAAGGTTTCAACGTGTTTTTCGGCTATATCCAGTAAAACCCCTTGGAATTCTCGCAATTCGCTTTTGATTTGCTGGATTTGATCGCGGAGGTAGAGTCTAGTATCTGTGCCAACTTGATCATTACGCGATCGCGCCGTGTGCAGCTTTTTACCCACATCGCCAACAATTTCTGTTAGTCGTTTTTCAACTGCAAAATGTACATCTTCAGCATCGACACCAGGCTGAAATTTACCTTGGCGGTACTCTTGGCGAATTTGTTCTAAACCTGTAACCAGTTGCTCACCTTCTTCTGAAGAGATAATGCCCGTGTGAGCTAGCATTTTGGCATGGGCTTGAGAACCAGTCAGATCGTATTCTATTAATTCAATATCAAAACCTATACTGGCATTAAAACGAGCGATCACTGGATGCAACGCTGATTCAAACCTCTGGCTCCAAGTTTGTTCTTTGGTCATAAATCTCAATAGGGTGGGGGAGAGTTAAGAGTTAAGAGTGAGGAGTTATAAGTTTTTGAATCATAATTTCTCACTCCTCACTTTCAACTCCTAACTTTTAAATTTAACCGTAGCTAGTTAGATTCCGAATCATATAGCCAATGATTACACCAATCAACAATGCCCACACTTGACCTGTTTGTATAAAGTGGCTCCAAGCTTTTTGCATCTGACCCATGACGTTTGGATCGGTAATTGTTTGTGCTAATGCCGTTAAATTGACAGGCAACTGCCAATATAACTGAGATATTAAATCGCTGTAATGGCTCATATTTGGTAATTAAGAGGTTGGGGCTGGCAAATTTAATTATCAGTTTATTTTTTACATAAATTACTGATAATCTACTGAAATACTGGGTGTAACTTTAATGTCTTAACTCAAGTTCCAGCCGATGCCAACCGCAATTTCTCGGCAGTTCGCAAAATTTGCCCCGCCAACACTGCTGCACCAAACCCATTATCGATATTTACTACGCCCACTCCCGCAGCACAAGAGTTGAGCATTGTCAATAAAGGTGCTAAACCGCCAAAACTTGCGCCATAACCAATGCTGGTAGGTACAGCAATCACCGGACAACTCGCTAAACCTGCGACAACGCTGGGTAAAGCGCCTTCCATCCCCGCCACGACAATTAATACTGATGCTGACTCAATCAGGTGGCGGTTGCTTAATAAACGGTGAATCCCAGCAACGCCAACATCCCAGAGGCGCTGTATCCGAAAACCAGAGAGTTCGGCAGTGACAGCCGCTTCTTCAGCAACGGCTAAATCGGCAGTACCAGCAGAAAGAATGCCTATTTCACCGAGGAATTGTGGTTCGATGGTAGGAGGAGCGATCGCACAAATTCGCGCCGATTCGTAATATCGCAAACCGCTAACTTTTGATTGCAGTACGGTATAAACTGCTGGTTCAATGCGAGTTGCCATCACCACCGGATTACGAAGGCGCATCACCTCCATAATTTGAGCAATTTGTTCGGGAGTTTTACCAGGCCCCCAAATCACCTCTGGGAAACCAGTTCTTAGCTGGCGATGATGGTCGATTTTGGCAAATTCCCCCACAGACTCATAAGTTAAATCTTTGAGTGAGTCTAATGCCGTGTCTGGTGTAACTTTACCATTAGCAACCGCAACGAGTAGCGATCGCAAGGTTTTTTCATCGGTCATTTTTTATTTGTCCTTTGTTATTTGTCATTTGTGAATAACTAATGTCCCATACTCCAATGACCAATGACCAATGACCAATGACCAATAACTAATTGGTTATTTTTATTTCATGAATGTTCCAGAAGGCTCCACCCAGTGCAGAGTATCTAATACCTTCAAAGCGATTACGCACTGCTGACATTGACAAAGCGTTAACTAAGTAAATAAACGGTAAATTTTCCTGAGTAATTCGCTGGGTTTCCGCATAAATTTCTTTCCGTTTTGCCGGGTCTAATTCTCTTGCTCCTTGAATATATAACTTAGCAATTTCTGTCTCCCAAGGAGCCACTTCCCAACCTTGAATCGGTTTTTGCCCTGCTTGAGGTTTCTGATTAAACATGTGTAATCCACCTTCGGGCGACCAGACATTAGCCCCATCATTTGGTTCTAAGCCACCAGTCAAACCCAACATAGAAACTTCCCAGTCTAATGAGTTTGACAATTTATCTGTGTAAGTATTCCATGCTAAAGGAGTGAAATCAACTTGAATCCCAATTTTACTTAGGTCTTGTTTAATTTGTGACCCAATTGCTTCGCGGATTTTATTACCGGCATTGGTGAGCAATGAGAAGCGAACACGGTTTCCTTGAGAATCTATTAATTGGTTGTTGCCGTTATATTTAAATCCTGCTTTTAGTAGCAGTTCTTTTGCTTTATCTATATTGTAATTATAAACTTTTAGACCTTCTTCAGGCGACAAATAATAAGGGCTTTGCACGGAAATTGGCGAATTTTGTGGCTTTCCTAAACCGCGAAAAGTGTTGTTAATCATTGTTTGTCGGTCAATTGCATAAGCTACTGCCTGCCGAAATTCTACAGTATTGAACCAACGTGACTTTACTGGATCAACCAGGGGTTTTCCATCTCTTTTACCTTTATTTAAATTGAAGAAAACAAACGTTGTACCTGTTGCTGGGCCACCATTGAAAATTTTGAAGTTTCCCTGAGCTTCTTGCACTTTTAGCAAAGAAAAGTAATCTGGTGAGACTGCAACAGTATCTAACCCGCCAGAACGAAATTGTAGTAAAGATGTATCTGTGGATTCCACAATTTCCCAGATAATCCTTTCAATATAAGGCTGAGATTCACCTTTTTTCCCTTTACGCCAATAGTAGGGATTGCGCTTGAAGACTACACGCTGACTCGTATCATAACGTTCTAGCTTGTAAGGGCCGTTGGCGATAATTTGATCTGGAGGAGTATCAACACCCCACTTTGACAAAAATATTGGCTTACCATCTTGATCTTTTGTCTTGATAAATGGTTCTAGAGTATGGGCTGGTAAAATTGGTAGTCCTAGAGTTCCTAAGAATGGTGCAAATGGTTCGGGAGTAGTGAATTCAATCCGTTGAGCATCGATTTTTCGTACCTTTGGCAATGCCCGACCTTCACCAATCCTTAACACATCTCTAGCATCTGTGGGAATCGCTTCGTTAAGATAAATATCGTTGAAGGTAAATATTACATCATCTGCTGTTAAGGGTTGCCCATCAGACCATTTCAATCCCTGGCGTAGGGTAAAAATAAACCGCAATTTATCATCAGAAATTTCCCAAGATTCTGCTAAAGAAGGCTCGATTTTGCCACTTATAGGATTTTCAGTTGTCAATCCTTCATAAATCAGAGGAAAAACATTTGGAGATTCCTGACTAAGAGGATAATTAAAAGTTTTAGGGTCACTGAGAATGGCACTTACTAATTGTGGCGTTTGAGCGGCTGCACTTTTGAAGTTAGTGGGGTTGCAGGCAGTAAGTGTAAGTGTTGTTGCTGAAGTTAGAACTATTGGCAACCAAAAACGTTTAATTACCAGAAATATTTTGCTAAAAAATTTCATAGTTTCAAATTTATTTCCATCCTAATCAGTTTTGAATATTTTTATCAGAGGCAAAAACAAAAGTCATTCTGAAGCAACTAGTAAGACAACAGCATAAGCACATATACCTTCTTCACGTCCCACGGGCCCTAGTTTTTCGTTGGTGGTAGCTTTGATGCCAATTTGATTTGGTTCTACTTCTAAAATTGCCGCTAATTTGTCGCGCATATTGTTAATATGCGGCTTTAATTTTGGACGTTCTGCTACTACCACCGAGTCAATATTTCCTATCTGCCAGCCTCGATCCCGAATTAGTTGATGTACTTGAGTTAGTAGTACTAAACTATCTGCTCCCGCCCATTTGGGATCGCTAGGCGGAAAATAATGGCCAATATCCCCCAAGGATAATGCCCCAAGCATGGCATCCATAATCGCGTGCGTTAACACATCAGCATCACTGTGTCCTAATAAACCGAGTTCATGGGGAATTTTAATTCCACCTAAAATCAAAGCGCGATCGCTCACCAGTTGATGAATATCGTAGCCGTTACCAATACGAATTTTTGCCATTTGTCATTTGTCATTTGTCATTTGTCATTGGGCATTGGGAATTGGGAATTGAGAATTAATTATTTCTCCCCCTGCTCCCCTGCTCCCCTGCTCCCCTGCCCCCTGCTCCCTGCTCCCCTGCTCCCCTGCTCCCCTACTCCCCTGCTCCCTGCCCCCTGCTCCCTGCCCCCTGCTCCCTGCTCCAATTTCTCTAGGAGATCGGGACGGCGATCGCGGGTTTTTTGGATTTGTTGTTCGTAACGCCACTTAGCGATCGCTGCATGATTGCCACTGAGCAAGACTTCAGGCACTTTCAAGCCGCGAAAATTGGCAGGACGAGTATATTGGGGATAATCTAATAACCCCTCTTCAAAACTTTCTGCGGTGAGAGACTCGGTTTTGGCAACGGTTCCTGGTATTAGTCGCACTACACCATTAATCAAAGCCATTGCCGGAATTTCCCCGCCAGTCAGAATAAAATCGCCTAAGGATACTTCCCGAGTTACCAAATGCAGCACCCTCTCATCGACTCCCTCGTAATGTCCGCAAATAACTACTAACTGGTCATAATTTGTCACCAATTCTTTCAAAAGAGATTGATTAATTGTTTGCCCCTGTGGACTCATCAAAATTATTTCTCTTCGGGGCAGAATCGGCAGCGACTCCACAGCATCAAAAATCGGCTCTGGCTTCATTAGCATCCCAACGCCGCCCCCATAGGGTTCATCATCGACCTTCCGGTGCTTGTCAGTGGTAAAGTCCCGTGGATTAACCAGATGCACTTCGGCAATCTGTTTGGCTAAGGCTTTACCCAGTAATCCCGAATTGAGAACAGAGTTAAAACAGTCAGGAAAAAGTGTAACTATATCAAAGCGCACAGTTATTCGTATTCGAGAACACTAATCTTAAATTTGGATGTTTAGCAAACACCGTCAAGCCAAGGTCAAGTTAAACTCAAGTTAAACTTTATCAATAGTATCTAAAACTACCAGACCTCTTGGATTTTAGATGGGATCAAAAGTTTTTCTAATTACTTAATTTATGTTTAAATGTTGTCACAAGTACATTTAAATTAATAATCATATCAAGTTAACAACTTCCAGGATGCATCGAGCCAGCCTCAGAAACAAGCGTAGTCTTAACTGCTCGCCCCCAGCCCCGGAAGGGGAATTTAGCCCCAACAAGACTATTTTGCCCTGCTGCAAGTGGACAGGTGAAAAACAAGGCCCTGGCTTTGAGGAATGGAAACAAACACGTTTAAACTGAGGCAACGTGAGCGTTAAGCGAAAATTTGGAGAGTGGCTGCCCAGTTCTAAAACTTTTAAAAAGTGTCCTCTCAAAAGTTGCAAAGCGCAAAAATCACCAGGCTTCTAACACCTTGTTAAATTCACACGCCATTCGCCACAAGCCGGGAAACCCTTTCGGCAGTCGCTCATGGGGGAAACCCCCAAGACCGCGCTGCCTCACCAAGGCGATGGCTCCTGAAGTTGTTGACAGGAGAAACAAAATGCCGCAATTACAAGCTAAATCGCTAGAAATGAGGACACCCCAAGCAACTAAAACCGCCGTTCTGGTTATCGGAGGCGCAGAAGACAAAGTTCATGGGCGCGAAATCCTACGAACTTTTTTTGGACGTGCTGGTGCTAGTAAGGCTTATATTACAATTATCCCATCTGCCTCTCGTGAACCTGCCATCATTGGTGGTCGGTACATTCGCATTTTTGAAGAAATGGGTGCCCA
Organism: Nostoc sp. DedVER02; assembly: GCF_034530675.2. Taxonomy (NCBI): domain Bacteria; kingdom Bacillati; phylum Cyanobacteriota; class Cyanophyceae; order Nostocales; family Nostocaceae; genus Nostoc; species Nostoc sp. DedVER02. The sequence goes on from NZ_JAVRCP020000016.1 coordinate 93,518, forward strand.
AAAGGTAGAGATTTTAGACATCCGCGAACGCGAACAGTGTGAAGCCTCTCAAATCAAAGCATCCTTAGAAGCCTGTAGCGGAGTATTTTTGACAGGAGGGGATCAGCTGCGTCTCTGTGGTGTATTGGCAGATACGCCAGCAATGGAAATTATTCGGCAGAGGGTGAGGGCAGGGCAACTGACGTTAGCAGGCACAAGTGCAGGAGCGGCAGTGATGGGGCATCACATGATTGCTGGTGGCGGTAGTGGAGAGTCGCCAAATCGTTCCCTAGTAGATATGGCAACGGGTTTGGGATTTATTCCTGAAGTCATCGTTGACCAACATTTTCATAACCGGAATCGGATGGGGCGGCTGATTAGTGCGATCGCCGCTCACCCCGATCGCTTAGGTATTGGCATTGACGAAGATACTTGTGCAGTGTTTGAACGTGATGGTTGGTTACAAGTTATGGGTAAAGGCAGTGTCACCATTGTTGATCCCACTGAAGCCACTCACACAAACGAACCCCATGTTGGTGCTAATGAACCATTAACCGTACATAATTTACGTCTCCATATCCTCAGCTACGGCGATCGCTTTCACCTGTACCAGCGCACTGTATTGCCTGCCGTACACCGAATCTCCAGCTGACGGGATAGAGTATCTGAGGTTACACTGACGTTGACCACAAATTTTAGATTTTGGATTTTGCGAAAAGTTGTAAGGAGGGAAACCCTCGGTAGCAAACTTTTCAAGACGGATTTTAGATTAAGAGAACTTTTTGGCAGATGCCGCTACAAAGTAAGCGAAACAAATCTAAAACCCCCCCGATAGCGAAGCGTTAGTGAGGTAGGAGCGTCTGACTCGTTGACGCTACGCGATCGTAAATCTAAAATTACCAGAGCTAAGTACCCTAATTGTCTCTTTTAATCCAAAATCATCAATCTAAAATCCTGTTAGAGGTTGACCGCACATTTATTTCTTGTTGTAAAAAAATGATGAGAATACCATGTAAAAAGAAAAAACTGTTTGCAACGAACAGTTTAGCGGTCAATTTCAGTAAGAAACTAGAATTTTGGTTCCGAATCTCCATCTACCTATTCCCATGAGAATCCTCAAGATCCAGACCTTACGCGGCCCAAACTATTGGAGCATTCGACGCCACAAGCTGATCGTCATGCGCCTCGATTTAGAAAACCTTGCCGAGTCGCCCTCGAATGAAATCCCAGGCTTTTATGAAGGACTAGTTGAGGCACTGCCGAGTCTGGAGGGCCATTATTGTTCCCCTGGCTGTCGCGGTGGTTTTCTGATGCGAGTCAAAGAAGGCACGATGATCGGCCATATCGTAGAACACGTAGCCCTAGAACTCCAGGAATTAGCTGGTATGCATGTTGGCTTTGGTCGCACCCGCGAAACTGCCACACCCGGAATTTATCAAGTAGTAATAGAGTACCAGAATGAGGAAGCGGGACGGTATGCTGGACGAGCAGCAGTGCGGCTGTGCCAAAGTATCGTCGATCGAGGCCGTTATCCCAAGGCAGAACTAGAGCAAGATATCCAAGACCTGAAAGATTTCACCCGTGAAGCTTCTTTAGGCCCTTCTACTGAAGCAATCATCAAAGAAGCAGAAAAAAGAGGTATTCCCTGGATGCCTCTGGAAGCCCGCTTTCTGATTCAGCTAGGCTACGGCGTGAACCAGAAGCGGATGCAAGCCACAATGACTGACAATACCAGCATTCTGGGCGTAGAACTAGCTTGCGACAAAGAAGCCACTAAACGTATCCTGGCTGCGGCTGGTGCGCCAGTACCCAAAGGTACAGTGATCAACTTCTTAGACGATTTAGAACAAGCTATTGAATACGTTGGCGGCTATCCCATCGTAGTCAAGCCACTCGATGGCAATCATGGACGCGGGATCACCATTGACATCAGAACTTGGGAAGAAGCGGAAGCTGCCTACGAAGCTGCAAGACAGGTTTCTCGGTCAATTATTGTCGAAAGATATTACGTTGGACGCGATCACAGGGTGCTAGTGGTAAATGGCAAAGTAGTCGCAGTAGCTGAACGTGTCCCGGCTCACGTTATTGGCAATGGCAGATCGACCATCTCCGAACTGATTGAGGAAACAAACCTCGATCCAAATCGCGGTGAAGGACATGATAACGTCCTGACCAAGATTGAGCTAGACCGCACCAGCTATCAACTATTAGAAAGGCAAGGCTATACCCTAAATAGCGTTCCACCCAAGGGTACTATTTGTTATCTCCGGGCAACAGCCAACTTAAGTACAGGTGGTAGCGCCGTAGACCGTACCGATGAAATTCACCCAGAAAATCTGTGGTTGGCACAACGGGTAGTCAAGATTATCGGTTTGGATATCGCCGGACTCGATATCGTCACCACGGATATTAGCCGTCCTCTGCGGGAAGTTGATGGCGTGATTGTCGAAGTTAACGCTGCTCCCGGCTTCCGAATGCACGTTGCTCCAAGCGTGGGTATTCCCCGTAACGTCGCTGGCGCAGTGATGGATATGCTGTTTCCCAACGAGCAATCTAGCCAAATTCCTATCCTCAGCGTCACTGGTACTAATGGCAAAACTACTACTACCCGACTACTAGCACATATTTATAAACAGACTGGCAAAGTAGTTGGATATACCACTACTGATGGAACATACATTGGTGAGTACTTAGTAGAAGCTGGTGACAACACAGGCCCTCAAAGCGCCCATGTCATTCTCCAAGATCCCACTGTGGAAGTAGCGGTACTGGAAACGGCTCGTGGTGGCATTCTCCGCTCTGGATTGGGCTTTGAAGCCGCAAATGTGGGAGTGGTATTAAATGTAGCTGCCGACCATTTAGGAATAGGTGATATCGATACCATTGAGCAATTAGCGAACCTCAAGAGTGTAGTAGCCGAAGCCGTATTTCCTGATGGCTACGCGGTACTGAACGCCGACGATCGCCGCGTCGCCGCTATGTCAGAAAAAACCAAGGCTAATATTGCTTACTTCACCATGAACCCTGACTCAGAATTGGTGCGAAAGCATATCCAAAAGGGTGGAGTCGCCGCAGTGTATGAAAGTGGCTATTTGTCAATTGTTAAAGGTGATTGGACACATCGGATAGAAAGAGCAGAAAATATACCTTTAACAATGGGCGGACGTGCGCCGTTTATGATTGCCAACGCCTTAGCTGCAAGTTTGGCTGCATTCGTGCAAAACGTCACAATTGAGCAGATTCGTGCTGGTTTGAAGACCTTCCGGGCTTCAGTTAGTCAAACACCGGGACGAATGAATTTATTTAATTTAGGCAACTACCACGCTTTAGTAGATTATGCCCACAACGCAGCCAGTTATGAAGCTGTAGGTTCCTTTGTGCGGAACTGGACTACAGGACAACGGATTGGCGTAATTGGTGGCCCTGGCGATCGCCGCGACGAAGACTTTGTTACTTTGGGCAAATTAGCAGCACAAATTTTTGATTACATCATCATCAAAGAAGATGATGACACACGGGGACGTTTACGAGGTTCAGCCGCCCAGTTGATTATTCAAGGCATCACCCAGGTGAAGCCTGATAGCCGCTATGAATCAATTTTGGATGAAACCCAAGCGATTAATAAAGGCTTAGATATGGCTCCTGATAACAGCCTGGTGGTTATCTTACCAGAAAGCGTGACTAGGGCTATTAAGTTAATTAAGTTGCGTGGTTTAGCGAAAGAAGAAACACATCAACAAAATAGTACAGCGATCGCTGATTCTCAAAATGGAATCGCACCTTCTTCTGTAGTTAATACACTTTTGTAGTCAAAAGTCAAGAGTCTCAAATTCAGCATTGAACAGTTTTTGACCCTTGACTCTTGACTATTCTTTTTCTTTTTCTAGATTGGTTTCATCACTGGGGGTTTTCATCTCTTCTTTAAAACCTCGTAGGGTTTTGCCCAGTGCAGTGCCCAGTTCGGGAATTTTTTTAGGGCCAAAAATTAGAATAGCGACTATACTAATCACAGCGATTTCTGGCCATCCTAGTCCAAACATACACAGTTCCTCTCAAGAATATTTTAATTTAGTAACTCACGCGGTTTCTTTCTTGTATTCATCCCAACATATAATATCGTTAATTTTTGCGTCTGCTATTTCAGCACGAGCATCTCTAATATCTTCTTAATTTTGTTTATAAGAAGAATTCAGAAATCAGGAGCGGAGCCGGAGACGCTCCGCCTCCGGTCAGAAAAAAGCCACGAATTCTGTACGAGTGTTTGATAGCTTGCGGAGTGCGAGTTCACGAGCGTCTGAATATTGGTTTAAAACCAGTCTCCTCTACGAGACGCTACCGCGAACGCCCCACTGCACGCTAACGCCTGCAAGTGGCGCGAAAAGAATTAAAATATTCTCGCCTTAAAACTCCACCCATGAAGGGATGGAGTATTATGACTCTTGTATTCTGACTCCTGACTCCTGACTCCTGTTTATTCTCGCGTAATTGGTATATTTAACCAATCACTCAATTCTTGAGCTAACCATTCTATTTCCGGTTCAGAGTTAATCACACCATTAGAACCAGCTAGTTGATACTTCTTTACTCCAGCCCAAATGATTAATTCGGGCGGAACTTCAACTCTAGTGTTGCTGCTCAAATCAATCTCAAAGCGTTTGGGAGTGTAAATAAGTTTACGTATATGTTGTCTTGGGGTTGGATGGGTACGGTTAGATTTAAATCCCAATAACTCAGTTGTAAAAGCAATTTGCTCACGATCTAGGCGCAGCCGAATGCATCCAAACAACGGATAGAGAAGTTTATTGATCGTGAAAAAACCGACACCCCAAAAGGGAAGTGAGAACAAGGCAAAGAGGATATTAGCAGGAAAAGGGGCCGAAAGTGCTGTAATTGTCCATAAGAAGATAAATGAATTCCAGGCGATCGCAAATAAACCTGTAAATAATATTGATAAATTCAAACCAGGCGGTGGAATGATAATTTCTAAAGAATCTCGATTTTTAATTAATTGAATTTTACTCCCATCTGGTTTATCCACAATCAAAGTAGGCAAGTTTGTGGTTGCTGGTTTATCTAAAGCTGCGATCGCTTCGCTAGCAGAACTAAAACGCCGTTCTAAACTGGGTTCAGTCATCAACTTCAACCAGCGAGTCAATCCAGGACTCACATTAGCCACTTGTTCAAACTGAATCCGAAAATCCCTTTGGGGTAAATCGGCTGGATGAGTACCCGTCACTAAATAAATTAAAGTTGCACCTAAACTATAAAGATCGGAAGCCGGAACCGTGCGTCCTCCAAATTGTTCCTGTGGCATATAACCATAGCTTCCCACCACAGTCCTAGTTCCACCTTCGGTAGCGAATACAGTTTGCACCGAACCAAAATCTACTAGGTAAACTTGACCAACACTGTTACCAGAACGCTCTCCCAATAAAATATTGCTAGGCTTAATATCACGATGGATAATAGGCGGATATAAACCATGTAAATAAATGAGAATTTCTAAAAGAGCTTTGGCTATCTGTTTGACTTCTGCTTCGGTAAAAGTCCGCCCAGATTGTAAATATTGCTCCAAAGTTTTTGCTGGGATATAAGTTTGTACTAGGGCAAATCCTTTGATAGTTGGTAAATTTACCTCAAAATAGTCTAAATAACGAGGTATTAAGGGATGTGACAAAGATTTTAGAGTTTCGGCTTCTCGCTCAAACAGCTTAAGTGAATCCCATTCAAAATCACCGCCAAAAGAGAGTAACTTGATAACGACTAATTCCTGAGTATTCAAATCACGAGCTACAAGTGTCCGCCGCCCTGCTTTTTTTCCTAATAGCTGCTGAACTTCATAGCGTTCGGCCAATATTTCGCCAATCATTATGGTTTCTTATAATGCTACGTTTGAAAAGTTTTAATAGCTGATGACTTTTCAATTTCGGCAAATCGATATCTTTAGTATAATTGCGTAATTCTATGCCCTCCCAACTTTGGCCTTATATTACTCCTGGTATTCCTGATGAATTATTCGAGCATTTACCAGGAATTCCCCTGAGCCAGCGAGAAGTCCGACTATTGTTAATTGCCCAACTAAGACTAAAATCAGATTCTGTGTTGTGGGATATTGGTGCAGGGACAGGTACAATTCCTGTAGAGGTGGGGCTATTGTGTCCAAAGGGTCAGATTATCGCTATAGAAAGGGATGAAGAAGTAGCTAATCTGATCAAGCGTAACTGCGATCGCTTTGAAGTGAAAAACGTCGAAGTAATTGAAGGTAGCGCCCCAGAGTGTTTACATGACCTGAAAGTTGCTCCTCACCGCGTTTGTATCGAGGGAGGAAGACCCATCCAAGAAATTCTGCAAGCAGCATGGCATTATTTGCCACCATCCGGTCGGGTTGTAGCTACAGCTGCTAATCTAGAGAGTCTGTATGCTATTTCTCAAAGTTTTTCTCTGTTAAGGGCTAGAAATATCGAAGTAGTGCAGTCTGCGGTTAACCGCTTAGAGACGCGCGGCTTTTCTCAAACCTTTACCGCCGTTGACCCCATTTTTATCCTCAGTGGTGAGAAACTGGATTAGGGAATTGGGAATTGGGAATTGGGCATAGGGAATTGGGAATTGGAAGAGGTAGCAAGATAAGGGGAAAAATGGAGATGAAATAGTAGGGGTCATAAGGGAAACAAGGGAATTAGAGGAAGAAATAGTAACTCATTAATTAATGACTGCCTAATTTCCAGTGCCCAATACAACTCTTGGAGAGACTGCGCCAACGTCTTTGCTTAGTACAAGTGCCCCATTCCCAATTCCCAATTCCCCATTCCCCATTCCCAATTTCCCATTCCCCATTTCCCATTCCCAATATTTAATACTTCTATGCCTTGGTCTCGAATTATTAGTGGAATTGTTGCGATCGCTCTTGCTCTCTCTGTTACCCTTTTGGGTGGTTGGTATTTTACCATCATGTTTGCGGTTGTTATCTTTTTGGGTCAACAGGAATATTTTAATTTGGTGCGAGCCAGAGGCATCGCTCCCGCCGCTAAAACCACTATGGTTGTCAGTCTAGTTTTGCTAGTAATTTCTACTATTGATGGCAGTTTAGCTGACGCTGTGATGCCCTTAGCTGGCACGCTTATCTGTTTTTACCTATTATTTCAGCCCAAATTTGCCACGATCGCTGACGTTTCCGCTTCTATAATGGGGCTATTTTACGTAGGTTATTTGCCGAGTTACTGGGTACGATTACGAGCAATTAATAGTGCTGTTTTTAGCAATCTCCCTTTAGGTGGTTACTGGCCTACAACCTGGACGGACTTCTGGGAAAAAGCAAGTTCTGCTTCTTTACCACAAGGTTTTACAGCTACAATGCTGACTTTTTTATGTATTTGGGCAGCCGATATTGGCGCTTATACCATTGGCAAATTCTTTGGGAAAACCCGTCTGTCTGACATTAGCCCGAAAAAAACTGTAGAAGGTGCTGTTTTTGGCATTACTTCAAGTGTTGCTGTTGCCATAGCAGGAGCCTATTATCTCCACTTGCCCAGATCCCCATTTACGGGTTTAGCATTGGGTTTGCTGATTGGTATTGCTAGTCTTTTAGGGGATCTTACCGAGTCTATGCTCAAGCGCGATGCTGGAGTCAAAGATTCTGGACAATTAATTCCCGGTCATGGTGGTATTTTAGACCGTACTGATAGTTATATTTTCACAGCACCTTTAGTTTATTATTTTGTGACTCTACTGTTGCCGCTACTATAGAGCTTTTCAGCTGAGTTCCATACAGAACAGGACTTACGCAAAATACCTCTCAAACTCTTATTCCTCCGTGTTCACTGTGCCTCTGTGGTTCGATTTTCCGTTACCTGTGCATAAGTCCTACAGAACTGAGAACAACAGCCCCCACTCTTGTAGGACTTGTCATTCTCCATATTTTTGTAATGCACTGAACTGCATCCCGCCTTGGATTCGCAATTTATAGCACAAGCCTTGGTGGTTAGGACATCAACAGATGATGAAACTTAGACACAAAAAGACTTTTCACCCAGTCCCCAGTCCCTAGTCCCCAGTCCCCAGTCCCTTGCTATATATAAAAATAAAAAGCTCTTACTCAAAGGTGAGAGCTTTCAATGAATTATGAAACTGTGTAGCTGTAATGAATGCTTAGACTTTCATTATTTCTGCTTGATGTTTTCTAGACCTTTCACGTTTATAAATACTCCGAATCCTAAAGCAATAGCGGAACCAAAGTAAATGACTCTGCTGTTAAGTTAGGTTGGGTTGAAACAATCCAACTTACGGGCAAAAACCACTAACTTCCACCTCCGAGAGGGACAAGACTTGATTTTGCACTATATCGTTGCAATCTTCCATAAGGCATGGTTGTAGTAATTGGCATCAGCACCAACGACTTTAGGGCTTTCAAAGCCACTTGATGCTAGCCAGCCACCTTCATCTCCTCGCTGTCCTTCAATTGGCTTTCCATCGGAAAACAAATATCGTTTTGTCTCTTGATTTTCAATGAGAAAACTATCACCATTTGGTACGATCTTCCATAAGGCACGGTTGTAGTAATTAGCATCAGCACCAACGACTTTAGGACTTTCAAATCCGCTTGATGCTAGCCAACCACCTTCATCTCCTCGCTCTCCTTTGATTGGCTCTCCTGTGGAAAACAAATACCGTTTTGTCTCTTGGTTTTCAATGAGAACAGGTTTGTTTAGTAGCTCATTGAGCTTTGCATCTGTGCTAACTGTGTCCACGACTGATGTCTTATCGTTAGCAGTTGTTGTTTTCGTGAAATTGCCTTTGCTGTCGTATGCTAAACCTGATACTACATTTCCTTGAGCATCTAAGAGTCTGACCTCATCTCCTGAATCTTTCCAAAGGGATACACCACTACCGCAACTAAAGCCGCCTGACTCTGGATGTATCTCATTGGTATAAACTCGCACGCTTTGACCTGGGACTAATTTTGTTCCTTCGGGAAAAGTGAACGCTTTATTGCGTCCTACCCCTGAAGCAATTTGCCAACCAGATACATCGATGGGTGTCTTTTCATGATTGGTAATCTCAACGTATTCGTCAGATTGAGTTCTCTTGACCTGATTCTTGTAGACAACATTGGTAACTTCAACCTGTGGAGTTTGCTGATTTGTCATAATTTTTACTCAAAGTTAATGGTAATAGTTAATTGAATACTAAGGCACTTTAATAAGTGCGCTCTTGCGTTCGTCCTGGTTGGGGTAAATGTATGGAAAAATTACAGAATAATTACGATTAAAAAAAGTTAACTGCTTAAAATACAGTGAATTAATTTCAACGTTATTTTAAAACTAGCGTTAAGATAATCAATTTTTAGACATAGATTTTGATTTTTACCTGCTAATTAGCTGCAAATAAATTTGTTTTAGTATTACTTTTTCAGCATCTTACGATTGCTAATAAAATTCAAGGACAGTTAAGAAAGTTAAGATAATTAAGACATTCAATAAATAATTACTATTTAAATTTAAAAAATATATAAGTTTAACCTATTTAGGGTTCAATGATTTAGTAAATCTCTACGCGATCGCCTACTTCTTAAATTGAACCCTTAACCACTTACCACAGTCAATTCATCCCGTCGATCTCACGTTAAAATAGGGTATTTTTTTATTTTTCATCATCAAGGATTAACGTTAATCCCTCCTCGACACACTAGCTTACCTGGGATCAGGGTTAGTTCTTGGATATCGACATCTGAGCCAAGATCGAGATTGTACTGGCGATCGCCCTCTAATATATCTCCTTGTTCGGGTGTAATTTTTACATGTGCTATTTGCAACTCATTTCCACTGAGTAAATCTAAACTCAGACAAATCTCTAGAGGTCTTATTTCACTGTTGGTTACTTTCCTACCTCGCAGTATAATTTGATTGTTATCAAGGATAATTTCTTGCCAATCAATTGGTTGTGATTTTGGGAAATGTGTTGGTAAAACCTTAACCAGCAAATCGCTCAAAGCAGTCGATAATAAGTCAGATGAGAGAGAAGCATTTAGATCCTTCTCGTCTACGATCAAATCGCCAACCACGGGTACTGTTTCTAACAACTTTAAAGGCTTTCCCTTAAGTATGGAACCAATATTTATCTGAATATTTTCTGCCGTTAATTGAAGTTGTGTAATCAATAGACCTTGATAAACCGCATGAGTAGCAAAAATAGATACCAAGGGAATACGTCCAGAGAGAAGCTGGCGATCGCTGGCTTTAATCTCCACTTCTAATTCCGATATTTGGCTTACTTGCGTTCTTAACCAGAGCTTAAGGGCTTTAGTGAGTACCTGAGTAATTATGCGGGTTTTATTTGGATTTGGTGTTGAAGAATTTTGCTCTGGCATCTAAACCAATCTTTTTATGAGTATTTGCTCAACAAGCGAACTTGAAGAAGAATTTAGAAGTCAAAATGGGCTAAACCATAGCTATCCACTAACAGGATTCAGAATCAAGACCTTGCTGGACTCGCTACTGATGCTATCAGCCAGTAGCACAGCATTTATTCTGACTCCTGACTCCTGACTCCTGAATTCTGTTTTGATAAATTAAACAAGTCTTAAATGTAACATTTCTGCCTACTCGCTACAAAATGCAAATATCATTTAATTGTTAACAGTAAATAAGCAATTCCAGATGGAGGAACGATTACAAAAAATTATCGCTCAATGGGGTATCGCCTCACGTCGTGAAGCGGAAGAAATGATTAGGCACTCGCGGGTACAAATCAATGGGGTATTGGCACATTTAGGTCAAAAAGTTGATCCCCAAAAAGATGCGATCGCAATTGATGGAAAAACTATATCCGAAAAGCAGCGTCCGGCTTTAATATATCTATTGCTGCACAAACCGGCGGGAGTAGTTTCGACTTGCTACGATCCTCACGGAAGAAAAACAGTCCTGGATTTACTACCGAAAGAATTACGGGAGGGTTCAGGGATTCACCCAGTTGGGCGTTTAGATGCAGATTCTACAGGAGCATTAATCCTGACAAATGACGGAAATCTGACATTTGGACTAACTCATCCCCGCCACAGCATTTCCAAAACATATCGTGTTTTGGTCAAAGGACATCCCCCAGAGGCAGTACTACAAATGTGGCGTGAGGGTGTGGTGTTAGAGGGGAGGAAAACCAGAACTGCTAAGGTACACCTAATAGAACATCGTGCCGAGCAAAGCTTTTTAGAAATAGTGTTGCAGGAGGGAAGAAATCGCCAAATTCGCCGGATAGCTCAACAGTTAGGATACCCAGTAATTAAGCTGCATCGAACTGCTATCGGTTCCATTCAATTAAAAACTCCAAAACAACCCTTATTGTCAGAGGGTAAATATCGTTCCCTCAAAGATTATGAGATTCGCTTTTTGCAAGATCAGATAACGCAACCTAATTATTGATTCAGTGGAGTTAAGGAGTGTCAGTAGGCATGAAATGGCCAAGAAAGAAGAATAATCACCAGCCATCACTTTCATTAGAGCAACAACGAACCGAAAAGTTGGCAGAATTGGGCGCTCAACTTTGGGCGTTGCGTCAAGAACAGGGCTTATCTCTAGAGCAAGTGGTTGCATTAACCAGAATTCCCCAGCGATTATTACAAGCGATCGAAGAAGGCAATTTAAACGATCTGCCAGAACCAGTTTATATTCAAGGTTTGATTAGGCAATTTGCCGATGCATTAGGCTTGAATGGAGTAGAATTTTCTGGCACTTTTCCGATCGCTTCTGCACAAGTGAACCCCCAAGGAATGGGGCATACTTCACGCATTAATCAACTACGTCCGATTCATCTTTACTTTCTTTACATATTGCTAATTGTATGCTCTGTAAATGGCTTATCTCAGTTATTAAATAACGCAGTATTACAAGCAAGTAATAGCCAAAACCAAATATACCCAAAACAAAAGTCCATTGTTAAACCGGAACCAATCCAACCAAAAGATTCACTAAAAGTTCAACCGGTCAGCGATCCCCTTAACGGCATCCAACAGGAAAAAGTTGTACAGATTGGTGTCACTTTGAAAGCCTCATCCTGGATTCGCGTAGTAGCCGATGGCAAAACCGAGTTTGAGGGTATTCTCCCAGAGGGAACTCACCGGATTTGGAAAGCTCAAGAGCAACTGACAGTGAAAACTGATAATGCAGGCGGTGTTTTAATGAGCGTCAATCAAGAGAAAGCCAAGGAAATGGGAGAGCCAGGAAAAGAGGAAGAAGTTAGGATTGCTGCAAAACCTAAGTTTTGAAATTGGGAATTGGGAATTGGGAATTGGGCATTGGGTATGAAGAAGAGACAAGGTAGACAAGGAAGAGGGGGGAGACTTGGGAGAGACTTATTCAATAATTTCCCCTTGTCTACCTTGTCTTCCTTGTCTCCCTGCCCCCTGCTCCCTGCTCCCCTAATGCTTACTGGGCTTGTGGGGCGCGTCCATTAAGTCTAGTAAGAACTTTTAAGCGATCGCCTAATTCTTCTTTTAACGCTCCTGCTTGATAGCGCCACTCCCAGTTACCCTCAGCAGTACTAGGAAAATTCATCCGCGCTTCGTTTCCTAATCCCAAAACATCTTGTAAGGGAATAATCGCTTGGTTGGCTATGGAACTCAAAGCTAGGCGAATTAAATCCCAGTGGATGCCTTCAGGACTAATACAACCTAAATAAAGTAACAGGTTTTGCTTTTCGTTGTCGTCGGCTGAATTGAACCAGCCTAAAGTTGTGTCATTATCGTGAGTGCCAGTATAAACTACAGCATTTCGCGGGTAATTGAATGGTAAAAATGGATTAGCAGAATCAGCACCAAAGGCAAATTGCAAAATTTTCATCCCCGGAAATTCATACTTATCTCGCAGCGCTTCTACCCCTGGTGTAATTACTCCCAAATCTTCTGCTAAGACGGGTAGTTTACCCAACTTCTCTCTAATCACTTCAAAAAAAGCATCTCCAGGCGCTTCCACCCATTTACCATTGATAGCAGTTTGTTCACCTTGCGGCACAGCCCAATAAGCCTCGAAGCCCCGGAAGTGGTCAATGCGAATAATATCGACATAATCTAGCATTGCCTCAAAGCGCTGTACCCACCATTTAAAGTCTTGTTTTTGCAATTCCTCCCAGTTATAAACCGGGTTGCCCCACAATTGACCAGTGGCGCTAAAGTAATCTGGTGGGACTCCTGCCATTTGGGCAGGAACTCCTGTCTGTTCGTCTAAACAAAAGATATTGGGATGCGCCCACACGTCAGCACTATCATGAGCTACGTAGATGGGAATATCGCCGATAATGTCAATCCCGCGCATGTTGGCATAGCTTTTCAGGTCTGACCACTGCCGGAAAAACTCAAATTGGACGAACTTGTAATAAAAAATCTCCTCATTGAGCCGATGCTGTACCTGAGCTAATGCTTCGGGTTCGCGCTTGACAAATTCTGGCTCCCATGTATGCCAGCTTGCATTTTCGTGGGCATCTTTCAACGCCATAAATAAGGCGTAATTATCTAGCCAATAGGCTTTACTGTCGCAAAAACCTGCAAACTCGTTTTTTTGGATGTCCGTAGCATTCACTTTAAAGTTTTCACAGGCTTTTTTGAGTAGCTCAATCTTAATCGGCACAACTTGGTCGAAGTCTACCTTTTCTACCGGAAATCCTGGTAAATTAGCAAAGTCTTCTTCAGTGAGCAAACCTTCATCTCGTAGTTTTTCTGGGCTAACTAGCAGGGGATTTCCTGCCATTGCTGAATAGCACATATAGGGGGAATTACCGTATCCAGTGGGGCCCAAGGGTAGAACTTGCCAATATTGTTGATGGGTTTCTTTAAGAAAATCGATGAAGCGATAGGCTTCTAAGCCTAAATCTCCAACGCCAAATCGACTGGGAAAGGAGGTAGGATGCAGCAAAATACCACTGGATCTAGGAAAAGGCATAAGTAACCTGAATTATGAGAGGGAGCAATTGTCTGATGGACACGCTACGCGATCGCATCGAATTTATCATGGAACAGTATTTGCACGGTAAATCAAGTAAACTCATTTTGATTGTCATTTGTCCTTTGTCATTCGTCCTTTATGAATAACCAATGACTAATGACTAATGACCAATGACCAATGACTAATAAATATGACTTACCGAAATCCTGCACCAACAGTTGATATCATCATTGAACTAGTAGATCGACCTCATCGGCCAATAGTGTTAATCGAAAGACATAATCTACCCTTGGGTTGGGCTATTCCTGGTGGTTTTGTAGATTATGGGGAAGCTGTAGAAGTGGCGGCCCGACGCGAGGCTGAGGAAGAAACGAGTTTGCAGGTGGAATTAGTTGAACAATTACTGGTGTATTCTGATCCCAATCGCGATCCCCGCCAGCATACGATTAGCATTGTGTTTTTAGCAACAGCTACAGGAGAACCAAAGGCTGGGGATGATGCCAAGGGTGTAGGTATTTTTGAGTATTGGCGCGTACCTGGTGATTTATGTTTTGACCACGATCGCATTCTGCACGATTATTGGCGATATCGGCATTATGGGATACGTCCAAGGTTGGGGTAAGAGGGACGAACCGCAGAGGCGCAGAGAGAAGAGGGGAGAGGAATATCTGGAATTCCCCTATATACAGTTTGTGTAAAAGTTATGTAGGAATCGGTTGGTGTTGGGAGGATGTCAAAGCCAAGATTCTAAGGCTAAGGTTTGCACCTGTTGTATCCTTTGAAAATCGCTGTCTCCTGAGACGACGGTGAGGTTATAGTGCAGAGCAGTTGATGCTATCCACAAGTCGTTATCGCTAAAACCCAAATCTTGAACTGTAAACTTTCTACGCTTTGCTTTGTCTTTTGGGCCAAAATGTTCGACAATTTATCCTTTGAGATTACCGTAAACATCGGCAACCCCTCCACTAATGGGATAAAGGTCAATGGTTTGCAGAAAAGTTCTGACAAAGCGAAGATTTGCTTCTTGTTGAGAAGATTTTTGTACCATGTAAAGGAGTTCACTTTGCACAATAACGCTAGTTGCAACCCCTAAACCGATGTGTTCTTGTAACCGACGAATGATGTTTGTTTCTCCAAAAATGATCCGGCTGCAATTGTTGGTATCTAGGAGGTACATCACTAAAATTCAGTCGGGGAACGGGTTTCGTAAACAAGCTGCAAGCACTCCTCAAAATCATCCCCTTGCCAGGTTCCGGCAAATTTTAGTAAATCTTCTGCTTTAGAGCCTCTAAGAATTGGTGCTGCTTCTTGTATTTCCGGTTTTGTTTGATGACTGGAGGTATCATCATTTTTTTCCGTTGACAGGTTAAGAGATATTTCCTCAGTTGTTGGTTTTGTCTTGAGAAAACGCAAAAAATCTAGTGTTTGGGCTAGTAGAACATCTGAGGATGATTCAATTTCTTGAAGCAGTATTTCTTTTATGTTCATCAATGATATTTTGCAGTTTGTCGTAACTGTATTATACGAGTGCGATCGCTATGCTGAACTGACGGCATTATGGGGATGTGTTCGAGGTTGGGGTAAGAGGGACGAACCGCAAAGGCGCAAAGGGCGCGAAGGAAGAAAAGAGAGGAATACCTGTGACACAAAGTTTTTGTGATTATACTGTGTCAGTGGTATTTAAAGGTGAATTATGGATGCTGAGACACTGTTAGAGAGATATGCCGCAGGAGAACGGAAATTTCATAAGGAGAATCTTAGAGGAATAGATCTCAAATATGCAAATCTGAGTGGAATAGACCTAACAGGTGCAGATTTGACGGGTGTAGATTTAAATGATGCAAATCTGAGTAAAGCATTACTTCAAAATGCAAATTTCACTAGAGCTTCTCTAACAGGTGCAAATTTGAGTGAGTTGGGCGAAAGTTCTAGTTTAAATTTGAGTTGGGCAGACCTAAGTAGTGCTGACTTGAGTGGAGCAAAACTAAGTAGCGCTAACTTTAGTAACGCTAATTTGGATAATGCCAACTTGAGTAAAGCAAACTTGAGTAGTGCTAACTTTAGTAATGCCAATCTAGATAACGCCAACTTGAGTGATGCGACACTCAATTCTGCAAACTTAACTGACGCATCCTTAAATGAAGCAAAAGTCGTTAGAGCTAACCTTACTAGTGCTGATTTAAGTAGAGCTAACTTGTTTGCAGCTGATTTGAGTCAAGCAAACTTAGCTCAAGTGATACTCAAAGGTGCTAACTTGCAGGGAGCCAAAATTCGGGGTGTTAATTTATCTCAAAAAGATTTGTCAGGTATGAATCTGACTGAAGCTGATTTAGGTGCAGCAAATCTTATAGGTGTAAATTTCAGAAAAGCTTGTCTTAAAGGGACAAATTTAGAGAAAGCAGAACTGCAAAAAGTAGATTTTATCAACGCGAATCTGAAAGAGGCAAAGCTGAAGAAGGTAGATTTAACTGGAGCAAATATCTATGGGGCAACTTTTAAAGATGCTGACCTCACTGGTGCGATAATGCCAGATGGAGAAGTCTATAAACCGATCGCTTCTCAGCTAGAAATCGGTAAACAGGAAACATCGTTAGAGAAAGTAATATCTATGACCCGTAAAGTAATTAATACTGATAACGCACCCGCACCAGTTGGCCCTTATAATCAAGCGATCGCAGCTTCAGGTCAATTTCTATTCATAGCTGGACAAGTTGCCATCGATCCCCGCCTTGGTGATGTCGTCTACACTGATGATGTCAAAAAGCAAACTGAGCAAGTATTAGCTAATCTTGAAGCTATTCTCACAGAAGCCGGTGCAACTTTTCAAGATGTGGTGAAGACCACTGTATTTTTAGCTGATATGAATGATTTCGCGGCAGTAAATGCCATTTATGCTAAATATTTCCCAGAAAATACAGCCCCAGCGCGGGCTTGTGTTCAGGTATCGCGCTTACCTAAAGATGTGTTAGTAGAAATTGATGCGATCGCAGTAATTAGCGCTTAGTCTCAACATACATCCTCAGATTGACAGTTTGAGGGAAGGTTAATCAGAAAGTGGAGTCTTGACCTATTGGAAATTGAAATTTTTCATCAGGGCACTCTGATCAAAAAGGCTCAAGCATTTCTGCCTGAGCCTTTCCTAGATTTAACTAAATGACTTTTGTCTGTTTAGCTTAGTAGCGACCACCACCGCCACCACGGTTGTAGCCACCGCCACCACCGCCGCGATTACCACCAAAAGAACCACCGCCACCTCTGTCTTCTCTGGGTTTGGCCTTATTCACTTTAAGGTCACGACCCAACCATTCAGCACCATCAAGGGCTTCAATGGCTTTGGCTTCTTCGTCTTCTGAACTCATTTCCACGAAAGCAAAGCCGCGTAAACGACCTGTTTCACGATCAGTAGGAAGCTGAACACGCTTTACAGAACCATATTCTGCAAAAACAGTACTCAACGCATCTTGTGTAACATCATAGGAGAGGTTACCAACGTAAATTGACATCAAATGTCTCCAAAATCATAAGTTTGTAGAGATTTAGATTTCGGAGAGAAGTCTGTAATACCAAAAGGGAAAAGCCTGTCAATACTAAAATCAAACACTGTCGCCGAATTAATTCTCATTTCACTTCCCATTGTTACATGACGACTTACTTTCTGGGGGAAAGTGGGGAAAAATGTTATAAAAAGTTATATTGGCAGTTGATAGCTAGCTGCTGGGTAGTTCCAAAACGCGTGAGGCTATAGCTGCCAGCTACATTCACCCAATAAACTAGCTCTCTATTCTATTTTCTAAATATTGACCAATCATCAACTGCTCACCAGCACGAGAAATAATAGTCTGTCTGGTGCGGTATTGACTGCCAATTAGCTTTAACTCTTCTTCAAAAACTGAACCGTTGTATTCGGTTCGCAAATATAGTGTTTTGGGGTTAGAAAAATAATACTGGGCGGTGACTGGTTTAGATATGGCAAAACCGCGATCGCGGTACAAGGTACTTCCCTTCACCCCAAATATTGTTGAACCTTGCGATTCTTTCTTTGTTTTAGACACATCTGTACTTTCCCAGACAATTGCTGCACCACAAATTAAACTACCTGCATCTAATAAATCGTGCATCTGAGCTAGCTTTTGCAATTCATCACAGCCCTGCTCTAAAAAATTGATCGTAACTATACTTTCGATCTCCTTAGTTTCTCCCTTCGGTAGGGTATAGTAGCGTCGTTGCGATCGCCACTTACCTGCTGATTCCTGGAAAAATTCGGAAATCTCGGATTCATCAGTGGTTTGTGCAATTTTGAACAAAGATGTCATACCTTACCTTCCTCACCTATGCAAGTATATTTTGGCAAAAAAGTTCATTCTTACCTGTTGTATGGTACTTATCGCCCTATTTCTTGCCATATTACGCAAGAGAGGTAAGAAGAAATAGTGTTTTCCACTACATTATAGACACAATTAAGCAATAAATCTTTAATATTCTTAATAAAATAAGAAATTCCAGTAATACCTGCTAGTTTTAGTAGAATAAATTGAGTAAGTAAAAACAAGGGTAATTATTGTAAGACTGCCCAAATTATGATAATCAGCAAAAAAGCCTCATACTTTTGGAAAAAGCCAAGTTTCTCCTCTGGGTAGATCCCAGAAAAATGACAAATATTTATACTAAAGTTTATAATTTGTTAACTGCAAGAAGATTATCTACCTCTGCGTAAGAAGTAGAACGGTGAGAAATTTTGGACTTTTGTGGGAAAACAGTAGTTTTTGATTCAAAAATTACTGTCATGCAGCTTATTCTTCATTCTCGCCGTTTTTTGTTAATGATATCTCTCAAAATTACTTGGTAAAACACGGCTGTTTAACCCCAAAAGCTCCCCAATAGGAGAAAAGTAAATGATTTTGGACACAAATAAGCCGCACAGACAGGTGAAAATGAAAGATCCCGTAGTCACTAACCAACTAATTAATAGCGAGTTAGATTCAGTTGTGAAAACTGAGGTGGCGACCGCAGATTTTAAGAGTAGACTTCTTGCAAACAGTATTTGTTCAACAGGTGGAAAAGGGAAAAATTACTTACTTTCCTCCACTTATATAAGAAGTTTATTAATGTCCTGTTTGGTAGCTATCGGATTGCTGACGGCGAGTTGTGGCTCGTCGCCCAAAGAATCAGCAGATGCACAATCTCAGAGTCCTGGAAATCGGGAACGTAGTAGTACAACGCCTGTAGATGTAGCGATCGCTCGAACTGAGATACTGGAAAAACAACCAGAATACACAGGTAATACAATACCGTTCCGCATTGTATCACTGCGATCGCAAGTAGAAGGGCGCTTGTTAGCTTTGAACCTTGATGTGGGCGATACAGTAAAGCTTGGGCAAAACGTCGGGCAGTTAGATGATGCCATCCTTTCGACCGAATTAAAGCAAGCTGAAGCAGAATTAGCAGCCCTCAAATCAGAAGTAGCGAGGGCAACCAATCAGGTAAGTAATGCCCGTGCTGACGTTGAACGGGCACGGTTAGAGGTTGTGCAAGCTCAGGCAGATTCAGAACGGCAACAGAGGTTATTCAAAGCTGGAGCGATCGCTGAACAAACTGCCCAGCAGTCACGTACCCAGGCAAAAACAGCAGCCCAAGCACTGCGAGCAGCCCAAGAGCAAGTTCGTACAGAACAGCAAGCTGTCGCCGCTGCCCAAGGCAGAGTTTTGGCGCAGCAGGCATTGGTTGCCCAAACCAAAGAACGTAGGTCTTACGCGCAGCTGAAATCTCCGATCGCTGGCATAGTTACAGAAAAAGTGACAGAACCGGGCAATCTTCTACAAGCAGGTAATGAAGTCGTCAAAATTGGCGATTTTAACCGTGTCAAAGTCGTTGTGCAAGTTTCCGAATTAGAACTAGCACAAATTCAGGTTGGACAGTCTGTACAAGTGCGCCTAGATGCCTTCCCCAAGGAAACATTAATTGGGAGAGTTACGCGCATTTCTCCAGCTGCCGATGCTACTGCTCGTTTGATACCTGTAGAAGTAGTGATTCCCAACGCTCAAGGCAAAATTGGCAGTGGACTACTGGCGCGAGTCAACTTTGAAAACCAGACTCAACAGCGCGTAGTCGTGCCGCAAGGAGCTATTCAGAAACAAGCCGGCACTAAGAACTCTAAGGGTACAGGGGAGACGCAAGCAAATGTCCCACAGAATTCCCCATCTAACACATCTGGTATGGCAGAGGTAAAATCACAAGACCGAAGTGGGACAATATTTGTCGTCAGAGACACAGAAGGCAAAACGCAGGTAACAGCGCGAGCCGTAATGTTGGGACAAAGGGCTGATGGGAAAGTAGAAATTTTATCCGGTTTGCAAGCAGGAGAGCGCTATGTTGTTCGGAGTGGTAAACCGTTAAAAGAAGGTGACACTGTAAGTCTTTCAATTCTTTCAGAAAAGTAATAGTAAATAACCACCATACCAAGGATAAAAGTATCCAGTAGTCATCACTTAGCGCTTAGGAATCATGCAACAAGCAAATAATAATGGCAATGGCGGATTTAGTCTTAGTGCGATCGCTATCCGCCAACACATTGGCACACTCATGCTTACCGTGGCAGTAATTGTCATTGGGGTATTTTTTCTCACAACGATCCAAGTCGATCTCTTACCGTCAATTACCTATCCACGAATTGGGGTTCGGCTAGAAGCCCCAGGTATTTCACCAGAAGTAGCAGTGGATGAAATCACCAGGCCCTTAGAAGAAGCTTTAAGGGCAACCGAGAATGTAGTACAAGTTTTTTCCCGTACCCGTGAAGGACAGGTAAGCCTCGATTTATACTTCCAACCGGGGGGCGATATTGACCAAGCCCTAAATGATGCTACTGCTGCTTTTAACCGGGGTCGGGGACAACTGCCAGATACCATAGAGGAACCGCGATTATTTAAAGTCGATCCCTCCCAATTGCCGGTTTATGAATTGGCACTGACATCTACTTCTTTGCAAGGTAAAGACTTACGGGTATTTGCTGATGAAGAGTTAACCCGTGAACTAAGTGTCGTGCCAGGAGTCGCCTCAGTTGATGTATCTGGCGGTGCAGAAGAAGAAGTACGAGTGCTTGTTGACTTGAACCGATTGCAAGCTTTGGGTGTCGGCTTAAATGATGTCTTAGACGAATTAACAGCCCGTAACCAAGATACTTCCGGTGGTCGGATTCTGGGGCAAAATTCCGAGCCATTGACTAGAACTGTCGGACGCTTCCAAAATGCCAAGGAAATTGAAAACCTTTCCTTAGAAGTTTCCTCCCCTGCCTCCCCTGCCTCCTCTACTTCCCCAACACCTTCCCGCCGCGTCTACTTGCGAGATTTCGCTGAGGTAATTGACGATACAGAAGAACAACGAGTATTTGTTTACCTAAACCGTCAGCCTGCGGTAAAATTTTCAATTCAAAAGCAACCTGAAGCCAACACAATCACAGTTGTAGATGCTGTTAAACGTCGAATTGAACAATTACGGCAATCGGGTTTAATTCCAGCAGACATGACTTTAAGCCCCACCACAGATGAATCTGTCTTCATCCGCAATTCTTTAAATGATGTCATCTTTTCAGGGATTTCTGGGGCATTGTTGGCAGCAGCCGCCGTGTTGTTATTTTTGGGATCGTTTAGGCAAACATTGATTATCAGTTTGACCATTCCCTTGTGTACTCTGGCTGCGATCGCTTTAATGAAAATCTTTGGTCTGACTTTGAATGTATTCAGTTTGGCAGGATTGACATTAGGAGTTGGTCAAGCAATTGATACATCGGTTGTGATCTTAGAGAACATTTCCGAAAAAACAGGCATGACTCCCAATCAGAAAGAGATGGAGGCAGAGGGGCAGAGGAGCAGAGGAGCAGAGGGGAAGAGGAGAAATTCAAAATTCTTTATTGACAGTGCCATTAATGCTTCCCAAGAAGTAGAATCTGCTTTAGTTGCTGCTACAGGTGCAAACTTAGTTTCTGTAGTGCCATTCCTTTTAATTGGCGGCTTTATTGCACTGCTATTTAATGAACTAATTTTGACAATTAGCTTCGCTGTTGCAGCTTCCCTTGTGGTTGCGATTACAGTCGTACCTATGCTGTCTTCTCGACTTTTGGGAATTTCTTGGTCTAGTCGGATTAGCGAATTTTGGCTGCTTAGACAGTTTAATCACCGATTTGAAGATGCAACGCGGGGATACGGGAATTTCCTAACCAAGGTTTTACGTTATCGGTTTTTCGTAGTAACTGCTGCTTTGCTAATTTTAGGCGGTAGTAGCTTCTTTATGTTTGGTCAGATTCCCCAAGAAATTTTACCCCGCATCAGTACCGGACAAGCTAACTTGAGAGCGCAGTTTCCACCCGGTACACCTTTAGCAACTTCTGAAAAAGTTATGCAAATTGTCGATGACATTTTGCTCAAACAACCAGAAACCGAGTCTGCTTTTACAACTGTGGGTGGTAGTTTATTTGGCAGCAATACTACAGAAAATCCTTTACGTGCCAGTAGCACCATCAATCTTAAACCAGGTACAGATGTTGAAACTTTCGTCAAAAAAGTAACTCAGGAATTTAACAAACTCAACTTAGCAGGAATTTTGTTGCGCCTCAATCCTGGTCAAGTGCGGGGTTTAATCTTGAGTAATTCTCCAGTGCAAGGGTCAGAAGTTGATGTGATTTTGCAAGGTGAGAATGAAGAAAACTTAACCCAAGCAGGCGCACAAGTGCTGCAAGCATTACAAGAAAGGGCAAAATTAGCGACATTCCGACCAGATGCCGACCCCCGACAACCAGAAATCCAAATTCGCCCAGACTGGGAAAGAGTTTCGGCTTTAGGGTTGAACGCAGGGCAAATTGGTGCAACAGTTCAAACAGCAATTGAAGGTTCAGTTCCTACACAAATTCAACGCGGTAATCGTTTAGTTGATGTGCGGGTGCAGCTAAATAAAGAAGCCATTCAGCGTCCTTCCCAGCTAGAACAATTACCACTATTTACAGAAAACAATCAACTAATCCGGCTTTCAGATGTTGCGAACATTCAAGAAGGTCAAGCACCTGGTGAGGTGCAACGGATTAATCAGCGTCAAGCTTTTATCGTGGCAGGCAATCTCAGCGAGGGAGCGAGTCTTGGTGAAGCGATCGCAGAAGTTAACGAGGTACTTAAGGATGTAGACTTACCTGATGGCGTTTCAATTGTCCCTAGTTCTGCCCAAGAAACTAATCAGCAACTTCAGGATGCTTTAAAAACTTTGGGGGCGTTGGCGGTATTCTTAATCTTTGTAGTCATGGCGGTGCAATACAATTCGCTGATTGACCCGTTGGTAATTATGTTCACTGTTCCACTAGCCTTAGCTGGGGGACTTTTTGGGCTTTATATCACCCAAACTGCGATCGGCGCAACTGTAATTGTTGGTGTCGTGCTACTGGTGGGAATTGTGGTAAATGCAGGGATTCTAATGGTAGAACTTGCAAACCAAATTCGGGATGAAGAAGGTTGTAGTCGCCAAATTGCCATCATGAAAGCTGCTCCTCAACGCTTGCGCCCGATTATCATGACCACAGTCACCACTATCTTGGGACTGTTCCCTTTAGCATTGGGCATTGGCGAAGGTTCTGAGTTTTTACAGCCTTTAGGGATTGTAGTTTTCTTTGGGATGGCGGTCTCTACAATGCTGACATTATTTATCATTCCCTGTTTTTATATTCTGCTGCACGATTTACTGGGTGGAAATTGGGCAAAGCCAGTGTTAATCCGCTTGCGTGGATTTACAAAAAAATGGATTTGAATCCCTGATAGGGATTAATTTTTTCAACACGCCAGAGACTGAAATTTCAATTAACGCGATCTATCAACAAGTTTTTCGTTGGCGATCGCGTTAACTAAGCTTTTTAAATCCATATATTGTCTAATTTGTCAATCAATAAGTTATAATTTAGATTTTTTATAAAGATTGCGTGAAATTACTAGTTATCGTGATAAAGCATTACAAGAATTGCTTTATAAATCAACATACGAGTATATGTAAACTCACTGAGCAAGCATACACTGAGCGCTATTTATCTAGCAAATACATAGCAGTTTAAAAGTAAGGTTTTGCTGCTTGATTTAACCGGCGTGATATAGCATTCTCTCAATCAATATGAATGGGGACAGAAATATGACAATAGTAACCAAAATAGCCTTGTCTCTTTTAGGAGCAGCAGGAATTAGTTTTTTGTCTTTGACACCAGCGAGAGCCGTTATCTTGGTAGAAACTACTGTGACGACTCAAGATCAAGACATACTCAACACCAAAAACCCAAGAATTCTTACAAATTATCAACCAGGGCAAGTAATAGAATATGGTGTTCCAGATGTAGCTAATAACTTTCTAAATAACACTGGGTACGATATCGAAAGCTTAGTCTTTGATTTAAAAACGCTCTCCTATAATAATGAGCCTGTAGAGTGGGGAGATGTTAATGGAGATGGAAAGATTGGTTCCTCTAATAATCCCGATCTAAAGGATATTTTTTCAGACATTAGCATCAGTGGTAGCACTATTACTTTTAGTGGTGGCGTAATTCCAAACGGAAGCCTGTTTTACAATCCCTTTGCTACACTACCAAATCTCGCCCCAGGTGGTGGAATCGTTCCACCAATACCAGCAGAGCAAACAGATAAAGATGGGCCTATTAGAGTCGCTGCTTATTACACCGCCATTCCTGAATCAACTAATGTTTTGGGTGTATTAGTCCTTGGTGCTTTAGGTGTAGCTTTAAAATTAAAGCGATCGCTACCCTGTTAACGCTATCGGAACTGGGGACTGGGGACTGGAGACTAGGGAAAGTAACAATTCCCAATTCCCAATTCCCTTTAATCACGATACACTGCCAATGTTTCCTGATGAACGCGGGCAACACTTAACCACTGGAGGTTTTGATTTGCCCGATTTTTCCATTCGTGCAGCATATCAGCGTTACTCAGTAATTGCACTAAAACCTCAGCCAAAGCCTTACTATCTTTTGCTGGCACTAAAAGACCTGCTTGCCCATTGTCCAAAGCTTCAGGAATTCCATCTACTTGAGTACCAACGATCGCAATTCTGGCTTCTCTAGCTTCGGAAAGTACCAGAGGGCAAGGATCTCGATGGGAAGCTAGCACAAATATGTCACAAGATATTAGGTAGCGTTGAGGTTCTGCCTGGAAACCTTCAAAATGAATCCGTTCTTTTACAGAAGTTGCTTGTACTTGTGCCTCAAATAGCTGTTTATCCGGGCCATTTCCTACCAAATAAAGATGCGCTTGGGGAAAATCTGGGGCAATTTGTTCAAAGGCAGCGATTAACTCAGCAATACCTTTGCGTTGATACATTCCGGCTACAGTAGCGATCGCTGGACGTTGTAACCCTAAAGGTTGATAATCTTGTATTTGTCGGGTACGGGGACTGCCCAAGGTTCCATTGCATACTACCCGCAATTTGTTTTCTGGGATACCGCGCTTTGCCATAGAATCTCGCACCGCTTTACTAACGGCAATCACCTTATCAGCTAAACCCATCAGCACACTAGAACGCTGAAATTCGTTATGGACTGTAGAAACTAAAGTATATTTATTGCCTTTAAAAATGCGTGCTAAAATTACTCCCGTCATCATGTGAGCATGAACAATATCCGGCTGAAATTCTGCTGCGATCGCTCGATAACGTACAGCCGCTTTGATAATACTTCTCGGTTTTCTAGTTTGGTCTAATTGGTAGTGTTTGACACCACATATATTTAGTAATTTCTCATATTCACCACCAGCAGAAATAACCGCTACCTCATAACCAGATTTTGCCTGTAAACAAGCCAGATCAACAGCCACATTCACAATACCGTTACCTATTTCTTGAACGTGGTTCAAAATATGTATGATTCGCATAACTTTAGAGATATGTATAAAAAATAAAGACAAGTAACTGAGTAAAGACAAACATAATTATTGAGTTTTCAACGACAACTCAAAATTAGCCAGTAGTATTAAAATTCACAAGTTACTACTGACTAATAGTTCATATCTTCAGCTACTTAGCTTTAAAGACTTATTCAGTAACCGCTTAATAAATCGGGATAAAAGAAGATAAGAATTAGGTAAACTCTTGGTAATACCAGTTCCAAAAATTATCGCGCTGTGCCAGTTGCGTAAGTTCTGTTAAAGCTAACACCAGAGAACTAGAAGAACTGCGAAAATGGGCGCGTTCTGGAGGTGAAACATGGGCTGCACTAGAAACCGAAGCTTGCGGTAGAAGTCGCGATCGCTCTGTCACTTTTCATTCAACCAGTGAAAATAGCGACTCGCACATCATCGATTTTTCTGATTTTAACTAAGTGATTCTACTCCGCTCAATATCTGACGCAATGATTGAGCGGGAAATAACTGAAAGGCATTTTATAATGAAATATGGACAATAAATTTTTATGAGGTCAAAAATATGACACACTCTTCACCAGAAAGAATAGTGAGACGTGGGAGAGTATTTCCAGAAATTCAATGGACAGAAGCACAAAAAGCTCAAGACAAAGCCAGAAGACAGGTATTTTATGAGCGTTGTTGGGTGATTTTTGAGCGTTTAAAACCAGAAATACTAGATAAATACTATGGTTGGTATATTGCTATTGAACCTGATAGTGGGGATTATTTTATCGATCGGGATAAAGAAGTAGCAAGTAAAATCGCCAGAGAAAAATATCCTCATGTCATTCATCATATTTTTGGCATTAATGAAACCGGAGTTAGTGGCAGAATATGATTGAGGGAAGATTTGGAGATAAAGGTCAAGTTTACTTTGAAATTGATTTAATTGGTGAAGATGGTATTAGCTTTCCTGTAGAAACAATGTTAGATACAGGATTTACTGAATTTTTAGCCATGAACAAACAAGATGTACAAAGTCTTGATTGGTCTTTTTTAAATCAAGATAAATTAAGAACTGCTCAAGGAGAAACTGAATTTGATGTTTATATTGGTAGGGTAACAATAGATGCTCAAGAGTGGGAAATTCCTGTATTTGCTGGAGATGAAATTCAGGAAATTTTACTAGGTTCTCAATGGCTGAAATTATTTATATTAATCGCTAATTATAGTCAAAATATAGTAAGTTTAGAGTTAATTTAATTAAGAGTTTATAGATAGCGATCGCTCTGTGACAGTAGCGTAAGTTCTGTAGGATTTCGTCAAACTTAGAACTTACGCATTGACAGAAAATTATTTGACTTCTAAATTGGGAAGTCTGACTCCTGAATTCTCGTTTATTATGATTCAATCAACACAAATTTACGAACTTGAGAATTGTTTCCTTGAGTGCGACGTGATAAAGTAGCACTTACCAAAAACTTCCAAGACTGAGGAGAAAGTGCAGACGGTTCAATTATTGAAAGAAAAGTCTTAATATTTTTTTGCTTGAGAGCTACTATACTCCAATGTAGCTTGAGGTAATTTTTTATATCTTGAAAACGGGGAATTTTGACACGATGTTCTTCATTTACTAAAGCATAAATTTTTTCTTTCATCAAAATATTTGTCGCCAACCGCCGAGACAAAGAAAACTTTTGATTATACGCACCAGTCCAAATAGTGCGGTAAGCAAGACACTGGTTGAAGAAAATAGCGTCACCAAACTGGGCAATGCGAATCCATGAATCGATGTCATCACAGTTAGCATCGAGTGTGGAATCCCAACCACCAGTTTCTAAAAAAGCATCACGTCGGCAAGCTACTTGTACAGGCGTGCCAAAGGGTACAAGCTCTAAAAGCATCCCGTAATGAATATCGGCTTGGGGGATATAAAAAGCTAAACCAGGGCCTACTTGTGGGGTGCGACTTAGTTCAACTTCATTACCATCCACCTGAGCCGCCACACAAGAGCAGATTACAGCATCGGGGCGAAGTGCGATCGCCTTAGCCATTTCTTCTATGCAGTTAGGCGCTAAATAGTCGTCATCATCTAGAAACTTAATCCAGTCGCCGCTAGCCTTAGCAACTCCAGCATTTACCGTTGCTGCATGACCAAGGTTCACTTCATTCCGATGGTAAACAACTTTATCCCCTAAGCTTTTGAGATATGTTTGAGTATCATCAGAAGAACAATCATCGGCAACAACCACCTCACACTCAATAGTTTGGTTCTGAGCCGACTCAATTGCTCTTTTGAGCAAGTTCAAGCGATTATAAGTACTGATGACGACGCTAAATTTCATAAATTTCCACCTCTGGTATAGCATTTTGCAATATAGCTTCGATCTATCGGGTCTTGTCTCAGTAAAATTCTCAATCTCCAATAAGTAGAAGTAGACTGAAATAGGATTATCGATTTATGATTGATGATCGTGGGTTTTTTTTAAGTAGACAGAAAGACTATGAGCGCTCAAGAGATTATCCGCTCCATTGAAGCGGAACAGCTAAAATCTAATGTGCCCGACATTTATGTGGGCGACACCGTAAAAGTAGGAGTGAAAATTAAAGAAGGCGAAAAATACCGGGTACAACCTTATGAAGGAGTCGTGATTGCCAAACGCAATGGTGGCATAAACGAAACTATTACAGTCCGTAAGGTTTTTCAAGGTGTAGGCGTTGAGCGCGTATTTCTGTTGCATTCTCCCCGCATTGACAGCATTAAGGTATTGCGTCGCGGTAAAGTCCGCCGTGCTAAACTGTATTATCTCCGCGATCGCGTAGGTAAGGCAACCCGGATTAAGCAACGGTTTGACCGCCCTTTGTAATTCGTGCTTCTTTCATTATGGGAGAAATCTCAAGCGGCATCTGCCGCTAACTTGTTTTCTCAACGAAATTGAAGTATGATGAAAATCGCGTGTTGCGTTAAACTAAAATTTAGTTCAGCGCAATGACTGAATAGAAAACAGCTTGTGCGCTCTTAGTTCAGTTGGTAGAACGCAGGTCTCCAAAACCTGATGTCGGGGGTTCAAGTCCTCCAGGGCGCGCTCAAGAGCAAAAAACAAAGCCCGAAATAATTACGCAGATGCTACATAAGCGGCTAGCGATAATAATTTCGGGCAAACCTATTGTCTTTGCAGTTGTTTTGCTTTCAGTTAACTAAGTAAAATAGAGTCGAAACTGCAAAACTGGATGACTGAATTTTAGATTTCTTCTCAATCCAAAATCTTAAAGTGAACACTTTGGACTGAAAACATGAGGTAAATCTAAAAATCCAAAATCCAAAATTGACTAAAGAAACCGGGGGAAAACGGTCGTGGCTAAAAAAAGTGAAGCAGAATTGCCAGAAACTACAAATGGGTTTAGCTTAGGCAACTTCATACAGGGAACCAAAGAAGAACTTGACAAAGTAGTTTGGCCCAGTCGGAAACAAATAGTGAGCGAATCCGCCGCTGTATTGTTAATGGTGGCACTCTCTGCATCTTTGATATACTTGGTCGATGGATTTTTTGGTTGGGCAGCAAAACAGGTGTTCTGATGACTTTTGCAACAGATGAACCTCGCAACTCCACGTTGCAGTCGGAGGAAACAGGAGAAACAGCAGAAGCAGTGTCAAAAGAAGCACGCTGGTATGCTGTGCAAGTAGCTTCAGGCTGTGAAAAACGTGTAAAGACTAACTTAGAGCAACGCATTCAAACTTTTGATGTCGCTGACAAAATTATCCAAGTAGAAATTCCGCAAACGCCGGCGGTGAAAATCCGCAAAGATGGCAGTCGCCAGCATACAGAAGAAAAAGTTTTTCCTGGCTATGTGCTGGTGCGGATGATGATGGATGATGATACCTGGCAGGTGGTACGAAACACTTCTCATGTAATTAACTTTGTCGGTTCAGAACAAAAGCGTGGTAGCAGCAAGGGTCGCGGTCATGTCCACCCCATACCACTGAGTGCTTCAGAAGTTGAACGCATATTCAAACAAACCAGCGAACAAGAAGCTGTTGTCAAAATTGACATGGCTACTGGTGATAAGATAATGGTGCTTTCTGGGCCATTTAAGGACTTTGAAGGTGAAGTGATTGAAGTTTCTCCAGAACGGAGTAAACTTAAAGCCTTGCTCTCAATTTTCGGCAGGGATACACCAGTAGAACTGGAATTTAATCAGGTAGAGAAACAGAGTTAAATACAAATGGCGAAGAAAGTAGTGGCGGTCATTAAACTGGCCTTGAATGCTGGAAAAGCCAACCCAGCACCACCAGTCGGCCCCGCCTTGGGTCAACATGGTGTTAACATCATGATGTTCTGCAAAGAGTACAACGCCAAAACAGCAGACCAAGCTGGAATGGTAATACCTGTAGAAATTTCGGTTTTTGAAGACCGGAGTTTTACATTTGTACTCAAAACGCCACCAGCATCAGTGCTGATTCGGAAGGCGGCGAAGGTTGAAAAAGGCTCGAATGAACCTAACAAAAAGAAGGTTGGGTCAATTACTAAAGCACAATTGCAAGAAATAGCCCAAACCAAACTCCCCGACCTCAACGCCAACGACATCGACGCGGCAATGAAGATTGTGGCAGGAACGGCTAAGAATATGGGTATAACAGTCAAAGATTAGTCATTGGTCATTAGTCATCGGTAAATAACAAAGGACAAATGACACAAATGACAAAGGACAAATAAAAAATTATCGGGGGAGAGGCGAAGCTTCGGAATTACCCCAGGAGAAAAAAATGGCAAAAGTATCGCGTCGTTTGCAGGCGCTGCAAGCAAAAGTAGAAGATAAGGATTATCATCCTTTAGAAGCTTTAGCCCTTCTCAAGGACACAGCAACAGCTAAATTTACTGAAGCTGCCGAAGCCCATATCCGGCTGGGAATTGACCCCAAATATACAGACCAACAGTTGCGGACAACGGTAGCACTGCCCAAAGGTACAGGACAAATTGTGCGGGTGGCGGTGATAGCCAGAGGCGAAAAGGTAAACGAAGCCAGTAGCGCTGGTGCTGATATAGTCGGATCGGAAGAATTGATTGACGAAATCCAAAAAGGTAGAATGGATTTTGACAAGCTGATTGCTACGCCCGATGTGATGCCACAGGTGGCAAAGCTGGGTAAGTTACTTGGGCCGCGTGGTTTGATGCCATCGCCCAAGGGTGGAACCGTAACATTTGATATAGCAAGTGCGATCGCAGAATTCAAAGCTGGTAAACTAGAATTCCGAGCCGACCGAACTGGTATTGTCCATGTTATGTTTGGTAAGGCAACCTTCTCGCCTGAAGATTTGTTAGTCAACCTGAAGGCATTGCAGGAGACGATTGACCGTAACCGTCCTTCAGGAGCTAAAGGTCGTTATTGGCGCACATTTTATGTGTCAGCCACAATGGGGCCATCGATTAAAATTGATGTCACCGCCCTACGAGATTTAAAACTGAGCGAAGCTGGTTAGTTTTTAGTCATTAGTCATTTGTCATTCGTAAAGACAAAGGACAAAAGACAAATGACAGATGACAAAATTAAATAGGCAAAGCCGGAGACAGCAGGTGCTAGTAGCTTAAATATCCTGCCGAGGTTAAAACTCTAATTGTCAAAATTACCACCCCGAAAGGTGTGATGACTATGGCATCACGAGTCTTAATACTCAACCCCGGCTAAGTTAGCTGGGGTTTGTTGTTTGGGTTCAGGTTTAGAAAAAACGTACAACTAGGGCACTTCCCCGATTATTTTAAGGAGGTGAGATTGGAATGGGTAGAACACTAGAAAATAAAAAAGAGATAGTAGCTGACCTCAAAGAAACTTTGAGTGAGTCAAGTCTGGCACTGGTAATAGAGTATCAAGGGCTAACAGTTTCTGAAATCACAGACTTACGGCGGCGGCTGCGTCCCAGTGGCGCTGTTTGTAAGGTGACGAAGAACACCCTGATGGGCATTGCCATTAAAGATGATGAAAAATGGGAGCCTTTGTCGGAACTACTGAAAGGTTCTTCAGCTTTTTTGCTGGTTAAAGATGATTTTTCATCTGCAATTAAGGCTTACCAAGACTTCCAAAAAGCCACTAAGAAGACAGAACTTCGTGGCGGTGTTATGGAAGGTCGCCTACTCAAAGAACCAGATGTTAAAGCTCTGGGTGACTTGCCATCCAAGGAACAACTCATTGCACAAATCGCTGGAGCTATCAACGCTTTGGCTACCAAGATTGCTGTGGGTATCAACGAAGTTCCTGGTTCACTGGCTCGTGCTTTGCAAGCTGTGGCTGACCAAGAGCAAAGTGGCAGTAGCACCGAAACCGCTACTGAAGCTGATAGCAGCACTGCACCTGCTGCTGAATAGACTTCGTGGTTCATCAGTCAAAAGTCAAAAGCTAATGACCAATGACTAATGACTAATGACAAATAAATAATCAAAATTACAGGAGTTATATCAATGTCTGCTACAA
Source organism: Nostoc sp. DedVER02 (assembly GCF_034530675.2). NCBI lineage: Bacteria > Bacillati > Cyanobacteriota > Cyanophyceae > Nostocales > Nostocaceae > Nostoc > Nostoc sp. DedVER02. The sequence goes on from NZ_JAVRCP020000016.1 coordinate 125,754, forward strand.
CCGATCAAATTTTAGAACAGCTAAAAACTCTCTCTTTGCTGGAAGCTTCTGAGTTAGTTAAGCAAATTGAAGAAGCTTTTGGCGTGAGTGCTGCTGCACCTGTTGGCGTAGCGTTTGCAGGCCCTGGTGCTGGTGCTGCTGCTCCGGCTGAAGAAGCTGTTGAGCAAACCGAGTTTGAAGTGATTCTCGATTCAGTCCCAGCTGATAAGAAGATTGCCGTGCTGAAGATTGTCCGCGAATTGACCGGTTTGGGTCTAAAAGAAGCTAAAGACTTGGTAGAAGCTGCACCCAAGGCAGTTAAAGAAGGTATTGCTAAAGATGCTGCTGAAGATGCTAAGAAGCGCATCGAAGAAGCTGGCGGTAAGGTGACTATCAAGTAATCACAATTTGATTACCAGTTTTTATATTAAGGAGTCTGATTCAGGCTCCTTTTTTTCATATAAACTTAGCAAATCATCTTCTCTAAGGCGATTTGCAAATCTTTGGTCAAATTGCTTACAGCTTGTCTAGACATCTGGCGATCGCCCTGAGAATTTGACCAGCGTTCTGTAACTGAAATTGGCTCTCCCACAGTAATTTGTGCCTGTCGCAAACCTAAGCGGGGTCGTCCTGGAAGTGTTGTATCCTGAATTCTAGAAAGCATATCAAATACAAGTAAAGCTGTTTCTGCAAAGCGTTCCGCCGTTGGTTGCTCTTGAATATAAGTCGCTGTGACTGCAACAAAACTTTCCACTATCCGCATGTGCCGCATTCGCAAGTCTGCTTCTTCTGCAATCCAGTCTGCTAAACCACGTTTAAATGGTGGTAAAGCATTGATATCTGCCAAATCTTCCCGATAAATGTAATTCCAGCCAGCCTCTTCTAAGCGGCGACATCGATCAATAAAATTACCCTGCGCCTGGACTCCAAAATACTGCTCAGTAACTTCTAAAGCCTTATCCAGTAAGCGATGAAGTCGGGCAATCAACACCTGATTAGGACTAGCAGATTCATCACTTGAGATGGTTTTGGGAATATCTTGATGATAGAAGCGACGATAAAACTCTTCCATCTCGGTAATGAGATATTCAGCTAACCTAAAGAGGCGTTGATAGTAAATCTCTTCTTGATTGCCCGAATCAATTTCTTTAACTTCTAAGCCGCTATCAGCTTCCAACTTACTCAACAGCCAGTCCAGTTTAGACCAAGGTGGATCAACGTAGTGATACTGGATGGCGATCGGCACAACGATCACAGTCTCAGTCCGGTTGGCTTTATGCAAGTCTTCTGCACACCAAAAACTTATTTGAGCAACACCAGGTTCCAGTGGGCTAACAATGCCACTATGACCATTAGTACCTCCTTCGGGTGCGACAGCGATCGGTACTTTCCCATTAGCAAATAACTCCCGTGCTGTTTGGATTGCTTGTCGATCTAGTCGCCTTCCGCGATGAACCGGCACACCCCCCAAACGTGAAAACAACCAACCTAGCCAATTTCCAGCCCAAACCGTCATCCCGCGATCGTAGAGAAAATAGCTATGAATCAGCGATCGCAGTGTAATACCTTTCTGACGAGCTACTCGCGGCACAATGTAAGAAAGCAAATACAACATACAGAGGGGATCTTCCACCTCTGGGTGACGAAATGCCAACAAAAAGCGAATTTTTCCAGCCTGGAATTGTTGATAAAGTTCAGCCAATACCTCAACATTCTTACCTTCAATGCTGACAATACCAGCCGGTAGCCAAGGGCGAGTGCGAAACCGTAGTGCGATCGGCAATAACCACCGAACAATCTGGAGTATTAACAGATTAAGGCGTTGGGGAATAAATTTTAGTGGTGGTTGAGTAGAGTGAATCGTTTTAGGCAAGTCGCTCTCCAGATTATATTTCTAGCGATTGTACAATGTGCTGGGTGAAAAGATTTATAAGTACTACTTCTTACTCAGGATTCAGCACTACATAACCAAATAAAAAATTAGGTGGAATGTTTTGGAAAATTTCGTAATAAATAGCTAAATACTGCTATATTCAACAAAAAAACTAATATTTTTACAGGAGATATCCCGCGAATTAATTCATAAATCTCTGCTGGAATACTGATACCTACAAGCACCAATACTAAGATATGTGCCCAACGTTTTTCGTACCATAAACCAACAGCTTCAATAGTGGTAATAATAGCATATATTCCTGTGGCAATACCGCTAAAGGCAAGGGTTCTGGGATTTAAATTAATAACTTTTTTTAAAACCCAATCAATAATCATTGATTTACCTTCTAAAACATAATTGTCTGAAAAGACCTCTAGGGTTTGATAATTTTTTAACGTTAATAATAAAGCGATTGAAGTAACCATAAGCAACAAGGCTGCCAATGATTTGTACAGAACAATTGCCACTAATCCCAATGGACGCTTTTCCAAATAACCCCCTAAAGATATATAGGATAGGAAACCGCTTTGATTTCTGAACAATTCAGCTTAAAAGGTAACAGGCAACAGAAAAGAAGACTTTACTAGGTACTGTATGGTGTGTTAGAACGCAGTTTGTAACGCACTAAATCCTCGATAATGATGCGTTACGCTGTCACTAACACACTATGTATCTACGTATATTTTCATAAATTAAACCGGGTTTCTATATTTCAGTCAAATTGTAACAGTGCTTTCTCAGATCATCTTTCCTAGATATTTTTCTGGCTAAGTACAAATTTGGATCTCGGCGCAATTAGATATAATAGCAACTTACCTATCCTTTAACTCTTTGCCTAGCAAGGACTCTTTGTTTTGGGATAGTTTGAGGGAGCGATCGCAAATTGCCATAAATTACATCCAATGGAGGTTAGCGGACTCGAACCGCTGACATCCTGCTTGCAAAGCAGGCGCTCTACCAACTGAGCTAAACCCCCATAAAATTAAAATAGTCAGTAAACTCGGTTGTCGAAATTAATTGTAACTTATATTGTTCCATTACTAAAGGGATGAAGCCAGAAAATATCCAAGTTGTTGCAGCACTCTATAAATTCGTCAAGCTGCCAGATTTTGCCGAGAAACAAGATCCTCTACTGTCTTACTGCCAAGAGCAAGGTGTCAAGGGGACAATCTTGCTGGCACAAGAAGGCATTAACGGTACAATTGCGGGTTCACGTCAGGCGATTGATTCTGTTCTCTGTTTTCTGCGTACTGACCCCCGTTTAGCAGACCTAGAATATAAAGAGTCCCATACCGAAACCCCACCGTTTGAGCGGATGAAGGTGAGGTTGAAGCAAGAAATTGTCACATTGGGATTGCCTGAAATCGATCCAAGTGAGCAAGTTGGCACTTATGTTAGTCCCCAAGAATGGAATGATTTGATTTGCGATCCTGAAGTAACCGTAATTGACACCCGCAACGATTATGAGGTGAATATTGGTACTTTTCAAGGAGCAGAAAATCCTCAAACTGCCACATTCCGAGAATTTCCCGATTATGTGCTACACCATCTAGATCCAACTAAACACAAAAAGGTTGCTCTGTTTTGTACTGGCGGCATTCGCTGTGAAAAAGCTTCATCCTTCATGCTTGCTCAAGGCTTTGCAGAGGTTTATCATCTCAAAGGCGGCATTCTTAAGTATTTAGAAGAAGTTCCAGCAGAGAAAAGTTTATGGGACGGAGAATGTTTTGTCTTTGACGAGCGGGTAGCTGTTACTCATGGATTAGGAAAAGGGAGTTCTGAACGGTGTTTCAATTGTGGGTATCCGATTTCTGAAGAAGATAAAACATCTTTAAAATATGAAAAAGGTATCTCCTGTGCCTATTGTTTTGATAGCCTCACCGAGGAGAAAAGAGCGCGTCAGCAGGAAAAATGGCGGCACTACCAAACCCAAGTTGCTAATTCTAAAAATCGGGATATAAGCTAATCTGTAATATCATTCTCATACTCACAGGACTTACGCAATAACTCTCTGAAACTCTTATTACTTTGTGTCCTTCTCTGACGAGACGCTGCGCGAATGCGTCCTTTGCGGTTCGTTTTATCATGATTTTGCGTAAGTCCTAACTCAATAGAAAATAAAAATATGTTTACTCCTCAATAATTTTAGGGTTTAGAGGAGTAAAATTTGGGATTTCCAGGCAAGATTATTGTAATTAAATACACTTGGGTTAAGCATTTCTTCCTTCTCTCTGCGTTCTTTGCGGTAGCCTGGGCAAGCTGCTGACGCTCCTTCTCTGCGAGACGCTATGCAAACATCGCTACCGCTTCTCTACGAGAGGCTTCGCCAACGCTAATGCATCTACGGAAAAAAATTGACTTTAGCAAAGAGTTTTAGGCTTAACTAAACTGTATTGTATTACAAGTCAGAATTTAAGGGCAAAATTACTTTAAATGTAGTACCGACTCCAACTTGACTTGTGACACTGATTTGACCCCTGTGAGCATCAACGCACTTTTTAACGATTACTAACCCTAATCCAGTACCCTGAATTGATTGGACATTTGAGGCTCGATAGAATGACTCAAAAAGTCGGGCTTGGTCTGGTTCAGGAATGCCCAGACCTTGATCTTGAACATAAAAAATTGCCACTTTGTCAATGGGATCGCATATTAAATCAAACTGAATCTTGCTACCTCTTGGAGAATATTTAACTGCGTTTGAGAGGAGATTTCCAAACATATAGCGTAAAAGTCCTTCATCCATTACAGCGTCAGTACGAACGCTATGACAATTAAAAACAATTTCAGATACGCTATTTTCAACAATAGAAAAATCTTTGATTAACTCCTGAAAAAATTGTTCTAAGTTAATGGGTACAGGATTATACACGAGTTTTTCTGCTTCTGCTCGACCCATAAATAGAACCTCTTCCATAAGTTTTTCTAAAGATTGCACAGCAGCTTGAATTCGCTTTAAATAAATGCCTTTTTTTGCATCTGTCAAATTTGCTCCGTGCATTTCTATAAGTTCTACTGCTGTTTGAATAACAGTTAAGGGATTACGGAACTCATGAGATACGGTGGAAATAAATAAAGATTTGAGACGATTAAGTTCTTGCTCTTTTTCCAATGCTTGCTCTAGCAATTTTGTTTGATGTCGTTCGCTAAGATCCCAGAAAACAACTACTACACCATTTATCTGGTCATGTCGTCCCTTTAGTGGTGAAGCACTATCGCCAATTGGAACTCTTTTTCCATCTCTTCTAATCAGGGATGTGAATTCTTCTAAATAAACAACCTGTTGTTCGCGTAGCACTTTTGTGACTGGGTTTTCTAAGAAAGTTTCTGTAACTTCATTAACAAGATGAAAAATTTTCGCTGCTTCATTTCCTAAAGCATCTTTTTGCTGCCAGCCAGTTATTGCCTCAGCTGCGGGATTTATGAATGTAACTTTTCCTTGCTCATTTGTAGCGATTACAGCATCACTCATTGAGTTTAAAAGGGTCGCCAGCTGATCTCGACTTTCCCGCAATTCACGTTCTAACTGATGTTTTAAAAGACCGATCTCGATCGCTATTCTTAAATCTTTTGTAGTAAATGGTTTAACGATATATCCAAAAGGTTGGGTAATTTTGGCTCTTTCTAAAGTATGATCGTCACCATAAGCGGTTACAAATATTATAGGTACATCTAACTGCTCACGAATTTTACTGGCGGTAGCAATACCATCCATCTCACCTTTAAGAATAATATCCATTAATATTAATTCTGGGTGAGTTTCCAATGCCTTAGCAATAGCAACTTTTCCAGATGAGGCTGTTCCCGTAACAATATAACCTAGTTGAGTGAGTTGGCTAGCAATAGTTCTAGCCACAATCACTTCATCTTCAACAACTAAAATCCTAGCTTGACCCATTTGATGTTTACTGATGCAAAGTTAACTGCGTAAATTGGATTTTAAATACTGTTCCATGATTGCGTTCTAGAGTAATATCGCCTTCTAATTGTTCTGTAACTAAGTCATATACTAACGACAAACCCAAAGAATCAGTATTTGTCCAATCTAAATTATCTGGTAAACCAATCCCATTGTCTCGAACCGTCATCTCGATATTTTTGCCAATATTACGTAAACTAATACTTATTTTTCCTGCTTTTTGGTTGGGAAAAGCGTGCTTGAGGGCATTGGAGATTAATTCGTTGATAACCAGTCCACAGGCAATTGCTTGGTCAACATTCAAACTTACTGAATCTATATCAGTTTCTAGAGAAATTTTGTCAGGCCATATTTGATAGGAAATCAGTAAGCTGGCTGCCAAATTATGGATATAGTCACTTACATCAATTTGTCCAATATTGGCGGAAGTATACAAATTTTTATGAATTAGAGATATTGACTCAATTCGGTTTTGACTTTCTCGAAGAACTTTGATTGCTTCTGGATCTTTGAGGGTTTGAGATTGGAGTTGTAAGAGACTGGAGACTATTTGTAAATTATTTTTAACTCGATGATGAACTTCTTTTAACAGAACTTCTTTTTCAGCTAAGGCATGTTTTAACTTTACTTGAGCTTTTTGTCTTTGAACTAGTTCAGTTTGAGCTTGCTCAAAGATGCTAGATTGTTGAATTGCGATCGCTAATTGCACTGTCAGTTGATCGAGCAAATCTAATTGATTTTCTTCCCACTCTCGGAAACTAGAGCATTGGTGAGCAATGAGTAAACCCCAAAGGTGAGAGCCAGGGTTTTGAGAACTGACTTCTAGTAAAATGGGCACGACTAAATTCGCTTTGACTTCAAACTGTTCTAACAAGCGAATATGACAATCAGTTAGCCCAGCTTCATAAATATTTGCGATCGCTCGTTTCCGTCTCTGATAATACTCCACTCCTGCGCCTGTCTGAAAACATGTATCATGAATCTCTACACCTAAAGAAGCTGTCCATCCAGATTCCACTGACTCCGCCACAATTGTGCCGATCATCTCTGAGTCAAACTGATAAACTATTACTCGATCAACTCCAAGTAAATGTCGCACTTCTTGAACTGTTGCATTCAAAATATCCTGGAGATTTAAAGATTGACGAATCCGTTGAGCAACGGTTCGCATCAATTGTTCCCGTTCGGCTTGAGCTTTCAAAGCCAGTTCAGTTCGCTTACGTTCTGTGATATCTTGTCCAATACCAATAATTTGACCATTTGAAAGTTTAACATTAGTCCAAGACGTATCTAATAAATCACCATCCCGAACCTGAATTTTAAAGTCACCCCAATTGCGTTGTGCATTTTGCATAAAATCAATCACATACTGTCGATATTCAGTATTAGGGTATAAGGCTTCCAGGACATCGCTAGTTTGAAAATCCTTAAATTTCCAGCCTAAAACACTTTCCCATTCTTTGTTTACCCACTGAAGTTTGCCATTGGCATCAATCAATGCAATCATCAACGGTATGCTCTCAAATATCTTCCGCAAAAACTCATTTTGTTCCTGGAGTTTTACCTCTACATTTTTACGGTTTGTAATATCATAAAATACTGTTAGGATTGCGGATTCTCCATTAAAACTTAAATATTGTAATGAAGCGATCGCCCAAAAATCAGTTCCATCTGATCTCTTCAATTTAAGTTCATAATCTTGAAGAGAATCATGTTGATGAAGGGCTTCTAATATAAATTCTAAATCGGTTGAGTTATGATACAAATCTAAGTTTTTACGATTCACCAAATCTTCAGATGAAAATCGAAATGTTTGCATAAACTCCGAATTAGCATATAAAATTAACCCGTCAGACAGACGCGAGATAATTAATGGGATAGGAATGGCTTCAGAAATTACTTTAAATCTCGCTTCACTTTCTTGAAGTATTCTTTCTATTCGTTTATATTCTGTGATGTCTCTAATATTAACCAATCTAGCATTAGAACTGTTGCATTTTATTACGTATCCAACAATTTCAACATCAATAATTTGTCCATCTTTTCGTCGATGCTGACATTGCTTATAAAAGTAAAAATTCTTGTATTCTTGCTTTAAATTCTCTCTAAGAATAGTCGTATCTTCCGAAAAGTGAATGTCAGTTATTCCCATTTGTAAAAACTCTTCTTTTGAGTAGCCATAATGGGCAACAGCAGCTTCATTCACATCTAAAAGTTGCAGATTATTCTCCTGATACAGCAACATGGGATTAGGATTTTTATAGAAAAGAAAATGAAAACTATTATGAGTATCATCAATCACTTTCTGTCGATGTAATTCCAAATACCTCATTACTTGTCTACCCAACTGTTGTAAAACTACTTGTTCTTTAACAGTCAAGGTTCGCGGTATAAAATCAATCACACAAAGACTACCTAATGCAAAACCGCTTGAGTTAATTAAGGGGACTCCTGCATAAAAGCGGAAATAATGATTTGATATTACAAGAGGATTTTTAGCAACCCTTTCATCTTCTAAAGTATTCGGGATAATTAATATTTGACTTTCCAGGATAGTATAACTACTGAAAGAAATGCTTCGAGAAATTTCTGGTATGGTTAGCCCAATTTTGGACTTGAACCATTCTCGTTCTGCATCAATTAGGCTAATCAGAGCGATTGGTGTTTCACAAAAGTTAGCTGCTAGTTGAGCTAGCTCATCAAAAAGTTCTTCTGGTGGCGTATCTAAAATTTGATACTGATTAAGTACTTCTAACCGTTGACTTTCATTTTCAGGAAGTAGCATTATTGGTTGTTTTAAAATTTTTGTAAGATACCATGTTTAATTTGTTTCAGTCTCAAAAGATGATTAATTGTTTTATAAAATTTGCAAAATCAAAATTGGGATTTTTCCTAATAAGATAGGAGAATTTATTTCTGGGAAATACCTACATTGTTAAGATATTTGTTTTTTGTGGAAATAATTTACTTCATGTGAATAGATACTTGAGCTTGCTTAAGGATGGGTTTACAAAACCAATCTTCCCCATCAGTATTTTTATCAAACTATGGGCAGTTTTTGCAACATAATCGATAATATGAGTTGAGTGAGGTCACTTACTCTGGATTGTTGTCAGCATGGATGAGTCGTAAGCTGGGCGCTCATCTTGCCTACCCTGCAAGAGTTATGTTTAATTCAATTATGTTAGGTTAGGTATCTTTTGGCTTACCAAACAATACTTTCGATAGAGGGCGAATCAGTGATAACTAGATTCTAGATAGATGCACTCATACTCATAATTTTTTAAGATAATCCTAAGAATCAAAGACTTAGGAATGTAGTTATGACTGAAGAACAAAAATCTAATAATCAAGAAAGCAAGCCTACCTCTTACAGTGATGACCAAACCCCTATCGACGAAAATATTCGCAAAACTGGCGAGACTGGTGACACTGATGCAAAATCTACCGCTACACCAGAAGCACCAGGAGAGGATTTTGTCGCAGGTAGCCCCAATCAGGGAACCGAGTCACGGTAATTGGTTTGAATTTTTCCCAGTTCCAATAATCTAATTGAGCTTTTTCTAGTAACGCGCATTTAGTAAACTTTGAGTGGATAGTTGTGGTTTAAATCACGATTATCCACTCGTTTTTATTGTATGAAAATTGCTTCTAGGGAGGATGGAGGTTGATGGAGTAAATATATATATCGCTTTTGTACTATACTTTTTGTATTTAATTATACTTTTAAAAAGTTTTATTTATATCTATTGATGGATATATATAGCTGAATTTTGTCAGCACAGCCTAGAGGAAAAATCAGCTATCCCTCAAATCTGCTAAACTTCATGATTCTTAATCATCCTAACTTCCTCTTGTGGCTGACAGAAGTACCACAATCCAATAGGCTGATCTTAAAGTGATAATTTTTCCTTAGTCGTTAATAACTATCCATACATAAAATGCCCCTGAAAATCGTTCAAAACTTTGATGGTAGTTTCACCCTTGAAACACAAGCTCAAGAAACTCTATTCAATTTATTGACAAGCGCTGCTTTCTTAAATCAAATTTGTCAACAGTTGCAGTGTGAGCAAGTTAGATTTACAGAATTACTTTTCCAACCAGTTCCTTACAGCTTAACTACCACTAAAGGAATGCCGACAGAATTTGAAAAGTATCATGAATCTGATGAATATGCCATTATTAATGTACCACCAAATTTTATGTTTAGTGCTAAAATTTTCAAACCCAGCCGCCTCTGTGCTATTTACCAAAAATTTGGCAATGGTTAATTCTTAAGATCGTTCTTATCTAATAGGCAAAAAGTAAACTTGATATTTGATATATGGTTGAAACTAATCTTTCTTCTTTAGCAACTCTAGAATATATTCCTTACATTGATGATTCTGGTCAATTACCCGAACAATTTCAGGGCAAAATCGGAGTATATGCTATCTTTGACCAAGAAAAGATTCTGCAATTCGTAGGATATTCTCGTGATGTTTATCTCAGCCTCAAACAGCACTTAGTCCGTCAGCCACAGCATTGCTACTGGGTCAAAGTTCAAACTATTGAACGCCCTAGTCGCACAATTTTAGAAAATACTGAAACTGCTTGGATTACTGAAAATGGAAGTTTGCCTTGGGGAAATGGGGATAAAAAGGAAAAATGGACGCATCCTATTGATGTCAAAGCGATCATGACACCTGAAGAACAGGTAAAATATGAAAATCCAGCTAATGATGAATTAGCACAAATAAAAATTATTAAAAATGTGGCGCGGAGAGTAGAAGCAGAAATTTTAACGCAATTACTAGAAGGACGTGGTTTGCAAATGCAAATTCGTTTTAATCCTAAATTGAAAGAAGAAGGTTTACTAGATTTGAAATGAAGGTTGTTTTGGGAAAACTATCTTATGAATACCGCTTATAATCTCCCATGACAATACATCTGCTGAACGATCGCTATCAAGTTATCCGCACACTAGGCGCTGGTGGGTTTGGTGAAACTTATTTAGCAGAAGATACCTATATGCCTTCAAAGCGCCGTTGTGTGGTTAAACAGCTAAGAGCGATTCACAACAATCCTGAAATTTATCAGTTAGTGCAAGAGAGGTTTCAACGCGAAGCAGCAATTTTAGAAACACTGGGTGGTGCAAATGCCCAAATTCCGGCATTATATGCCTATTTCTCCTCTGGCGGACAATTTTACTTAGTTCAGGAGTGGATTGAAGGAGATACCTTAACTCGAAAAGTCCAAAATCAGGGGCTATTTAGTGAAAGCGCTGTCCAGGAATTATTTCTGAATTTATTACCTGTCCTGGATTACGTTCACTCTAAGCATATCATTCACCGCGATATTAAACCGGATAACATCATTTTGCGCGAACAAGATGGTAAACCAGTCCTAATTGATTTTGGCGCTATCCGGGAATCAATGGGAACGGTAGTGAATTCTCAAGGCAATCCTACGAGTTCGATTGTGATTGGTACACCTGGTTATATGCCGAGTGAACAAGCCGCAGGTAGACCGGTTTTCTCTAGCGATTTATATAGTTTAGGAATGACGGTAATTTATTTGTTGACTGGTAAACAGGCGCAACAACTAGAAACCGATTCCCAGACTGGTGAGATTGTCTGGCGACAGTACGCTAGTCATGTTAGCCCAATCATGGCAGGAGTGATCGATAAAGCGATCGCATATCATCCGCGCGATCGCTACCCCACAGCTAGAGCAATGCTGGATGCTTTGCAGAGCATAGCAAATCCAATTCCACCAACACAACCCTTCTTGACTCAACAAACTGTAGTCTCTGCACCAGCAAATCAGGCAATGCCTGTCAAACCACACCCGACTCCTCAAAGTAAAAGTCAGAATAATATCCTTATCGGCAGTTTAATCGCAGGTGGGTTAGTTGGTGCATCTGTCATTATTAGCCAAGTGTTACCAAAATCTACTCAATCTACAGCAGACAAAACGGTGTTATCTTCACAAACACCATCAGCGATCGCAAGCCCCGTAATAGAAACTCCCAAACTTATACCAACTACCCCATTTCTTCCTGCTCAATCTACACCTTCCCCAACTAAATCAATAGCACCAGTTGCCACTACAGATGTCAATACTTATTTCTGGCTTTCCCAAAGACTTGTAACTGATGCAGATTTGGATGGTAAAGATGGTTTTGAACTAGATATTATGCGAAATTCAATTTTTGCCAGCCATGGCCGCCGCTTTGATACTCCCGAATTACAATATTACTTTAATAATCAACCTTGGTATCGTCCTATATATTCATCAAAAGAATTTCCACCTAAATTGCTGTCAAAATTCGAGCAACAGAATGTAGACTATATCAATAAATATCAAGATCGTTACGGCTTGAGATATTTTAAAAAATAAAGTTTTTATAATTATACCATTTTAAAAATACCTTATATAAACCCAAGCAGATTTATATAAGGTATTTGTATATGTAGGAAAGAAGTAAGGGGCAAGGGAAAATAAGGCTTTTTGGCTTGTACTGAGTTTTTTCAAAAATCAAATACAAGTCCTATATGTTGGTGAGGACGTACTTGTGTAAGCCCTTATACAATTTGTATTTGAAAATGTGCTTAACTGTAGAGTCAATTCATGAATTGCCCCTACAGCCAAGCGGAAATTCAGATGTAATAGGTATTACGCCCTATGCATGTATTGCAAATCTTCTTCCAAATGCTATAAGTCGTAAGTGTATTAGCTTAAGCTTATCAAACGATTTATTTCTACTTATTAGATAAGATTAAGGCATATTAGTGTAATATATGGGACAGATTACTAAATATTTAGTAGCCTAAAATCGTGAGATATTAGAGGCTAATCCTAGCGAACTCTATATACAGTCAGATATAACCTGTTTTTTTGTCCCCCAAATTACATCTCTAGATACTAGGCAGTTTCAGAACTAGGGATTTATATTTAATATATAAAATTGCTATCTACAAGATTAGAAATCGATAAGTTAAAGAAATGCCATTTTTATATTTTCTTTGTTATTTTGTATTTAACGGGACAGTTCTTCCTGATTTGGTGGGTTTAAATAACAATTAGTTAAACCATTTACCTCTAAAGATGCATGTAAATTCTTTCAATTGTGCTTATTTTGTTTCTTTCCTTACAAACAAGCAAAATGCAAATTGATTAGAGAAATTAAATGGTAATATACCAATCGGCAAATAGTTCATCTACACAAGGAAAACCTTGCCTACAACTATGCTTAAAACAAACAATCGGCGTATTTTTCTATCTGCTTTTATTCAACCTTTAGGACAAAATCATCAAGCAGATAGTAAAAACCAATTAGCTCAACCTAAATTAGATTTACTGCAACCATTACGTCAATGGCTAGATAAAATCGAGATTCATAATCAGAAGTTAGCTAAATTTATTGCGAAACTGATCCCCGCCCAGTGTCCATTCGAGCGCGATATCATGGTTTTTGGTCGCAAAATAGCCCATATTCCGCCAATGTGCAAGCTAAATCCGCTTTACAACGAACTTGTATACTTGCGTTTTCGCGCTTTGTGTTATCTAGTAGATCAGTGTGGAGAGGATATTCAATCCTACTGCTAAACATAACTAGAAAAAGCACAATATGGAAATTAAAATTGAGCATCAACCCACACAAGAACGCCTCAATGAATTGGGTGTCTCTAAATGGGAAATTTGGAATAAGGAAGTTTCAAAATTCCCTTGGACTTATGATTCTCAAGAAACTTGCTACTTTTTGGAAGGAAATGTAATTGTTACTCCTGATGGTGGACAGCCAGTGCAAATGGGTAAAGGCGATTTGGTGGTTTTTCCTGCTGGCATGTCCTGCATCTGGGAAATTACAAGCGACGTGAAAAAACATTATTACTTTGATTAACCAATAGACAAAAGCGATCCCCGTCGATTTGACAATTTTTCTATTGGTTTATTTAGTTAAAATAACTACCGAAATAGCGCTCAAGTTGTTGATGCATTTGATTGAAAATATAGCTTTTCGCCACACCCAAAGGAATATACAGCGCTTTACAGTTAAATTAAGTACATGCCTCTTCAACCCTAGTGAATGCTTTATCGCGGGTGTACTTGATTAACTTGAAATCTGCTGTAATTTCATCGGTGAGATTGTATACAACAAGGGGCCAAATCCCCTTGTTTTACCAAGCCTAAGTTTGCACAATTTTACAAATAATTGATGTAAATGAGTTGGCGAGAAAAATTCAATATATATGAAGAAATATAACTTTAAAATAGGGTGCGTTAACATATCGGATAAAGCATCTGGAATTGTTGATGATGTGTGGCAACTTACCTATATTTAAATTTCTTAATATAGCTTAAAATATTAATTAGCGCCAAATTACTTGGCTCTAATTTGCGATCCCCGATGTAAAAGTTGACTTGCTCAATAAACCCCACTTATGAGAGGGAGTATCTAAGCCTTAACCTGTAACAACAACCAATAAAACAGCACTAAACTTCTGTAGAATTTATTCAAATTACCGGTAATTACATCGGGATAGTAGTCTTAATAATTCTGGATAAAAAACTACCATTGACTCTTTAAAAGGATAGGACTAATGTTATTAGTAGTCCTTTCAAGGACACTTTTTATGCATCAACAAATCAGGAGGTATTTCAAATGATGATGATGATGATGAATGAAACCATGACTGCCGAAATGCAAGCCTGCATGGAAGTTTGTATGGACTGTCATAAAATGTGCATGGAAACCATGACTTACTGCATGGCCAAAGGTGGTATGCAGATGGACAAGGACATGATGAGCATGATGAGCATGATGCGCGATTGCTCTGAAATGTGCATGATTTGCATGAATATGATGATGAGCGGTTCTGAGTTTATGGGACGTACTTGTATGCTTTGCGCCGAAATGTGCGATCGCACTGCAATGGCATGTGAGATAATGAGCGATGACATGAAAATGATGGAATGTGCTGCCGCTTGCCGTAAGTGTGCAGAGTCTTGCAGAAGTATGCAAATGATGCCTGCTTAATTTCTCTAACTAGCAGAAGTTTCTCTGCAACCTAATATTCAAGCGCTCAGACTCTTTGGGGTCTGGGCGCTTGAAGTAAGGACTTCTAAAATCATCATTAATTAAGTCTCAATTCATACCTTAAAAAGTATTAGTATTACTTAAAATAGTTTTGGGATTAGAAGCGATGTCAGCGACAAGACGAAGCGTCTACGCAATAAAGTTAGTCTTTCTTATCCAGTAAAATCTTGTTACCTTGGGATCTGTTGAAGTCACTAATGGTGTTTAGACCAATAGCAGAACCGTTAAAAGCAGAACTGATGGTTGTCAAGGAATCTATCAACCGCCGTACTACCTGTAAATACGTCATTAACTGCTCAGTTTTTCGCGCTTCATATCTAGCAAGCTTTTTGCCTTTTTTTAACCGTTGAACTCACATTGATTTAAGATTTTTTAATCAAGGTAAGTGATTTTACTGAAGATATGCCTAAAGAGAGATGTTAGATTTACGGCATACAGCAAGTACATCATCATTTGACTTTCAGTCCATATTTCAGACTCGAATGCCTAGCCCTATAAGGGGTTGAAGGCATTAATTTTGCAGTGACTGGATACACTACCACATCAGGAGCTATGTCAAATTGTCAATCAGTGGTTGCATCAGTTACGTCCTGCCTGCGGAATAACTCGGAAGATAAAGATTTAGTAAAAAGGTTTTGGCAACAATGGCAGGAATATCGAGATTATCTTCATTGTTGCTGTCTCAGGTGGATGGGTGGGAATCCGACGGATGCTGAAGATGCGCTGAGTCGGGCGATGCTTAAGGCTTGGGAGAAGGTGCAAAAGTATGCGGAGGAAATTGCTAATTTTAAGGCTTGGCTGACAAGACTGACTCATAATCTCTGCGTGGATATTCATCGAGAACGCGATCGCAGTACCAATAGAGTTGAGAATATAGAAGTATACGCCTTTAATGAGGAGCAAGGACTGATACGGAGTGAGAATACGCCAGAAAGTGTAATGGAGACTGGCGAGAAAAGGATTGTGATTCGTCGTGCCATTGATAATTTACCGACTAGGCTGCGCGAGACGTTTATCCTGCACTTTTATCAGGAACTGTCTTATCAAGAAATTGCCCAACAGCAAGAGATTTCTTACCAGAATGTCTGCAAGCGCATCTCCCAAGCGCGGGCAATTTTGCGAGAGGAATTGAGGGGATATTTTATCGGTGAGGATGGGATTGATACGGATAAATCTGTTACGCCAACAATGGGAGTAACTGAGTCTGCAATTGAGGAAAAGTCCAAGGCGAATGCAGGAGTTGAACCGATTGCGATCAAGACTATGACATTATCCGTTGCGGTGGAGGAAGTAGAAATTGTTATTGGTGAGACACCGCAGGAGGTAACACTATCTATGCAGCTTGGAGAGTCGGCTTCTATTGCGGCGAATTCTGATGGGAAGTTAGAAGTAAAGAGAAATAGTTATCGCTGCGTTGAAGTGGTGCTGTGTGAAAGCCAGCCTAAACTGATTTTGGTTTTGGCATATTTTAATGAGAAAACACGAAGTTGGGGGAATTCCTATCTGGTGGTGCAGAGAATGCAACAACAGTCAAAAATTGGGAAAAGATGGGGAAAATTTCTGCAACAATCCCGCTCTCCTCCCGCTTTTCAATTAACCAATTTTTATACTTAATAAAATAAAAAACAGGAAGGAAAATAGGGAGTAAGAGAAAAATGAAGAAAGGAAATAATCCGAGAGAGAATTCAGGAAATGAAAGAGAGAAACGTCATAAGGGAGATAAGCAAAATACCCAACTGGAAAAATAGAATGGCCGGAGATTTATTAATTGTATCAATCGAAAGCGAAGATTTACAACTACTAGAAAGCGCTCTAAATGGGAGCTTTACCAAAAAAATACATCATGCAGATCGTAATACAAGAGAAGCATGGGTGTCATTAGAAAACAGACTAATACCGGAACCGCCTAATATACGCAATAGGCAAGGATTACCACCCCATATGTACATATCTTTCTTGCAAATAGTTGAAGAAACTAACATACCAAAAAATAAGATACCGTTACTGACGAATCTGATGAATAAGATAACAAGACCATTGCGAATCGTCAGTGTTAAACAAAAGTTAGACAATTGGCATAACAAAGACGGTGCACAAAGGCTCACTGCTCTGATAGATGCTACACAAGACCAACAAATAATCATCGAATTTTATAAAGTAGGAGGCACACACGTCCTCAGTAAATACCCCACAGCAACCCAGGAAAACGAGAGATAGCTTCTCTAATTTGTGGGAGACGATTGCTTGAATTTCAGAAATTGATTTCTGAAATCGTTATTTAATTGAAAAGCATCATAGCGCTCACCAAGACTTCGACGAAAAATTTAGTTTACTGGTAAGTAACATGAGTCAAATAGTAAAAACTTTCCCTCAAGAACACTCAATTCTTCTCAAAATAGGCGATAAAGAAGAGAAATATTCCCTTGATATTGCGCCTGAAGTCACTACTCAGCTAGTGCTTGCATCTCAGAAAGAGATTTTACAAAATTTATCTCTCAGTTCGCTAGTGTCGAACTTGACAAATGCTGCCGATTTGATGTTTGTTGCATACAACGCCCTAGCAGGGACACAAGTCCAGTCCAAGATGTCTGGATTACAAAAAGAACTTCTTGATGTTTCTGCTGATTCCATCACAACAGTTCAAGTTTTTGAGATTAAGTCCCAAGAAGTCGTAAACTATACACTCAAGAGCTACAAGTGGTTATTTAAGGGTCAAGAGAATCTTGCTCTACAACAACTGATACGTTGTGGAGAATGTGCAGGGGAGATGGCTAATGATGCCGCTAAATTAGCTGAACGATTTAAACAACTGGGTAATAAATCTCAAGGTGTACTTGAAGATTCTATAAAAGAAGAGAATCTTCAAGATGCGAAGAAGAAAGAGATGATAGAGAAGTTAAATGACTTGAAAGCTAATCAGGCAAATGCCCAAAAGCTTCAAAAAGGACTTCAAGAAGCATACGACGAGATTAGTAAAGAATATGCTGAAGCCAAAGAGCTAGCCAAGACTGAGTCCACACGAGCATTTGCTCTAGGGTTAACGTCAGCAATTACGACCGGTCTTGCTTCAGGTATTGGTTCAGCAGCTCAAATTGCTATGGCTATAGAACCTACGATGGCTACTACAAGAGCTATCGGGAAAGTAGCCAACGCCCAGGTAATCGCCGCACAGACAACTAAGTCTCAGGAAAGTCAAGATTCAAAAAATCCGGCAACCGCAGAAGAAGATATTACCAAGAAGATGGAGTCAGCACAGTCAGAGGTAAGCAAAGTTGAAAAGCAGATCGAGGAAAACGAGAAAAAAATTAAGGAAGCTGAGGGTATTCTAAAAGACACAAAAGAGAAAGCTGAAAAAACAGAGGTTGCAAAAAAAGAACAAGAAGTCCAAGAGTTGCGTAAAAAAAGCGAGACACTCAAGGCTGAGAAAGATGCTAAAGCTAAAATCCTCAACAGCATTACTGATGGGCTACACAAGTTCTCAGAGAAAGTTGAAAAATTAGGAGATCGGGCGCAATCAGCTTCAGAAACAGCAGAGAAACAGAAGATGGAGTATTTCAAGCAGAAAAATGAGCTTGCATCACAAAATCGTAAAACTTTGGCAGCTATGGAAGAATATGCAATACGAATCTCAAATACCAACAGTGGTATTTCTAATGCAGAAACAGCTGTTGAGACTCTCCATTGCGCTGTAAAAGCACTCAGCCAAATTGTAGTTTCATTGAATCAAGCAGCATTGTTCTGGCGCTCAATGGAGACATTCTGTAAAGGGCTTGCAAAATCACAGTTGTTAACTGATGTTAAAGATATCCAAGATATTCAATCCAAAGAAGATCGAATTAAAGAGTACTTAGAGCCTACATTTATACAGGGGGCTGTGACTAATTTATCTCGCTGGGTCGCTCTGAATAGTGTTTGCAAAGAATATCTGAAAGCAGTAAATGATACTTACAAGCAAGTAGGAGAAAATATTAAAGCAGCACCTTCAATCAAGGAAGCCCAGGCACAAGCACCTTTGTTGGCTAAAAAAGTTCTGGAATCTGTTCGTAAAGAGATAGAAATTTTAGACGTTGAAGCAAAGCTGGCACGCTAACCTTTAAAACAAGATTTGCAATAAGAATCTTGCGACAAATCTGCGGGAGTTTCAGATTATTTTTCGGAGATGCTGATTAAGCAGCGAAGCTACAATTGTTAGTTATGGCTTCGCTGCTTTAGAGCATATAAAACACTTTTATCTTAAGTTTGAGATTACTGAGTAATAAAATGAACAAAAATGAAACCAGTTCCATAAAACTTTGTTTTTTCCAGAGAAAAAGCAGTCTCAAAAAATTTAAACTTTTTTTGAGAGCCTTAGTAGGTCTTATCCTGTCTGTAATTCTTGTAGCTCCAACGCCAGCTCTGGCATTAGTTAATACAGATACATTACGAGATTATGTTTCTTCCGTTAAGTCAGAGAGCAATGGAGTACTTCAATCTATTGAAAACCTTCCAAATCAATCTAATGACAAGGCTTTTAAGACAATTGCATCAATAGAAGATTCTATTGTTCTACTTAGTGACAATGCAGCAAAAGTTGCAGAAGAGTTTCAGTACAGAAGCAATGAAGCTCAGAAAAACCTAGAAAAAATTACAAACAACATTAACACATCATATCAAGAACAACAAAAACTAAGTTCTGATATCGAAAATGTAAACTCCGAGCTAGCACGGAGTAGGAGTTTACAAACATCAACCCAACAGGAAGTAGAGAACTCACAACGAGAATACAATCGAATGGAGGAGGAGTACAACCGAAAAACAAGAAGCCCGGATACAGAAGATTTAAAGACTCTCATACCTTTTTACGGATTGTATTATGCTGGACAAAGGATTTATGAAGGCTTCGATGCTGGACTTTTCTCGTCTCTGAAAGAAGAACTCAGCCAAAGAAAAGATCATCTTGAGCGTCTGAGGTACGAACTGAATGAGCTTGAAAATAATAAAAGTAGAATCTCTTCAAACCTTTCTCAGACTCAGGAAAAAATTAAAGTATTAAAAGATACTCAAGATAAATTAGAAATTGAGAAGAAAGCACTAGCTGAAGGTGTAGTTAGGGCTAGGGATATTTCCTTGATTTGCAATAGCTTAAAGCCAAAACTGTTTCAAACTAAAAATAGAATACGAGATGTTCGTAATAGTGCTGAATATTTTAAAGGTTTCAACAATTTGGAAGAAGAGTTAATAGAATTTAAAAATTCTGTTGGGAAACTTGCTGATAGTACTAGTAAATTGGAAACTTACATCAAATAACCTAATGCGATCGCACTTCACCGTAGCGATCGCATTTTCCATTGCACTTCTCGTTAACCCTGGTGGAGTCTAAAAAAGACAACTCTATTCCAACTCTGATTAAATACCCCCTGTACAGTACATCTCTGCGTTCACTCCATCAAAATTAAGCGCAGAGGATCTAAACGCACATACCAAGGAAAAGGTTTGTCTTTCATCGTCGCCCATTTTTCTTTGAAGACTTCAGCTTGCAGATGGTAATCTTGAGAATTCTTGGCAGCAGAATGTAGTTTGAGAAATAATGTCATTCGGTGGGGTGTTTCACTTGTTCTTACTAACCAGCAGGGAAAGGTATTTTCTTGTGATAAGTCGTTGGTAAAAATGAACTGATGGGCACGAATGCCAATATGGGATAATTCGCTTTTGACTGGTTCAACTACTTGGAGAATACAACCCCAATCAATCGCTTCTACCTGTTTTGATGACTGGAGAACAGCACGCGAGAAATTTTTGCATCCAGTGAGTTGGGCGACGCTCACAGTAGCAGGATGCTGGAAAATATCGTATTTGCTACCATAATGAACGGCTCTACCATGCTCCAACACCAATAGATTCGGACAAATCCGATAAGCTTCTTCCATATTATGGGTGACAAATAAAGTCACACCTTGGTAGCCAGCAAGAGTTTCTGTCATTTGCTGCTCTAATTGACTACGCAGATGTGTATCAAGTGCCGAAAACGGCTCATCTAAAAGTAATGCTTCCGGTTGACTTGCTAATGCTCTTGCCAAAGCTACTCGTTGTTGTTGACCTCCAGAAAGTTGGTGCGGATAGCGATCGCCTAATCCCTGCAACTGCATCGCTATAAGTTGCTCCTCTACTTGCACCCGAATACTTCCAGCAGATAGTTTTTTGGGCAAGCCAAAAGCGATATTTTGTGCCACACTCAAATGCGGAAAGAGAGCGTAATTTTGCACCAAAAAACCAATGCGGCGATCGCGGCTGGGTAAATTAATTCCTTGTTCGGAGTCAAACAGAACTCTACCATTTAAAACTATACGTCCACTTGAGGGCGTTTCTATCCCCGCAAGGCAGCGCAAAATCATGCTCTTACCTGCTCCAGAACCCCCCAACAATCCTAAAGGTTGTTTATCAGTAGTGAAAGCAACTTTTAAATCAAAGCTAGTCAGGATTTTTTCAATATTGACAAACAATCCACCAGATTCAAAACTAGATTGCGGAGTATAAAGAATTTCTCCCCCTGCCTCCCCTGCCTCCGCTGCTCCCCCTGCCCCCCTCCTCTTTTCCCTCAATTCTTGCCAGAAGTTAACCCCAATTATTCCAGATAGAGAAATCACCATAATTGCGATCGCCCAAAACCACGCTTCGTTCATTGCTCCCGCTTCCACAGCAAAGTAAATCGCCATTGGGATTGTCTGCGTTTGTCCGGGAATGTTACCAGCCAACATCAACGTTGCCCCGAATTCTCCCAAAGCACGGGCAAAAGCGAGCATTGTGGCGGCGACAATGCCAGGTAGTGCTAGGGGTAAACTGATGCGCCAAAAGATTGTAGCTTCGGTTGCGCCAAGAGTTCTAGCTACTTGCAGCAAGTTGCCATCTATTTGTTCAAAAGCTCCTAGTGCAGTTTTATACATTAAAGGGAAAGCAACTACCGTGGCTGCGATCGCAGCACCGTACCAAGTAAAGACAATGCTGAAGTCAAAACCCTCCATGAGTTTCCCTACAGGGCCATTTTTGCCAAAAAATAGCAGCAACAAGAAACCGACAACAGTAGGCGGTAAAATCAGTGGCGCAATAAAGATACCCTCAATCAACGATTTACCTCTGCCCCGATATCCCAGCATCCAGTAGGCAGCAGCAATACCCAAGAAAAATGTGATAAATGTAGCAAGCAATGAAGTTTTCAGTGATATCCAAAGGGGCGATAGATCCAATGGCATAGTTGCGTAAGGAGAAATTAGCTTAAGTAATTACTAATTTACCAACTTTAGTTTTAAGATTTTAGAAAAAGTTGGTAAATTACTTAGTAAATATAGCAACACTGAATCATTCGCCAGAAACAAGATACCCGATGAATTTATACGAATTAGGGTAGCACAGCTAGCTGTGCTACCCTAATAATTCAAATAAAATTCGCTATATTCAGGTCGACTTACTTCATTAGTCTAGCTTCGTGCTGTAAGCACTAAAACCATAAGCTAAAGTTTCTTTTAAAGCATCTGATGGTTTAAGGCTTCTGTTGATAGCATTAGCAAAAGGTACTGGAATTCCTTTAATAGTTTCCGGCAAAATTGCATATTCTTGCGTTGGTTCAACAATGTATTCTGGGCACTTAGTTTGGATGCCAGCAGTTGCTAACATTTCATTTATTTCAACAGCAGAGTATTGCTTGAGATAAACTGGATTTCTCACAAATGGGTTCAGCCTTCTGATAAAATTATGGATAATATGAGACGGACAAGACTTATTGTGAAAAGAATGATTAAAAACAAAAATTCCGCCAGGTTTTAGTACGCGAGATATATCAGCTAACAAATTTCTTAATTGTGCATCTGGTATATGCATAAAGACGCAGTTAGAAATTACCAAATCTATAGAATTATCTTCTAAAGGCAAAATTTCCGCAGAAGTGCAAATTAAATTAAATTCAGCTTCTGGGAAAAAATTATATTCTTGTTTAACCTTGATTAACCGCCGCAATAAAGGTTCAGAAATATCAACACCATAATACTTTTCGCATCTCAGATTTTTGGCTTTAGAGAGATGCAAAGGTGCGCGACCATAGCCAGAACCAATTTCTAGAATAGAGCCGACAGATTTATTCAATGGAAATTTGTTCCAAGTCCCTCCAGGTGTGCCAGTTAACAGAGTATAATCTTGTTTGATCGGCGATGTCTCTGCAAGTTTTTCAACTTTTTGGGAACCATAATATGTTTTACCAATTGCGTCCCATGTTTTTTTATGTTGAGTATTATTCAATTGTTCATAGTCACTAGGAAAATAAATGCCATCTCGTAATTCAAAGTCATTTAGACTGAATTTTGTATTTGCTACTTGAGTCATTATGATTATTCCTCATCAATAGTTGACTTTGTTTTCTGTTATACTCGTAACTCAGCATTAACCGCAAGAGATGTTTACTGAACTGCATCCGCAGGAAAACCGCTATAGTAACAACCTGTCATCCGATCGCAACACAAGTTCGTATACATTAGTTGATGGACAGCAACAATCGGAGGCTGCTATGGTAGAAGGATCGCAACAAAAACGGGTGGTAGTTGTAGGCGCTGGTTGGGCTGGTTTAGGAGCAACCTACCATTTAGCTAAACAAGGCTATGATGTTACCCTTCTAGAAGCAGGCCCTTATCCCGGTGGATTGGTAGCAGGTTGGCAAACAGCCGCCGGGAAATCTGTTGAAGCTGGCATTCATGGCTTTTGGTATCCTTATAAAAATATTTTTTCCCTAATTAATCAATTAGAAATTAATCCTTTTACTACTTGGACTCGTTCTTCACAATATTCGCCAGCAGGCTTGGAAGTTGAATCACCGATTTTTCAAGATTTACCCCGACTTCCCTCCCCACTAGGAACTTTTCTATATACACAGTTTAAACGATTGCCATTAATTGACCGTCTGAGCGCCCTGCCTTTACTGTATGCTGTTGTTGATTTTGACAATTCTGATGAAGCTTGGCGACGCTATGACTTTGTAACTGCTCGTGAATTGTTCAAAGACTTTAATGTTTCTGCAAGGCTTTACCGTGACGCTTTTGAACCAATGTTATTGGTAGGCTTATTTGCGCCTGGCGAACAATGTTCAGCCGCAGCAACTTTAGGGATGCTTTACTTTTTTATTCTGGCTCATCAACCTGATTTTGATGTAGTTTGGTGTCGGGGAACTGTTGGAGAAAAGATATTTCGTCCTTGGGTGGAACGGATTGAAAAAGCTGGTGCGCGAGTGCTACCCAAGCGCCGAGTTACAGATTTAATTGTTGATAGCAATCATCGGGCGAAGGGTGTGGTTTGCGGTGATGAAACTTTTGATGCAGATGCCGTGATTTTTGCAGTTGGCATCACGGGGATGAAGAAAATTGTCTCAAATAGTCCTAGTTTACAAAGCCATGAAGAATTCCGTAATTTGAGCAATTTAGGAGCAATTGATGTTTTAGCAACACGGCTATGGTTTGACCGCAAAATTGATATTCCTCGTCCCTCTAATGCCTGCTTTGGATTCGACGCAAGTACAGGTTGGACGTTTTTTGATTTGAATGCTCTACATGATGAATATCGGGATGAGCCAGGAACAGTAATTGAAGCTGATTTTTATCATGCAAATCAGTTTCTTAATTTGAGTGATGAGGAGATTTTAGCAATAGTTCAGGGTTATTTAGCAACTTGTGTACCGACTTTTCGGGAGGCAAAAATCGTTGATAGTAGTGTAATTCGGCTACCTCAAGCGGTGACTCACTTTGCACCTGGCAGCTATCGTTATATGTTGCCCGCGAAGACAAGTTTTGAGAATGTGTTTATGAGTGGGGATTGGATTGTGAACCGTCATGGTTCTTGGTCACAGGAAAAGGCTTATGTTACTGGTTTGGAGGCGGCGAATTTAGTGGTGTCTTATTTAAGAAAAGGTCAGCCAGCCGAGATTTTAGCTGTAGAAGAGGATGAAGCACATATCCAAGTGGCGCGATCGCTCAACCAAACTCTACGTGAGTTGGGCAAGTCCATCTTGCCTGACTTTTGGTTGCCGTAATCCGTAGGGGCGCAAGGAGGGAATTATTAATTGTAATCTAAATTCGGTAAGCTAAAGAAAGCTATGCCATACCATTTTTCTAATGTAAACCAAATCACATAAGCTTATGGAGCCAGACTCTTTACAAACCGAGGTGATTCTGACACATCCGCGTGAATCACTCGGTAAAGTGCAACTTGATTGGACACCCCAACCCGGAAATTATCTCGATTTTGAGGGTAAAACCTACGCGGTTTTAGAACGCCGTCATAAATACCAACTTAAAGCTGGGCGCTACCGCTTACATAATATTGCTATTTACGTACAGTCGGCTAAACGACCATCTGAGAAAAGTTTGGTAGGTGGACGTTGGGTAATTGGTGACGCCACCTGCTGCTACAATGCCCATTCAGAACTCATTCGCTGTGCAGTCAACCCAGATGGCCCTTGCGAATCTTGCCGCTTTTATGAAAAGTTAGAAGTTAGGAGTTAAGAGTTATTTGCCCTCAACTACCCGCACCAAAAACTTCTCCCACAGTTAAGCGGGTTCCATTAACAAAATCCCATCCTGACTGGGGACGTTTCCCAGCTAGCTGAACCTCTCGTAACAGCAACAAACCTTCCCCAGTTTGGACGATCGCTCCAATTCCTTTGGCAATGCTCACTACAACTCCCGGTTTGTCTAAAACATTTGACAAATCAGGCAATTTATGAATTAATTCTTGTAATTCTGGTGGAAGATTGCAATCGCCTACAGAACCAAGGGGAACCGAAGCGGTGATTTTCAACAAGTTGTTACGAAAGGTAGCCGTGCAGTTAGGGTAAAAGCCTCTAATTTGATTGTGTAATTGGATAGCGCTTTTTGACCAATCCAAACCATAATCTTCCTTTTGAATCAGAGGCGCATAGGTAGCTGCCAAATTATCTTGGGGAATTGGTTGAATTTCCTGGCGTTCCAACTTCAACAGAGTTTCCACCAACAAATCCCCACCGATCGCAGCGAGTCTTTCAGCTAAATCTTGAGTATTATCCAGTAATCCGATGGGTGTAGTGGCTATTTCTAGCATTGGCCCGGTATCCATCCCCACATCCATCAACATGGTTGTGATCCCCGTTTCTTCTTCACCGTTATACAAACACCACTGAATCGGCGCTGCACCGCGATATTTAGGCAAAATCGAGCCATGCACATTAATACAGCCCAATTTTGGCATCTTTAAGATTTTTGCCGATAAAATCTGTCCATAAGCGACAACAACAAACACCTCTGCGTCTAATTCTTTGAGTTGGGTTAAAGTTTCAGTGTCTTTTTTAACCCGTTCTGGTTGCCATACTGGTAAATTGTGAGCAGTAGCGATCGCTTTTACAGGTGTTGGTGTCAGTTTATTTCCCCGTTCCCGGCGTTTATCTGGTTGGGTGACAACCGCCAACACCTCAAATTTTGAATGATTCAATAACTTTTCCAAAGTGGGCACAGCAAACTGGGGTGTACCAAAGAATACAATTTTCATTAATAATTAGTTGTTAATCGTTAGTCATTAATTAATGGTAAATAATATCGGCTGTTTGGTGGTACAATATTTTCGTATTGGTGAAACCAAAAGGCTGCAAAATTTAACTTAATAGTTAAGTTAAGAAATGTAACAGGTTGTCTAAACTGCATCTGCCTTTAGTGAACCTAATAGTTTAGTGGTGTTTCGTCACGAACCACTAGAGCATCTACCAAGTAAATTTTGTTGTGTTCCCGATCGTTTTCCCGAAATTGGCATTAAGTGTAGTTTGGTTTATAAAAAACTATTGCCTTTTCTAGCTATTTTTTGTAGTTGAGATTGCAATTTGTGATTTGGGTTGCTGACAGCAGTATTTTCTGAGTATGATTTATTGTGCTTCTGCTTTCCCAGCCTCTCACGTAACGCCTCACATTTACCATTTTGAGGGTTTGCGCTGTTATATTTAGTGTGTAACGTGGGTTGTTTATTGTGTACTAGTCATTTCTAGTACGATCCCCAATAACTACTAAGTTATCTCACTTTTGGCTGCCAGCGTCATCGCCTCAACTATAACTTGCAAGTTCTTTGACTAATACCTATTTTTGGTCTGGTCGGATATAGCAACAGCAGGATTAAAGATAGTGTAGTAATTACTGAGTTCTCAGCATATTTACTATACTCGCATATTTTTGCAAAAAAACATTCAGTACCTCAGTAAGAAAAGGTGTGGACAATGATACTTAATTTTTGTAAAACTCTGCAAACTTTGAAACAAATATCTCGTCAAAGTTTTTAGTTTCCTGTTATACATATAATTACTGCTTGCCCCATTGCTGCATAGGTATTGCTTCTCACATAGCAACCCCCCTCTAGAGAGTCTACAAATGCTTAAACCCCTTTTGCTGTCAGGATGGTTCCGCGCGCAACCATTTCTCAATTACGTTGTCGTTGTGATACTGATTGCACCCTTGTTAGGAGCATCGGCTCACTCGTTCCAGGCAAAATCCGAAGTAGCTAAACTAACTTCGATGACTGGAAATTCTGACTCTGTACCAAAGGAAATAGCTGTAGTTGGGGAACCTGAGAACGCTGAAATATTAAAAACAGATCAAATTGATTCTCTAATAGAACAATTTGATGTGCCAACACAAAGTACTGCTGTCCAGGAACCGCAAGTATTACCAGCAAATAAAATTCATTCCCTTGCTCAAGCAGATAGTTCTCTCTCAAACAGCGATTTAATTGTTCCTGATACTTTGGCAGCAGTTGAACTCGCACCATTAACAGATGTTCCTGTCAGTCAGCTTAATTTAGTCCGAAAACTCAAAGCTGCTAATATCAAGTCTTTGAAAGAAAAAGAAAATTCTTTTTCGAGAGAAAAATCTTTAACTGAATCATTGACAGCAACTCAGGTAGTACCAACTATAAGACAATCAGAATCAACCACAACCACTGAAATACGTGTTGTGGAACCAGTTGATGAACCCCAAGCAGAACAAATAGATCCCATAGGTAGTCCTCATCCGATTCCTTGGAAATGGATTACAGCGACTCAAGAAGCGATCGCTTCCAAGGGTGGTTCTGGAGTTCGTCACTACCGCAGCGTACCAGTGGTTTCTCCAGATGGTAAATATGCTGTTTATAGCCGGGTGCAACTAGAAGTAAAACCAGAAATGTACAACAGCCGCGTTACTAGCGTTCTGTTTGTCCAAGATATGCACACGAAAAAGTTGTGGGTAATGGCTTCAACTACTCCTGTTAGCGATCCTTTATTAAAGGAAAAGGCTTTAAAGGGTGCGTCGTCAGAAGAAACTAATCCAAACGGTCAGATTGGGGTATTAGTTCCAGTTAGTTGGTCGGAAAAAGGCGATCGCTTCTTAGCACGCAAGTTTGAAGGTATATTTAACACAGGCGATTCTACAGATAGTGCAGTGATTTGGGATCGGCAAAAAAATCAAGCTAATACAGTTGCTCCTGCTAATGAGGATGAGCATGAAAAAATTGCCGTCTTGTTAGGGTGGAGTAGAAGCCAACCAGATCGGGCGCTGTTCCGTGCAGGTGAATTGGGTGAAGAGAATTGGCCGCTAATGCAAGTTGCTAATGATGGTAAAACTGTCACTACAACAGATAACGATCAGCCGATTACTTTTGGTAAAAAGGTTACAGAAATTTGGGCAGGGCCACAAGTTGCTTACCGATAGTTTATAGAAAATTTTATATACTCCCGTTGTCCTCACTGCTGACAACGGGAGATTTTTTTATAGTGTCAATTTTACTGCGTTTATCCAATCGCTTCAAGTAAAAATACTTAAAATTAAAATTATAAAGGCTTATTTATCACCCCTTTCCCATTCAGGTATGGCTCCTTTGACTCGGCGGATGGGCAAATTAGCAATTAAAGCTGTGGTTCGTTGGTTGCTTTCTAAGGAGAACTCTAAGCCCTCTGTCTCAATTTCGACATAGCGACAGACTACATCTAGGATTTCTTTCCGCATTTTTTCCAACGTTTGAGGATCTAAGTCAGCGCGATCGTGAGCAATCACCAATTGCAGGCGACGTTTAACTTGAGTTCGACTGCTATCAGGGCTGCGAAAAAAAAGTTTTTCTAGAAGTTCAATCATTACGAATAGGTCTGGCGCAGAGACTGGAAAAGTAAGTTAAACAATCTTTGTCCTGAACAACCTTCGTATCCGGGCGAAGATGCTGTCTTGGGACGAGTCGATCTCCAGAAATTCGACACTTTCTCCTTCTAATCTACGAGCAATGTTCTCAAAGGCTGTTGCAGCTAAAGATGGATTATCAGCTAACACTAAGGGTTCGCCGCGATTGGTAGATACAATAACACGCTCGTCGTCAGGGATTACCCCGATCAGGGGAATGGCGAGAAGTTCCTGAACATCTTGCACTGACATCATATCATTTGCCTGCACCATTGCGGGTCTGATGCGGTTAATTATTAAATGAACACGCTTGATACCTTGTGCTTCTAGTAACCCAACGACCCGATCGGCATCACGAACTGAAGAAATTTCTGGCGTGCTGACAACTAGTGCTTCTTTTGCCGGGCCGATCGCATTTTTAAACCCATTTTCAATCCCGGCGGGGCTATCGATGATCACGTACTGATACTTTTGCGCCAGGGCATTCACCAGTAACTTCATTTGTTCCGGTGTGACTGCATCTTTGGAGCGATTTTGGGCTGCCGGCAGCAGTACAAGATTGGGTTGGCGCTTATCTTTCACCAAGGCTTGTTCTAAGCGGCATTCTCTGGCCAAGACTTCCACCGCAGTATAGACGATGCGGTTTTCCAGCCCTAGCAGCAAATCCAAATTTCTCAGACCAAAATCCGCATCAACCAAGGCAACTTGACGACCCATTTTGGCTAAAGCCATGCCCAGATTTGCTGAAACTGTGGTTTTACCCACTCCTCCTTTACCGGAGGTGATCACTATAATGCGAGTCATGATAGAAATGCGGTCAATGAGGGTTCAGGAAATATAAAACTGTAAATTGCAGTATAAAGTATGAAGTATCGTATCAAGTATGAAGAAATATCTGATCTCCCTGATTCGGGAGAGGGATGAATATTTTTTTATTACCATGTCTGACGACAAGCCGCTGACGCTCCTTCTCTGCGAGACACTACGCGAAGGTCGCTACCGCTTCTCTACGAGAGGCTTCGCCAACGCTAATGCATCTACGCTCAGTGGTGTGAAATACACAACGCTAGGGATTAGAGTAGTTTATTCCATCTACATAAAAACCGCTATATTTCATCCTTAATATTCTTCATCTTTTAGGTAAATATTCAGGGCTGCTAATTGCTCTTAGTAAATTGGTTTCTAGAAAAATCACTAGCCCTAGCGATGCGAATCCCTTGGGGCATAATATGTGCCACTTCTGGAGAAAATTGCATTGGTAATTTTTCTGGTGCCCTAGCTACAGCATCTGCAATCCGCAATTGGGTAGGTTCCATTTGCAAAGCCATAATCAGACACTCACGATTGCCTCCAGCCCCAGCATGAGCGATTCCACGTAAACGACCCCAGATGATAATATCTCCATCTGCAATTACAATACCACCTGGGTTTACATCTCCCAAGATAATTACTGTACCAGGATGACGAATTTCTACTCCAGAACGGACTGTTGTTTCTAGATAAAGGGCATCTGCCTGGGGTGTAGCTGTAGCTTCTGGTTCTGTACTTAGGGAAGTTAGGGGCTGCAATTGTTCTACAGAATACCCAGATGTGACGGCAGCGATCGCAGTTTGTCGGCGACTTGTTGAGACAGACATTAGTCTCAGTTGGACTTCACTCAAAGCCTCGGCGAGTTCTTGGAGTTGTCTGGCATCTACTAGGCGGTCTTGTGCCATAAGATGCACAGGGGTATTAGCTATCCGAAAGCGATCGCCTGCATTCAAACGTTGCCTGATTTGTTGCCAAATATTAGACCAACTTAGTTCTGAGGCAGATGCTTGAGATTCTGGGGGCAAAATTAGTAGCAGTCGTCCCTCCTTACTTTTTAACTGGACTTGAGTATTATCACTTACGCGATAGGCTGATATTGCTGACTCATTGGGATTTGAATCAGTCAATATGAAATCTGATGCGGTATCAGGATTTGACTCTAAATCTGGCTTAGGAAGATTTGGCTTTACATCTGGGTCAGCAGGATTTGGTTCTACATCCCCAAGGACAGTATTTGATTTTAAATAAAGAAGGACGGATCTTAACTCCGCATCAGGGGGGATAGGATCTGACTCTACATCAGAAACAGTAGAATTTACCTCTACCTCCGAAAGGATAGAGTTTAATTCTGCATCAGGAAGTGCAGAATTTGACTTTAGATTGGGAATTGCAGAATCAGAAGTCATGCAGTACTAGCCAAAAGACAACAATTTTGGATTTTCAACTTTAGATTTTGGATTGGTATAGCACAAGCCTTGGTGGTTAGGACATCAACAGATGATGAAACTTAGACGCAAAAAGACTTTTCACCCAGTCCCTAGTCCCTTGCTATATCACTCACAAGGGTTGAAAGCGCGTAGCGGGAACTTAGTCTGACATGAACCAAAAGATTCTTGAATCTAAAATCTAAAATCTAAAATCTTAAGTTGGCACGGTTAACCTTTGATAAACTGTCCCCAAGGCATCAGCATCGCCAACGTTACCTGGAAACAGCACCACAGGCAAATCAGGAAACTGAGGATGATCGGATGGCGTTAATACCATTGAACAACCAGCTAAAATTTGACCGAGTAAACGGGCTGAAGTTAAAGCTAGCCCATTACTCAAGACATCGTTAGAGGTAATGCCACCCTTGCTGATTAAGAATCCTATATCAGATGGTAAACCGTGTACAATATCCATCAATAAACTTGAAACTTGTGCCCCAAACTCCAATCGGGTATTGACATCTTTAAAATTTAGTTCTTGACGGCTAGTATAAACTACTGGTGTTTTGCCCGCTTCGTGTGCCGCCCATGTACTTTTCTGAATTTCCTTTAGCAGTTCCGCAGATTGATTTTCCCCATCATCAAGTAATCGCGCCACCTTTACTTCTATTCCCACAGTTCCCTCTACTTGCAATAGCGCCTCTAACTGCTGAGTAGTCTTTTTCACATGGGAACCAACAATTACCGCGCCTGGTTTGCCTTGACGCACGTACTGAGCCATGTTTTCGGCAGCAATGGGTTGGGGTGGTAAAGCGGCTAAAGCCGTTAGAATACTTGCGGCACTACGGAATAGAAACCGTTTCCCTTGACTTGCTGCTGCTAATATGTCTATTGCAAAGCGGTTGAGATCGGCTTGAGTTTCACCATCGACGACAGCGCACTGATTACCCTTAAGTTGTAACAAGCGTTCCAAACTACCAGCGCGAATATCAGCTAGGAGAAACCTTTCTACAACTTCGGCAGCAATTCGTCCTTGAGTCTTTTCTTCAACATACTTAGGTAAGTAACTGTGATGATAGCTGAAGACTGAATCACGGGCAAATTCGGTTTCATGGACTGGGGTGGGAACACCAGCAATCATTAAGTAATGCACGCTATCGCGGGTGATGCGTCCACCCTCTCTTCGAGAGGCTTCGCCAACAAAAAATGCTGGTACAAGAAAATGAGCATCA
Source organism: Nostoc sp. DedVER02 (assembly GCF_034530675.2). Taxonomy (NCBI): domain Bacteria; kingdom Bacillati; phylum Cyanobacteriota; class Cyanophyceae; order Nostocales; family Nostocaceae; genus Nostoc; species Nostoc sp. DedVER02. The sequence continues at coordinate 158,310 of NZ_JAVRCP020000016.1, forward strand.
AAAGGGCCGAGTTCTTCTGCGATCGCATCAGTTTCGATGGGATAATGCCCTCGCAAAGTAGAATCAGAACGGCTGACAATTAGAAAATCGTCAATTCCTTCAACATTCAAAGCGATTTTGAGGTTCTGGCAAACTTCTCTGGTAACAGATGCAGCTGACTCTGGCGTTAGGGATCTAGTATTAGTCAGCACAAAGAAAATCGGCGAATCATCCTGCAATCCAATCCGTAAAGTATCCACATCCCAGTGCATTAATAGCAAGCAGCTGTGGACTGTTTGAGAACCAGTAGGATCATCATCCAGGACAATTATTTTGGGTTTGTTGCTCATTTAAGTCAACGGGGCGATTGTTTTTTAGGAAATTCATCAGTCAAGAAAAACTCTACTCAGCCTTTGTGTAATTTTCTAATTTCTGCTTGCACATCGATCGCAATTTGCAATGATTGATTTAGCAGTTGAGCATATTCGCCTGCTTGACTACTAACTTGTAAAGCTTGCAGACTGGCTAAATTATTCACAAATAACTCTTGGTTATTAGCAAGCAATTTTTTATTATCTCGCAAAATTCGTTCCGTTTTTAGAGCGCGGACTAAATCTTCTCTAATTAGTTGTAGGGCAGCGGTGACTTTATCTCGGTCATGGATACTGCTTTCTACGTTTCCTGATGCCGCCAATTGGTCATTAATATCTATAGCGTTAATCAGGTCATGATATTTATCAACTTCATCTAAAAGTATTGTCAGTCCTTCAGGAAAGCTCAACTGCCGCCAAAGCCATCGCCCCACTAATATCGGCATTGGCACTAAAATTAGTAAAAGAATCCCGAATTTAATTGAAGATCCGATTGTCGGCAGAATAATAAATGCGTAAATAAAGCCCACAATTATGGGTGTTAGCGCCAGCGTCACCAGCATTTCATTGAGGAAAAACCCTAATCGCTTCTTACTATCTCGCAAAACAGAGGGACGGAAAACGTCTTCTGGATCGAACCCAGTCAAACGTCTCAGTTCCCCCTTACTAATTTCCAAGCCTATTAAGTCCGGCTGCACGGCTGGATAACTCCTATGGAAGCCCAAGTTGCGTATTTATTTTAATCGGCTTTGGTAGAGATTCAATGGGTGGGTTACGTATAGTTATGATAAAAAGTAATCAAACTGTGCAACACAACTGAGTAAAGCTAAAAAGTATTTTTATATACAATGCAATACTGTTGTAGGCGATCGCCTTGAAGCACACGTCAAGTTGAGCTTTGCCGTTGGGTGGGCGTAGTATCTCTTGAACAAATGACAAATGACTAGGAAACCAGTTTTCATCTAAAATTTGTTCTAAAGAGCCAATAAGCGTAATAGGGAATGTATCGATGGGAAGTTGAGAGCGATCGCTTGCTTCTTTCCTTGCATCTTGATAACATTCATCAAATATTTCTAAAATGTAAGACTTTAAGCTAGGACTCTCTTTAAGTAGATCCTTAATTTCTCTACGGAATGTCCTGATTTCACCTTTCCAGTGCCCTTGATTTCGCTCCCGTTCCATATCCCAGTATATCAGCTTTAGCAAATGTTCAAAAAGTCGAATTAACAGACTTTTCACCGCTCGCTTGTGGTTCCTCCCTATATCTTCCAACTCTTCAATTAAGTTATCTAAATCTACAGATGAAAACTGACCAGCACGAAGTTCATTGATGGTTGTCCTCAGCCACAGATAATAATCTTGCTCGTATAAAGTCTGATTTGTTGGTTGTATTTTTATCTCCATATACTTGTTAAAGTCCTATTATCTGTATTAGAAACTGTCAGTTGCAATATATACCAAGTATCTAGCGATTGCTTCTGTTGTAACATCAAAGACAAAGAAAACTTAGTTGTGTTCAGGACTCATACCGCTTCTTTGTGAGGCTGTACCAAATGTGTATGAATCTTCACCTGGTGTTTAAGTTTTAGGCTATAGCTTATATCCATCATGCTGAGGTTATGAATTTGACTGAAGATGCAATACCGTAAATATTCCTTAAGTCTAAACTAAAGCTTACTGAAAGAATGAGGTTTTAATTTACTAAGCCATTGAGAATAGATGAAATTCAATCCATAAATTTCCAAATTCTCAGCCCTATAAATCGATAGTTACTAAGGGATAAGAAAATGGCTAAAACTACTAAAGCTAAGTCAACAGACATTCTTACATTAATTGAAGCAGAGCATCGCCAAGTTGAGAAGCTTGTTGCAGAAGCAGAAAAAGCTAAGGGGACAAAATTAGTTGAGCAATTCAACCAAATATATATAGCAGTAATCTTACATGCCAGAACTGAAGAATTAGTTTTCTATCCAGCTTTGCGAGAATACGAAGAAACCGAACAATATGTTGAAGAAGCTGAAGAAGAACATGAAGAAGTTTCAGTTATTTTAGAAGAAATTAAGGCGCTAAAACATACTGAACCTGAGTTTAAAGAGAAAATGACCGAACTGAAGGAAACACTTAAACATCATGTAGAAGAAGAAGAAAGTGAAATTTTTAATGCAGTGCGCGAATGTATGAGCGCTCAAGAGCTAACTGAATTAGGACAAGAGTTTCAAGAAACTAAAGATAAGTTGGTGTCAAATGTAGAAGCTGCATTAGCAATGTAGCAATGCACTTTATTTTAAGTGTTTGTATAAACAGTTAGCCATTATTTATAGGTAATTAATGCATTCAAATTACCACAATATCCCTTCGTCGGAGAGTAAAAAAATGACTGCTACAAATGGTAAAAGTAAAATTCGTTACGCCGTTGTTGGTTTAGGTTGGTTTGCCCAAGAAGCGGCTTTACCTTCCTTTGCCCACGCCGAAAATTCAGAATTAGTGGCACTGGTTTCAGATGACCCTACTAAAGCTGAAGAACTGAGTAAAAAGTATGGTATTAAGCATACTTATTCTTATGATGAGTATGAGGACTGTCTAACAAGTGGTGAGGTTGATGCAGTTTATATTGCGTTGCCTAATCACTTGCATCGTGAATACACTGTACGGGCTGCTAATCAGGCAATTCATGTGTTGTGTGAAAAGCCAATGGCAGTGACAGAAGAAGAATGTGAGGCAATGATTAAAGCTGCCAATGATAACAACGTGAAGCTGATGATTGCCTATCGCTTACATTTAGAAGAAGCAAATTTACAAGCAGTTGAAATTCTCCGTTCAAAGCAAATTGGTGAACCACGCATTTTCAACTCGGTTTTTAGTCAACAAGTAGAAGAAGGCAACATTCGTTTACGAGATGTAACTGGTGGTGGCACGCTCTATGATATCGGCATTTACTGCATTAATGCTGTACGTTATCTATTTCAAGATGAACCAATTGAAGTATTTGCTGTAGCTGCCAATAAAGGAGAACAACGTTTCAGCGAAGTGGAAGAAATGACTAGTGTTACCTTACGTTTCCCTAATGAGCGGTTGGCAACATTTACCTGTAGCTTTGGAGGGGCTAAAGTTTCAACTTATCAGGTAGTAGGTACTAAAGGAGATTTACGAGTAGAATCTGCCTATACTTGGCACGGAGAACTGAAGCACTACTTGACAATCGATGGTGAAACCCAAGAGCGTACTTTTGAGGCTCACGATCAAATAGCAGCTGAATTTACCTACTTCTCTGATTGTATTCTGCAAGATAAAAACCCTGAGCCATCTGGAACAGAAGGTTTAATTGATGTTTCTATCATTCAAGCTCTTTACCAATCAATTGAGACGGGTAAACCTGTGCAGATACAAACTAGCGCCAGGCATCAACGCCCTACTTCGGCTCAAGCTATTGAACTTCCTCCTGCTGAGAAGAAGCCAGACTTAATCCATGCTGCTTCACCTTCTGGTGAGTAGGGGCGCAATCTACAGCGTTTTTCAAGTAAATTAAGTACACAGGTACGGGGCACAGCAGTGCTGTGCCCTTAAGATCATCTGTACTTTACCAAATCGCTACATATTCCTAAATCTAAGGATAAAGACCTCTATCAATCAGCGCTTGGGCAACTCTACCCACCCCTAAAGTGTAAGCTGCTAATCTTAAAGAAATTTGCCGTTTTTTGGACTGTTGAATCACTCGCTGGTAGGCTTGTACCATTAAATGTTCCATTTCACGGTTAACGCGCTCTTCATCCCAAAATACGTAGGAAAGACCCTGCACCCACTCTAAATAACTGACTACCACACCGCCAGCATTCGCCAAGATATCCGGTAGCACTGTCACACCCCGCGCTTCTAAGGCCAAGTTAGCCTCAAGAGTAACCGGCCCGTTAGCTGCTTCTGCAACAATTTGCGCTTGCACCTGATTCACATTTTCTTCTGTAATCTGGTTTTCTAAAGCTGCTGGTATTAAGACATCGCAGGGTAAAGTTAATAAATCTGCATTGCTAATTGGTACAGATTCTGGGAAACCCATAATACTCTTACCATTTTCAGCAGCGTAGATTTTCAACGCGGGAATATCAAGACCAGCTTCGGAAAATATTCCGCCAGCGCCTGTTGAAACAGCGATAATTTTTGCGCCTGCTTGATGTAGTAATTCAGCTGCGGCACCACCGACATTACCAAAACCCTGAATGGCTACTCGCACTCCTACTAAAGATTTACCTCGATCTGCTAGCGCCTCACGTACAATAATCATTGTGCCGCGTCCAGTTGCCATTTCTCGCCCCAGCGAACCACCAATGGAAAGTGGTTTCCCAGTCACAACACCTGGTACAGCATGACCAACATTTACAGAGTAAGTGTCCATCATCCAAGCCATTTCACGGGCAGAAGTCCCCATGTCTGGCGCAGGAATATCTACGGAAGGGCCAATATCTTTAATTAATTCGCTGATATAACGGCGACTGATTCGCTCTAATTCGCCAACACTGTACCGTTTTGGATCTATGGGAATGCCACCCTTCCCACCACCATAAGGAATACCTAACAATGCACATTTCCAGGTCATCAGCATTGCTAAAGCCGATACTTCGCGCAATGTCACAGCCGGATGAAAACGAATTCCGCCTTTGTAGGGGCCTAAAACATCGGAGTGCTGTACCCTGTGTCCAGCAAGAACCTGTATTTCACCGTCATCTAGTTTCACGGGAATGGAAACTGTGACAACTTTACGCGGATGGCTGAGAATTTCCAGCAAACCCTGATTTAAATTTAATTCTTTAGCTGCTGCTTCTAAGTAGCTACAGGCTTGGTCAAAAGGACATATATGTGCCGGAGAAGCAGGTTCTAGCGGTAGTGGTGATTTTGAAATCATAAAACTTTCTCCTAATCACGGTATCTTTACGAACCGGATATCATTCTGTAACTAGCTTATCCTTTTTTTTGAAAAAATAAAAATTTTGTATTTTTTGTTACAGTTTTATTTTTGACGTTCTGCTAAAGAGCAAAGAGTTATTTTTTAAACGCATAGGCGCTTCGCCTTCCCGCAGGGTAGGGGCGCAGAGGGAAGCGCAGAGTTACGCAAAGAATTAGTTACAAACTTATGCAAAGCTGTATTTAGCTAAGGCGATCGCAACATTCTGTCCGCCAAAGCCAAAACTTAAACATAAGACTTGGTTAAGTTTACTGAGGTGTGCTGCTGTAACAATATCTAAATCAAATTCTGGCTGCTGCAATCCTACACAAGGCGGTAATATTTGATGCTTTAATGCCATGAGAGAAAAAGCTACGCCTAATGCTCCAGATGCTCCGAGTGTATGGCCTGTGCTTCCTTTAGTAGAACTAATTGCTACACCTTGAGGAAATAAATGCTGGATTACCATACTCTCCATCTGGTCATTTAGCTGGGTTGCTGTACCATGAGCATGAATGTAATCGATATCGCTTGGTGATAAACAACTACGTTCTAGACATTGTTTGATAGCTGCGATCGCACTTTTCCCTTCAGGTTCCGGTGAATTACTATGATATGCGTCGTTAGTTAAGCTGAAACCGAGAATTTCACCATACACTTTTGCTTGACGCTGTTTTGCCAACTCTGCGGATTCTAAGACAAATACAGCTGCGCCTTCGCCTAACACTAAGCCTTCGCGGTGTAAATCAAAAGGATAAGCCCCAGTTTTTGCCAAAGCACCCATCTGCTGAAACCCAGCTAAAGTTAAGGGTGTAATTGGTGCTTCTACTGCACCTGCGATCGCTCGTTGACATTGCCCAGTTTGTATCAGTAAAGCTGCTTGGGCAATAGACCAAATTCCAGTTGCACAAGCTGACATCGGTGCTAAAACTATTCCAGATGCACCGATTTGTCGCGCGGCTGCGATCGCATTGATATGAGGTAGTATATCTAGCCAATTTCCTAAAGAAGAAACAGGTAAATTTGCCGCTTCTTCAGACATTTGTCGCGCTAGCCTCTCCCAAGATGCTTGATAAGAGCGACTCGATCCAATAACTACAGCACAATCTGCTAAAGGTGGAACTAACCCAGCATCTTGTAAAGCAGAATTAACAACCATTTGAGTTAACATTGTCAACTCAGATGGTTGTTGAGAAATCAAACCTAGAGGAAGTGGTTTCAGTTCTGGAAATGGTTGATGTAACCTAATTCCAGATTTACCTGCTAGCAAATTTTGCCAACTATCTTTTAGATTTCCACCCAAAGCGGAAATTAAACCAATACCAGTAACACAAACTTTAACCAATTTAAATTTTGGAAGTGAGCAATCTTTTGTTATTCAAACATTAGATTCTTCATTTTGTCTTACTGCGCTGGTGCTTTTAGATTTTCAGCCCCTTGGGTGACTCTAGCAGAGTCAATGCGATCGCCTTGCTGAATCTTGTTTACTACATCAAAGCCTTGAGTGACATTGCCAAACACGGCGTAGTTACCATCCAAAAAGGCTAGATCCGCCAAAGCAAAGTAAAACTGAGCAGAAGCGGAGTCTGGGGATTGCGATCGCGCCATCGCTACTGCACCCTGTTTATGGGGCAATACGACGGGTTGAGCAGTTGCATCAAATGGTTTATTGTAAATCGGAGTATCCGAACCCTTCACTTTAACTTCTAAAGGTATATAGCGAGCATTTCCCGTTTTTGGGTCAATATAGCTACCGGTTCCCAATTGATCTGCTGGAACTTTCCGGTCTTTGCTTTTTGGATCGCCCCCTTGAACTACAAACGGTTGTGGTTCGCGCACAACTCGATGGAAAGCTAAACCATCGTAAACACGCTTCTGCACTAAATCTACGAAGTTGCCAGCTGTAATAGGGGCATCAGTGCCATCTACCTCGATAGTAATGGGCGAACCTTTAACTGTTATCACCACAGTAGCCTTGCCTTCAAGACGTGGTAAACCAGCGGTTCCAGGAATATCAATACTACTAGTTTGAGATACAGATGTTGCTTCAGTAGTCGTCTGGGTAGCCGAGGTAGCTGTCGAGGTTGGAGAAGACGTATTAGAAGCTACCTGCTGTGTTGAGCATCCTCCCAGCATCACAGCACCGATAAGCACAAAAGAAAGCAAAAATTGTGAAATTTTTAACCGCATTGCCAGTTAGTGATTTAACCAGAGTATCTTAATCGTTTTAAGGGGGATTGGGAATTGGGAATTGGGAATTGGGCATGAAGAAGAATAATGTTTTACTTGTTCTCTTATCTCCTCATACTCCCTCCACCTCTAGTATCTGTGCTTTATCATTTTTCCCCATGAGCGTCGAGAGTGTGGACAAGTAGGGTAAACCAAAAATTTTTACAATGCCCTATGCCCCGTGCCCCATGCTCCATGCCCAATTCCCAATTAATCAAAGTCCTTCTAGTGACACTCCCAAAAACCGGGCTAATTTTGCGCCTTCTGTTTCCAACTCTGTTAAAGATAATGGTTGTCCAACCCGTGTTAAGGGTATATCTCGCCGACCCTTAATGCGTAGATAGAGGGCACGAAGAGGATTCAGACCTTCTTTGACGGTTATTCGCACGGACTGCACATCTTCGATGCGACCGTCAATTTCAATTCGGCGGTTTTTGCCAGGAAATCCCCAACGAAATATTTTGATTGTGCCGGTTTCCTTGTTAAATTCGTTGTAACCGCCACCTACATCCAATAAAATTACTAACCACAAGTATGTGGCTAATAGCAAGCCAGCAGTGCCATATAACCCCATCACCAATCCTTGGGGGATGAATACCAGTTGAGTTGGATCGGAAACTATGAGTAAATTAACTTTTAAATAGCTCGATATCCCAGCCAGTAAAAAGCCGCCTGCTCCCAAGGTAACGATAGTTGCCCAGCTGTAGTTACTGAACCGACGAGAACCGAGAACATTTTGATGCAGGAGGCGATCGCCTTTGTTAATCGTTGTTGATGTCGTCATTGAACTACAATTGCCTGTGAGATACTCGCTGTGACTACTCGCACACTGAATTCTGCTAGACAGAACTTGACTAAATTTGAAAACTAGTCATTCAACTAAAGAAGACTTTAGAGGGTCTGCTGCTTGCTTATTTTACCAAACATTGTTGACAAAAACTCAGCCGCCCTCCTCCCTGCTGCTACCCATATAATTTGTTTGTTAAGGGACGTTTATAATTTTTTTACTCATTGTCCGATCAAAATTCTCTCTCTCCTGCCCCCAGGCTCTTTTTGAACTCTTGGAGATGAGTCACCTACCTACATCCATCTAGACTAAATTTTCTTACATTTCTGAGAAAACTTGTGTCAAATTGTAAAATTTCTGATATTCATATTATTTATAAGGTTCGTGTTTCGTGCGTGATTTGCTTCCGTGTATCAGGCAAAAACCCTGACTAATGTGATAAGTTAAGAATCATTAAGTTACCACAAGCTAGATTACTAGCCGATGGTACGTGTAATGGCATAAAGAAAGAGAAATGCTGATTTCAGCGATCGGCAAACTTCTCAGAATCTCAGATGCTTTCACGCGGTTGAGATTGTCAAAAAAAACGTTAATTCCTCACGGCAGCCGGTTACATTGGCTTTCCGTACTGCCTTAGAAACGTTGCAATTTTAGTAAAAAAAGAGGATTTTAGTCCGATGACCATCGCAGTTGGACGTGCGCCCAGTAGAGGGTGGTTTGACGTTCTAGACGACTGGCTCAAGCGCGATCGCTT